>DATHKA010000542.1:0-31597 GCA_035489615.1 Chryseolinea sp.
CGGGTCTTCTTCTTGTGGTGCCCCCACGTCGCGTGAGGTGGATATGGCGGAGTTGATCTGTTCAATCGTTCCATCAGTGGAGCGTGTACGTATGGTGAACTCGGGTACGGAGGCGACCATGTCGGCCATTCGTGTCGCGCGGGGATATACGGGACGCGATAAGATCATCAAGATGGAGGGTTGCTATCATGGCCATGGCGATTCTTTTTTGATCGCGGCAGGCAGCGGCGCGCTGACGTTTGGCTCGCCGGATAGCCCAGGCGTTACGAAAGGCACTGCAGCAGACACCTTGGTCGCACCCTTTAACGATGCCGAAGCCGTGGCCCGCCTGATCGACAGCAACCAGAACCAGATCGCCGCCATCATACTTGAGCCGGTTGTCGGCAACATGGGTTGTGTGCCACCACAGCCGGGCTACCTGCAGGACCTTCGCGTGCTGTGCGACAAGCACAGCATCGTACTGATATTTGATGAAGTGATGACGGGCTTCCGGCTCGCTTTGGGTGGCGCCCAGGAGCTTTATGACGTGAAGCCCGACATGACGACCATGGGGAAAATCATCGGCGGAGGGCTGCCTGTTGGCGCATATGGAGGCCGTCGCGAGATCATGGAATGCGTGTCGCCTGTGGGTCCGGTTTATCAGGCTGGAACGTTGTCGGGTAATCCGCTGGCTATGGCGGCGGGACTCACGATGGTGGGCTATCTGAAGTCTCATCCGGAAGTATATACCCAGGTCAACCAGGCAACGAACAAGCTTGCTGAGGGATTGAAGAAACAGATTTTCGAGAGCGGTATGAACTATACGATCAACCAGGTTGGCTCGATGTTTACGCTCTTCTTTACGGATAAAGTGGTTACCGATTTTGCAACGGCCACCACGTCTGATACGGCATTATTCGCTCGTTATTTCAATGGCATGCTTAATCAGGGTATTTATATGGCACCTTCACAATATGAAGCGATGTTCATATCGACGGCAATCGACGGCGCATTGCTGGATCGGATACTCACCGCCAGTAAACACGTCTTGCGGAATTTCTAATCCGCACAGGGATATCGTCATAGGAGGTAGGGAATGACCGCCGGATAAAATCCAGTTAACGCAGAGTCGCCGAGATTTATTTTTGGTCAGGCGTACGTTGATATCACCTTTTCGTTCATTTAATAACGTTATTTCAATACAGTTTTTCCTGTATAGATCGTTCGTAAAGAGCTCGCTGAGCGTGCGTCCGGACATTCAATAGTTCGACGCATTTAGTGTTGAGACGCACGCTCAGCGAGCTCTTTACAAGCCATCCACACGGAAAAACTATTTTAGACGACGTTATTAAATGAACGAATCCTGATATCCGTGTACGCCTGACCAAAATAAATCTCCGCGACTCTTTGCGGTTAACTGGATTTCCTCTTTAATACTCCTACGGGCCTATTTTCGACCATCCCGATCAGCGTTCCGAACCCCCGAAATCGTCGGAAAACTTTAAATCCAGCATCTTCATTACATGGATCTGGTTTCCAAAACCACCGCAACTTCGGTTTCGTCTGCGCGAATAGCTACCTTTTATGGTAGTCGAAAACACTTTTTAATCTCATGAAGAATCGTACGCTTACACTCACTATCGGTTTCGCGATACTGGGAGTTTTCATCGTCTTTTCAACAATCTATGTGCACCGAGGTTTGTTGGGAACTCAACGACACGGCCTGCCACTGATAACCGTAGCCAAAAACGCGCGTTCAGAGGTGGCCCAAACTTCCTTGCAATTGCACAAGTATCTTACAGGCGACACAAATGTTGGTGTTGAACAGGTACAGGGTGTATTGGAAGCCAACAAGGCGCAACTCCAGGCGGCCTACGACAATACCCTTGCGACGGGCAACGTGGGCCGGTACCTCACTGAGGAAACACGTCTCTTAATCAGACAGGGAATCATTGACCTCGACCGGATAGCGGAAAGCAACCAGGGATCTATAACTCTCCTGGCAAGTACTCCTAAACCGGTTGCTGACAGTACTGGCATTGTTCCGCCTGCACCGAAAATTGCCCTGGCAGAATCGCCCTATGCGGAGTTTAACAACGCCATGCTCAAGCTTGAAGGACATGTAGCCGATTTGATCGATAGCGACGCCAGTTTCTACGGAGGCATGGGTTGGTGGTTAGGCATCATGCTGCTGGCGATAGTAGGAGGTGCAGCCTTTTGGCTCTGGCGCCTTCAGGCAGACAGCACAAACATGCGATCGGAGCAAGAAAGCCGGCTGGCAGAAACCAGTAAAGCGGTGGCATCACTTTCGAGTTTTATTGAGGCCATCTCGGCAGGCGATTACAATGCAGAGGTTACGCTGGATCGCGAATCAGGATTAGGTGAAGCGCTACACACGATGCGCAATAAACTGCGTGAGAATGCCGACGACGACCGCAAGCGCAATTGGTCTACCTCCGGACTGGCACAAATAGGAGAGATCCTGCGCGTCAACAATGCTTCGAAGACCCAATTGTACGATAACATCATCAAGTTTGTGGTTAAGTATACCAAGAGCAACCAGGGTGGACTCTTCATTTTCAATGATGAAAATGAAAGCGAAAAATTCCTGGAACTCGTAGCGTGTTACGCATTCGAACGTAAGAAATATCTCAATAGGCGAATCGCCATCGGCGAAGGACTTGTGGGACAGTGCTACCTCGAAGGTGAACGCATCTATTTGTTGGAGGTTCCGTCAGAATATGTTACGATTACGTCCGGACTGGGCGGGTCAATGCCCAATTCCCTGTTGCTTGTTCCGTTGAAAGTAAACGACAAGATGTTCGGTGTATTGGAACTTGCCTCATTCGCAAAGTTCGAACAACACGAGGTAGAGTTAGTCGAAAAGCTTACGGAGAGCATAGCGTCAACTATTTCGGCAGTAAGCGTAAGCGAAAGCACGCGCATATTGTTGGAAAAGACGCAACAGCAGGCCGAGGAAATGCGTGCGCAGGAAGAAGAAATGCGCCAGAACATGGAAGAGCTGGAGGCCACGCAGGAAGAGATGCGCCGCAAAGAGAAGCACATCCAGAATATGCTGGACGGTGAGAAGAGACGCAACGAGATCAGTCTCAAGAATCGTCAGCTCATCGTGGAGCTTACAAAGAATAAAGATATACAGGACGGCAAGTGGCAGGAAACGCTCGAGAAGATCACGACTGCCATAACGCGCCAGCTAGGCGCCTCCCGCGCCAGCATCTGGCAGTACTCAGGAGCCGAAAAGAAAATGCATTGCGCTAAACTGTACTCTCAGACCAAGGGTTCTTTCGAGTCGGGACAAGAGTTGTCTGCGAGGTCGTACCCAGGATACTTTGAAGCGGTCACCAGCGAAGAAACCATCAATGCCAAGGATGCACTTGCGCATGCCGCCACGCGCGAACTTGCGGTGGAATACTACCGTAGTATGGGTATACAATCAGTGTTGCAGGTGCCTTATTTCAATGAGGGTAAGATCGCAGGTGTAATCAACTGCGAGCAACAACACGATCAGAAGGAATGGACCGAGGAGGACATCGAGTTCCTCAAGGCTTGCGCAGACCTCATTACGGTTGCCTACAATACGTATCGCATTAATCAAATGCTGGAACAACTCAGCGACGATCAGGAAACGATGCAGACCATCATCGACAACATTCCACGCGCGGTGTTCTGGAAAGACAAGGATCTGCGCTTCCAGGGATGTAATCGCATATTTGCCAATGTGGCCGGTCTAAAGTCTCCCAAGGATCTTATCGGCAAGACGGATTACGACATGCCTTGGAAAGACCACGGAGATGCCTATCGCGACGACGATGTTGCCGTTATGAACAGCCGCAAGGCCAGGCTCGACCTGGAAGAGCGAAACATAAACTCTGATGGCGTGGAGTCGTGGGTGCTTACCAGCAAGGTGCCGGTTCTGAATAAGCACGCGGAAGTAGTTGCCGTGCTTGGGATGTTCGAAGACATAACCGAGCGAAAGCGCAAAGAGGCGCTCGTTGAGTCGAGCATGGTGGAGCTCGAAGAGCTGCGCCGCCTGGTTCAGAAACGCGCCAGTTAAAGGGACGTTTTTCGGGCCAGGTATTACGTGAGGGAGGTCAGGCGTATACAGGGTTACTGAATATTCGCCCAACTTTCATTAACTTTACTTGTAAACACCTAATAAAGGGTCATGACTTATCGTTTTTTTAGCGCCTTAGCTGCGTTGCTGGTCTTTACGACCGGCCTTTTTGCGCAGGGTGAACGGAAAGATAAAACGGCCGTAACCTACGAAGAACTCTACGACGAGCCCTACTCCGTAAACAAGCTGTTTATCGGATTCATACCCCTGTATACCGATATGTTCGCTACGAACATTAATGCTGGCTATGGGGCCGAAGCAATCTATTATCACAAGGACAAGTTCGATTTCCGCGCCCATTTCAGAAAGACCTACAGCCGTCAGTTTTACGACTTCGCCAGGGATTTGGCAACCAAGAAGAGTGACGTAGACAATCACGCGGAGGTATATAACTATTACGAGTTCGGGGCCACGTACCACATCAAGGATTTCGAGGAAAGCTCGAAGACCAAAATGTTCCTGTACAAGAACAGTTACAAAGGCAACAAGTGGGCAGCCCGTGTGCCTCTCAATGCCGAGATCCCTTGCAAGGTGCGGAAGATCTACGGTGCCCGTTTAGGTGGCGTGTTCTGGGACAGTTCGACCGACATTGGCCGTGCTTTGGAAAAACAAGGACTTACCAACGCCGATCTTAAAAACGAAGAGGGCGTGGGCCTGCCAAGTACCATCGTAAAAAATGGTGAAACGGAATCATTCGACGTGTTCAGCAACGTGGCTTCACGCGGCTTGTACGTGGGGGGATCGATGACGTGGATCAAGAACGTGGCCGTAAATTTCGACAAGTTTGAAGAAGGCATAGATGATCTGATTTTTACGGTTTACCTCGATGCGCTGATTGCGCCTAGCCTGGTCGTTGACGACGTCGTTTATGTCGACGAAGACCTGCAGAGTCCTACAGCCGGAACACACACATATGATGTGAGTGTGCTCGACACTAAAATGATCGGTTTCCGCGCCGGGATGGAAGGACGCTTCAACAGAATGTTCAGCTGGTCATACGGCGGCGAGGTTGGCTACCGCCCAACCATTGGTGGCCGTGGCCTGTATGTGATGTTTAAGATCGCGTTCCCCGTGTTTGGCACGAACCTGGATTATAAGGTCGAATCGTTCGGAAAGTAGTACCTTCAGGGCAATCGCAAATTGCTCACTACTTGGATATCCTGATCAAGAATATCAAGGGTTTGGTGCAGGTCAGGGAAGGCAGCGTGAAAGCGGTTGCCGGATCTGATATGGCTCATCTGCCCGTCCTTGACGATGCCTATCTGGGCGTGAAAGACGGGCTTATTGTGGCCTATGGTCCCATGGCCGATCTATCAACCGACGCGATTTCTGATGACGCGGCAGCACATGCCACCGTTACTACCGGGGCTACCCAGGTCATCGATGCCGCAGGCCGGTTTGTGTTCCCATCATTTGTCGATTCCCATACCCACCTCGTATTCGCAGCCACCCGCGAAGAAGAATTTGTCATGAAGTTGAAAGGCGCCTCCTATGCCGACATCGCGTCGAAGGGAGGGGGAATTTTGAATTCGGCACACAAACTCCAGGCGATGTCGGAGGACGAACTTTATGAGCGTGCATTGGTGCGCGCCGAAGAGATCATAGCGACCGGTACCGGAGCCGTTGAGATCAAGAGCGGATACGGACTCACAACTTCCGACGAAATGAAGATGCTGCGCGTAGCCCGGAAGATAGGACAGAATACACCGCTTACTGTCCGAACGACCTTCCTGGGCGCACACGCCATCCCACGCGATACGTCACGCGAGCAGTACATTGAGCGGATAATCCAGGAGATGATTCCCGCCATTGCTGAACAAAAGCTGGCCGATTATATCGACGTTTTCTGCGAGGAAGGATTCTTCACGCCTGCTGATACAGAACGCATTGTAGAGGCCGGAAAAGCCGCAGGGATGCCTCCGCGCATTCATGCCAACCAACTGCATCGTTCGGGTGGCGTGCAGGTCGGGGTGAAGACCGGAGCCATCAGCGTCGACCACCTGGAAAATATCGGTGATGAGGAAATTGCCTTGTTGAAGAACAGCAACGTGATGCCCACAACTTTGCCCGGGGCTGCATTTTTTTTGAACCTGCCGTTTACCCCGGCACGGAGGCTTATCGATCAAGGATGTCCGCTGGCAATTGCCTCGGACTACAATCCCGGCAGCGCACCAAGCGGAAACATGCCCTTGATGGTTGCCCTGGCCTGTATCAAGATGCGCCTGTTGCCTGAAGAGGCTATCAATGCCGCTACGATCAATACCGCCTGCGCGTTACAATTACAGGACAGCCTGGGAAGCATTGGCAAAGGGAAGATCGCCAATTTGTGGATCACCAGGCCGATCCCATCCATCGCACACATTCCTTACGCGTTCGGTTCACCCGTGGTGGACAGGGTGATTCTGAACGGGAAAGAGATAGCTATTCGGTGAACGCGTGCGGCCTCATCGGCTAGCTGCCAGACACGGATACATATCATGTCAAAGGCTGCGTTCAATTTGGACTGAAAACGAGAGCGCCGACTTCAATGACGATGCTACCGAACAGTATTTCTCCATTGCCAAACGGGTGACTTTCTCAAGCTCTTCTACGGTGGCATCGGGCGAAGTGAGGGTGTATTTGCAGTGAATCTCTTTCAACCATCTCGGCGTTTCCTCATTTCGCACACAAGTCACTTCAACGCGGAGGCCTTCGACCATCTTTTTCCGCTTCTTCATCATGCCCGCTACCTCCACGCCTGCGCAGGCTGCCAGCGCCGATTGAAGTATTTCTACTGGCGACTGACCGGTCTTTTCAGATGCTTTCCGCATATCTATGCGAACGCTATTGCCCGCCTCATTTGACGATTCAAACAGATCCTCGCCGATCATCCGGGTGGTTATTCTCATGGCGTGATATTTTGTTTTAAACATAATAACTTATTTGATAAGCCGGTGCGCTCCCATATTTTTGGCACATATCGATCGTATCATGCTGGTTACTGACTCCATTAAGGCCGCCATTCGGGAAGTGAAAGATTATCCCAAACCGGGTATTGTATTCAAAGACATCACCCCGGTGCTCGCGCAGCCGGAACTGATGCGCGATGCCGTTCGGGAGATTGCCGATACGTTTCGCTCGTCAAAGCCCGACGCTGTGGCCGCTTGTGAGGCGCGAGGTTTTATATTTGGGTCTATACTGGCGGTGGAGCTTGGATGTGCGTTTATTCCGGTCCGCAAGGCGGGAAAGCTGCCCTATAAAACATTCCAGCAAGACTATGCCCTCGAATATGGACACGCTACGCTCGAGATGCACATCGATGCCGTGCAGCCAGGCTGGAAGGTCCTTGTCCACGACGACGTGTTGGCTACTGGCGGCACGGCTGCAGCAACGGCGCATTTGATCGAGCGGGCTGGTGGTGAGGTGGCAGGCTTCTCGTTTATTATTAATTTGAGTTTCTTAATGGGAGAAGAAAAGTTAAAGCGTGAATTTGGGATTACACCGCATTCACTCGTGACTTTCTAGTCCCGGACTTCAACTATGTCTGAGCTGATAACCATACCGATGTTTCCGCTGGCCATTCTGCCCTTACCAGGCGAGCTCGTTCCGTTGCATATCTTCGAACCGCGCTACAGGCAATTGCTCCAGGATGCGGAGGTTAATGATATAGAGTTTGGGATCTATTTCACACACGAAATCAATGATCAGAAGATCGGCAGTCTGGTGAAGCTTGAAAGTGTGATCAAGCGCTATCCGGGTGGCGAAGCGGACATCATTGTGAAATGTGGCGACATATTTACCATGGGATTGCTTACGCGCACATTTCGCTCAAAACCTTATCCGGGCGGAGAGGTGAGGTTCTGGGACCTGGAGCAGAATACTTTCCCAGGTCATGAGCTGTACGATCTGTTTCTTGCCTATCTCAAATTGAGAAACATTAGCCAACACGTCAACGTCTTTAACTTATACCAGATCGCCAACGAACTCAACTTGGACGTCAACGATCGGTATCGCTTTCTTACCAGCCCGGAAGAAAAGAAGGAAGTATTCATTCTTAACAGAATTAAATTCCAGATGCACTTGCTTCAACAGGAGGAGAAGAGCAAGGACAATTACTATCTCAATTAGCCGCTTTTGGTTGCGGGCAGTTCGGCGACATTTACGTACACTCACCGGCATTGATACCTTTTACGTGAGGCGATCTTCTAATCCCTTCAGATGGGGGACGCGATTTACACAACCTTGTTCGCTGTAAATCGTTACCGCTTTTTCTATTGAAATTCTGAACCTTAACCAGACGTTGTTTCGTTTGGGACGTTCACTTTAGAAGAACATTGGTGTTACTTTCTGTCTCCTTTTTATTAACGATTCATTAACACAAATTAACGTTTGCACTGTAACCTATAGCCCATTGTGACCGTCTTAACGCTATACAAAATACATCACCTTATGAAAAAGAGTTTTTTGATACTAACGGCGTCCTTGCTGGTTACCTTCGGTGCAATGGCAGGAAATATACCAGCTGCCGCTGGTGTGGCAGTAGTTAATCAGGGCACAACGCTAAAGCTATACTACAAAGGAGCTTCTGAGACCAATGTGAAAGTTTCAATACTGAACGAAAGCGGTCATATCGTTTTCTCAGAGGTATTGAAGAACGTCGACGGATTTGTTCGCCCTTACAATCTCGCTGGCATTCCGGCCGGAGAATACACCATTGAAGTGTCTGATCAGAACACCAACCACAGCGAGAAGGTGGTTATTGGTCAACATCCAAAGGCTGAACTTGCGAACCTTGTTCGCGTAAAGGGTGAAGAAGGTAAGTACCTCCTCACGATTCCTTCTAAAGAAGCGAAGGATATCAACGTGCGCATACTCTCTGATGATAAAGTGATCTACGATGAAGTTCAGGCGATCAGTTCAGACTTCGCCCGCATTTACAATCTAAAGAAAGTAAAGGGTTCCGTAACCTTCGAGATCAATGATCAGAAAGGCAACAGGACGGTGGTTAACTACTAAGTGCATCTCAGTCTATAGCTTTATATAAAAGACCCTCGAGGCTGTCTCAAAGGACAGCCTCTTTTTTTTTGATTGCATGAGAGCTCGTAGAGGAAGCAGCGTATTGTAACCGCGGAGACGCCAGGACGCCAAAGGCCTCTGCCCCCAATACCGATTGCAGCAATCGTTGTAGTAAAAAAAATTTTACAAGAATCGTTTGCGCTCGGCGAAGTGCACCGTCTACACCCGTTGCTCCAGTTCATTTTTTGTGCAATCGTTGTTTTGATTTAAAAAACAGGTTTCCTTACAATTGACCGTCGTGCGTATATCGGTACCGTATATTTGATCATAATCAAAAAACAAATACGACGATGAAAACCAAATCACTTTACGTCGCAGCGCTGATGACTCTGGCTGCGGCCTTTACAGCAGTTGGAAAAGATGAACCTGCCGCCCTCGGTCTCGCAGTAGTGCCCGTGAAGGGATCTGAAGTATTCAGAGTAATCTACAAGAGTGAAAATCCCAGCAAGGTGAAGTTGAGCGTTTACAACGCCGCTTCAGAAGTTGTGTTTACGGAAACCATGGCCAGCGTTGGCGGCTTCATTCGTCCGCTCAACTTTTCCGGTCTCGCTTTTGGCGAGTACACCATTGAACTAACAGATGCTTTAGGTAAGAAATCAGAAAAAGTTTCTTATCAACCCACTAAGTCAACTACGAACGTACATGTGGCTAAACTTGCTCAAGCTGACAAATTTCTCTTGTCAGTAACCAACGGTGGCAAGGAAACCATCACGGTTAAGATTTTTGACGAAGCGAACAATCTTGTGCACGTGAGCTCGAAAGAGGTCACAGGTGACTACGCACAACTATTCTCTGTGAAAGAACTGGCGGGTGTAACATTTGAAATCTCGAACAATGCAGGTGAGCTGAAGACTGTACGGTTCTGATTAAATAGTTGAAAGTTTGAAAAAATGGCTGCCTCCACGAGGTGGCCATTTTCGTTTTTAGCCTACCGGGATGTCGTGGTGGTATTAGAACTTGACTTGTTCGACCAATTCGAGCCGCTTCACAACACTTCGCGGTACCAGTACCGTACCCGGAGACAATACAGCGTTTGCCCCAATCCGCGAGCCATCGCCAATGAGGGATCCGAATTTTGTAACTGGAAGCAGGATGATAGCGCCGTTAACCAGGGCGCGGATGGATTTGTCATCGCGCTCATTGTAGTGATTGGCGAGAATGCTTCCGGCTTCCATATTAACGCCCTCGCCAATTATGGAGTCGCCCGCAAAATTGAAATGCGCCAGTGCGCTTCCCCGGAAGAGAAAAGATGATTTTACCTCGCAACCCGGACCAATCACAACTTTTTCATCGAGGTACACACCCCCGCGAAGATAGGCGTGCGCGCCAATGAAGCATCCTGGCCCGACAATGATCGGACCCTTCATGGTAACCTGTGATTCGACGATCGACGACTCGTGAATGAAGGCACTACCAGACTGTTTGTACCCGGCTGGCAGCGCCTTGGATTTTCCGGCGATCAGCAACTCGGCCTGCGAGGGCAAGTACCACGGGTCCAGTTGAGCGTCTGGAAATAGGTCTGTGAATCGTCGGATGAATGAGCTTGCGTTGATCATGCAGTGTATCGGAGAGACGTTTGTTTCATTGTTGAAGGCAGGTCACATCTCGTAAAGTTCGAGGGGTAGACCGTCGGGGTCGGCGAAAAAAGTGAATCGCTTGTGTGTGTACTCGTCGACGCGTACCGGTTCCGTTGCAACGGCGTTTTGGTTCAACCAATGTATGCTGGAGTCCAGGTCATCCACGGCAAACGCCAGGTGTCGAAGACCTCTCGCTTCCGGTCGCGAAGGGCGGAGTGGTGGACTTGGAAACGAAAACAATTCTATGCCATATTGATTTCCGACTTGAAGATCAAGCTTATATGACTGCCTTGCTTCGCGGTAGTGCTCCGCGAGAACCTGACATCCCAATATCTCGACATAGAACTTTTTCGATACTTGGTAATCCGAGCAAATGATCGCGATGTGGTGAATTCGGTTGATGTTCAACATGGTCGAAATTATGTATTTTCGGGTAAACCTATTGTATATGGTTACGCTCTGGATCGTAGTGGGTATTATCTTATTGCTGGCAGGCATCGTGGGTTGTATTCTTCCCTTTCTCCCGGGACCACCGCTGTGTTATCTGGCGCTGCTCGTGCAACAGTTTAACACCGAGTCGCCGTTTACGGCAAGTTTCATGTGGATATGGGCCGGCATTACCTTGCTGGTGGTGTTGCTCGAGTATTTTATACCCATCTACGGAACAAGACGCTTCGGGGGGACGAAATACGGTATGTGGGGAAGCACGATTGGGCTCCTGGCGGGATTATGGTTTGGACCCCTGGGGATTGTTATCGGACCCTTCATGGGCGCGTTTGTAGGAGAGATGCTGGCGACGCAGGATTCATCCACGGCGCTTCGCTCGGCATGGGGTTCATTCGTAGGATTCCTGTTTGGTACGCTATTAAAACTGATTGTGTGCTTTGTGATGGGGTGGTACCTGATCAAGTATGCGTACGTGACGATCATCGCATGAGGTCTTTGCTCTGGCAGTTGTAGGTTATGGTAACAGGTAAGCCCAATGGAAATCCAGGAAGGGAGGCCACGGAGCTTTTTTTTGGGTGCGTAGGCGTTTAGATAATTTTGAGCATTAGGTGGGTTGTGATGCCTCATACAGTGACCTTTTTTGGCTAGGACTCAGCTCTGTAGGATGGTTAAATCCGAGGCCTGGAGGAGATTGGGGGAACTTCAACGGAATCCGCTTCGACGCTACGCGCCGATGTCGGGTTGAGTTCACGGAGTATTGATGCAGGAACTTCCACGTTTCGCGGCGACACGTGGGTATGTAAACATTTCGCAAAAGTATTCACCCTACTTCCTCTGTGTACTCAGCCTGGCCTCGACGCGTAGCGTCGAAGCGGATTCCGTTGAAGTTCCCCCAATCTCCTCCAGGCCTCGGGTTTAACCATCCTACAGAGCTGAGTCCTAGCCAAAAAAGGTCACTGTATGAGGCATCACAACCCATTTAATGCTCAAAATTATCTAAACGCCTACGCACCAGAAAAAAGCTCCGTGGCCTCCCATCCTGGATTTATTTTAAACGAATTTATTAAGCTGAACTTATTTCCTGCAGCATCCTTCATCTTGCTAATCCGACGAGAGACAGACTGCCTAAGAAGTGATTACTGTATGATGATCGTAACCTTGTTGACCTTCTTCTCTTCCAGTTTGGTCGTGCGCTCGCCGCCGCCTGAGTTGTCGAGGTCTCCCTTTGCTACAATGACAAAGTACGCGATTGCCTTAAGCTCTTTGAATTTAACAACTCCTTTGGCATCGGTCGATCCCTCCATCGCCGCATGCTGCTCGCTTTTGTAGTCTTCCTCATTTTCAAACAACCGTACCGTTGCACCGTCAACAGTGTTGCCAACCTCGTCGCGCACCGTAACACTGAGCGTTGTCTTGATCAACTGAAATCCCGAGGTCACAGCAACAATTGCGAACAGGGTAATTATGGCTAATACACGCTTCATGGTTCAAAAATTTTGATGATTTGAAAGTACGCGTTTTTTCGACCCGCGCAACCCTCATTTCGACCAAATGCGCCTCAACGATCCGAGTGGGTTAAGTCAGGGTGACAAATTCTAACTAGCTGTCGCCGCAGGTATTGAAAACTCCCGCAAAGCCATAAAGAAAGCCCCGACAGGGGGCTCGCAAAATTGTCAATTGTCAATTGTCAATTATAACTTGTCAATTAAAATCTCATCTCATCAACACCACCCCACCCCGTTTCTCCATTATCCCTTTTTCGGGGCGATACGAGCTCTTGTACCTTACCAGGTAAGAGTATGTGCCGGCGGGCGACAGTTGTGCCAGGTTATTTTTGTAGCCGCCGTTCCAGCGGAAGTCGCGCTCCGCCGATTGGAAGATCATCTCGCCCCAGCGGTTGAAGATGAATACTTCGAAATCTTCATCATCGATAAAGAATGTATAGACGTGGAACGATTGATTCACCATGTCGCCCCCAAGACCGACAACATCACTGGTCGGTCGGAACGCGTTCGGCCCTACGATCACCGGATCACATTCAACCAATACGTTCGTCTTATCGGAGCTTCCACATCCGAAAAGATTTTCGAGCAGAACGCTATATAGCCCCGGTGCATCTGCCGTGAGGGTAGGTGTGTTGATCCCGAGACTGACGCCGTCTTTCAGCCAATCGTAGCTTGCGAAGTCGCCGGGGCGAAGTACAACGGATCGGGTATTGGGGTCTGGGTTAGCCGGATCGGGACAGATATAGGCTTCCTCGTTTAGCAGTCCGGGAGTTACCGGTGCCAGCGTAATGTCGATATCGTCGGTAGCCTTGCACGTAGCCGCCGATGCGGTTACACGATACACACCGCCACGCTGTTCCTGGAGCGTCGAGGCAGTTTGCCCGGCGATAGGGCTGCCGTCCAGGGCCCAGGCATAGGTAGCTGTTCGGCTCGTCGTCGCCGTGAGCGTGAACGGTGATCCTTCACAAGGTGTGGTTGAGGCGAGTTCTACGGTTAGTTCATTGTCGACCTGAACGATCAAACCATTCGATGTACTCTCACAACCCGTGACGGGACTCAATATTGACACAGAGTATTGCTGACCATCATTCGAGAGGTTGGCAAATACTTCTGAACCTCCCAGCGTGGGTTGGTAAACGCTGTTAATAAACCATCGATAAAGGAAGGTGCCGTTGGGTGTTGCGGTAACCGTGACCAAATCAGAACAGGCATCGTCTTGCGAGATAGCCGCCAGGATAGGAGGTTGAACAACGACCGACAGCGTGGTGTCGAGGTCGCAGAAACCTGCTTGTGTAATGAGCACTTGATAAGGCTGTGTTCCGGCGGGAGGGTTGGCCTTCATATTCGCGCTATTCGTACCGGAAACAATAGCAAGCCCAGTCCATAGAAATGAGTCACCTTGAGAGGCGGTGATAGATACTGGCGCAACGGGATCGCAGAGTATGTCAAATTGCGCAGGCACTTTGGGGCTGTGATTAATCGGAACCGGTGTCGATGAGGATATGCAATTTGCGGCATCTCTCACCTCGACGATATAAATCTCATTGTTGCTGGGCAGACCAACCGGACCTGTGGTCGCGCTGGCAGTATTAAAGGCAACAACGGTCGAGCTACCAGTTTGTACACCCTGTCCAGCTGGAGGAAGGGGAAGTGAAGTATCAATTACCCGCCAGGTGTAGCTGGCTGACGGCGGTCCTATTGGCGCGATGGTGACATCTATATTTATGGGATCACACGTCACATCCTGGAGTCCTGTGACAGAAAAATTAGTGTTGTTAATAGTAGCTGCCGTGGTTACCGCGCACGTCGTTACCTGGTCAGCAACGGTGATGCTATACGTTCCTGCCGCCAGGTTGGTGGCTTGAGGAATAGGGCCTACCGTGAGGTCAGTGTCGGTCAGCGTGGTCGACGGGCCTGTAATTGTATAGGTGAACAGCGCCGACGCCGGCGACGTAATGCTCAGATCGATTGTTCCCGTCATAGCGCCGCAGGCAATAGAGTTCACGACCGGTGTTGTAATGATCGGAAGTGGATTGATCGTCAAGATCACCGAGTCCTTTACAAAGCACGTGGTCACCGGATCGGTCACGGTCACTTCATACTCCGCTACTGTGCGCGTGCCGGTCGAAGTGTTCACAGCCCGCGTGCGTCTTGTTCCGAGAGGTGTGGCAGCTCCGCCATTCAACGTGAGCGTCCAGGCATACGTTGCACCGGGGTTCAGCGCATCCAGCGGCCCGACGGGTGTGTTTTGACATATGGTGAGGTTATCTCCAAGATCTACCACGGGCCGGTTATCCGCAGCAAGAATTCTACCATCCACACTGCAACCGGCGGCATTGGTAACCGTCACATCGTAATAACCGCGCTGGTTCACGGTAATGGTTTTCGTGGTGTCGCCCGTTGACCACACGTAACTAAATCCAGGCAAATTGGTCGGGTTAGCATCGAGTATGGCTGCCCCTGTACAAAGCACGGCTGAAGCACTCGGATCCGGAGGCAAATCGTTGATCCGCAGTTGCTGCACCAACGTTGTGTCGAGACCGCATCGGTTCGTCAGGCGCAAAGACACGTCGTATAGCCCAGGGGTATTGAATAAGTAATTGAACTCTTGCGCAGTCGATGTCGTGATCACGCTTCCTGCCGGCTGGCCATTGACGGTCGCAACCCGTACCTGCCAGAAAAATTTATCGATCGGGTCGGTCGGTGTCGCCGTAAACGTGGCGGAATCCAGCACGCATTGACCGGCAATCGTCATGAATGGCCCCTGTATTGGATCAGCCAGGTTCTGAATAAAGTTCGGCAAGCCCTGAGTGCTGTTTGTTCCTCCGGCAAGGGGGAATCCATTGGGGGTATAGATTGAAATTTGTGTCGTGTCGTCCAGTGCCTGTATCGTGCCCAGGTAGTTCTGACCGTCGACGGCAACGTAGATCTGACCGTCGGGACCTATCTGTATCGCGCCAAGTTTTTCAGGAACGCTTGAACCTGTCATCGGCGGCTTTTTCAGATAAGGCATGGCCAGTGAATCGAATGCAAATTCAACCAGCTGTGAGCCACCGCCTGTATTTTGCAGGGTGGCAAAAAGCTTATTGCCGCCTGAAGAAAATTCAAGGCCATAAAGTAAGCCATTCGGATTGTTGAGATTGGCCGTACGGAAGTTCGTAACTGCGCCCGTAGTATTGTTGAAGTCGAAGATCTCAATCACGTTAGACGTTCCCGGCGTTGATAACGCTACCGCTAGGCGATTCTGTGGGCCGAGTTTCATGTAGCCCTGGCCATTTTCTGCGGAGGTAATAGCGTGATCAGATCCAATCGCGGAAATCACGGGATTGCCAATTCCTAAATTGGTGATGGGGTACGCCCGGAAAGAATTGTTTCCATACTCGTGGGCGATCAGCCAACCTTCATTGCCCGTGAGGCGCTCCGTGCTCCGCGCGAACAGCAGAATATCTTGCTGCACCACATCTCCTTTGCCGCCATTCAGCTTGAGATCGAACAGCGAGTAACGGAGCTCATACGTTCCGTCGCCGTGTACGTCCTTCGTCGTGAAAATGTAGTATAGTGTTTCGTCGCCAGGGACCGGAATGATTAAAGCAGATTGTCCGGATTGCGGACTGCCGCCGATTCCCGTGGCGACCTCCGTGAATTCGCGGTCCCACACCTTGTCACCATCCGTGAAGAAGACCACCTGACCATTGCGGTCGCTGATCGTCGATGTACCCTCAGGGGCATTCATAACCGGGTTGCTGATAGCTATCGCCGGATCCTCGGGTAATGGATTAAAGTCTATTCCGGCCTTGTTCCCAAAGTACCAGATGTTGGCGCGCTGATCCAATACGTCGTACTCTTTGATATTCACGCCTGCATAAGCTGAACAACTGCCAACCGTAGCTACCAGGTAGTAATAACCCGCCGAGTCCGGCTGAAGCGTTTCAGAAGTAGCACCGGGGATCAATCCACCGGGACCGAACCATTGCAACGTTGGCGTGCCGCTGCCCTGTAAGCTGGCTTTCACGCTGAATTGCCCGCATTGCGGCGGCGGATTCGGCGCCTTGGGAAACGGAAGTTCACAGCTGCAGGCCGTTGTATCCTGTACCAGGCTGATCTGGGTATCAAAGTCCGTGATCGTCACGGGCTGCATTGTCGTCGTCGATTGACCGTTGAGAAAAGCAGTAACGGATACGTTGTAACTTCCTCCCTGCTCATACGTATAGACCGGGCTCCAGTCGCTCGATCCTGAACCATCGCCAAAATCCCAGCGAAGGCTGTCGGCGCCTGGTGTTACCGTTGGGAAGAAAGCGGTAGGTACGTTGGCACAAGAGTCTTTTGCCGTAAATGTGACCGTCAGGACGGTAGTATCGCTGGGTGCAAAGCTCGGAAACTGAGTGCCCCCGAAATTCACGTTGCCGGGAAATACCTGCGGCGTGTATATCACGTTCGCTGCAACGGAGTCGGTATCCGCAATGCTGCCCATCAGGTACGGCCCCCCGGGTGTTGCCTGATAAAGATGATAGATGGTACTGTCTGGCCCCATCTGCAAACCATAGCTCTGGTAGATGGTATTGGGTTGTGGAAGGATGCTCGCCGGCGTCAACGTTGGATTGTTCACATCAAACTGCATCACATTGCCCGGTACGCCGCCTTCCCCCTCGCTGGATATGTACAGATAGGTCCCGCTAAAGCTCCATTCCGTATCGTAAATGGCGACCCCTGTGCCAACATTCGCGACCGCTGAATTCGGCACGTCCTGATCGAACGTCAATGCGCCTGTAAGCGGATCAAAATCCAATATCTCTACATTGCGGTTGGCCTCCTGAGGAGACACCGCGATCTGATTCGTTCCGGCGTGAAAAGAAAAATTTCCAGGTTGTGTGATCACGCCAACATCATACGTGGCAGGTGGTTGAGGCCCTGCTGTAGTGACCAGTGTGACGGTATAAGTTGTCGAACCATTCGCATGGGTAATGAGCCAGAAGTTTTCCGTTCCCTCCTGAGGAATGACGATCATCGACTCGGCTGTACTGTTCAGCCCCAACGTCGTGTTCGTTGCTGACGTCGCCTCGCCCATAGGAATAGGGTTAGGGAAGACGGCATTGCCGGGCAACGACATGTCTACCAGGCGATAGGATACACTACCCGGAGTAGCACCGTTGGCCGAATTGACAAATACATAGTATTGATCGTCCTGTCCCGGCACCTTGGCCACGGCAACGGCCTGGTTGCCTGCCGGATTGCCGCCAAGTCCGGTCCCATTCGGTATGGGTTGATTCGACACATCATAGATGTTCATGCCGTCGGTATAGAACAGCAAATCGCCATTCACCGCGCTGCTGGCCACGGCGCTTCCGCCAGTGCCAAACGGCGACGCCTGATTGTCGACTAACGTGATGGATTTGTCAGAACGGCCGAACCTCACACCCTCCGGCGTGCTGCCGAAGTACCAATTAATACCAGTCAAACTCTGGGCCCCGACGCCTAACGAAACAGCAAGGGGTAAAAGGACCAACAGCAGGGAGCGTAACGAATTCGTAGTCAACCTCTTCATAATGCAAACGCGCTTCAACTTACTTTCTTATTCCGGCCAGACAAATTGTAAAACGCCCAAGTTATGAATTTCAAAGAAATGGGCACTTCATACTAATTAATTGATTTACAGTCACTTTCAAGTTCATTCCACACGCTAGAATACAACTGAACATCATATTCCCACGAGAATGGGGTAGCGTCATGACTGTCTCCTTTGCAAAGAATGGTCTGGCTCTGAAGGACAAAACTCAGCAAGTTTACTTAAGGTACCAATATAAACACCTTAACGGTAAGCACATCTATTCGTATCTGCCAACGGGCGAATTTTTAACGCTCTCGTACGTCGATTTATTGTCCGGCAGCGCGCCACGAGCAGGCAAAATGTGGCCTGTGTGGCACATGATCTGGAATATCTTGGCGACGGCATCCCTGAAGAAATCATCGCGGCCCTGACAGCCGTCAAGGACCTGCGTAGCGTTTGTACTGGAAGGAAGCGTTCAACCGTCCGGAGACCGGCTGCGTATAACCGCACAGTTGATTCGAACAGAGGACAATTCCCACATTTGGTCGGAGCGATATGATGTGCAGCAGACAGATACCTTTAAGATACGGGATAACATTGCCGCGCACATCGTCGCGGTATACTCCAGGAAGGGGAGGCGCATTGCCGACCCAAATCATGCAGCGGCAACGCGCGACATTTTGTTGAATTTTTATGGGAACTCTTTACAACGAGTCGTGGACCTTTGCGACTCACTCGTGAAAGCGGTCCTTCCTTCCCGGCCCCCGTTCGCAAAGCTCTATGCGGAGGCTGGATTTGACCGATACTTATCGCGAATTGATCAATTCCAGCCAGACAAATTGCACCCACCAGTACCAAAGTATACCATTTGCAGAAAATGGTCGTTAATAGATACGCTCACGCAGATATCGGGGATGAAAAGACAGGGGAAGAATTGGTGCGTGTTGAACAGCGTTGTTACACGAAGAACGCACCCAGGAACAGGACAAACTGTTTCATAAATTTCCGGGATACCGTTAATTTGCCTTGATTGCGGAATATAATGATGAAGTTGATGTACAGGTTCACCCTGCTTTTTTGCGTCCTGATGCTGGCACTGGAAGGTTCAGTATTGGCGCAGGATCCACAGTTTTCTCAATTCTACGCGGCGCCCCTGTACCTCAACCCAGCGTTAGCGGGTTCAACGGGGCAGGCACGGGCAGGGATCAATTTCCGAAATCAATGGCCGGCGATTGACGCCAACTTCACCACCGTCTCGGCTTACTTCGACTACTATCTGGAGGACTACAAGAGCTCTGTAGGCGTTATTCTCAACCAGGACCGCGAAGGTCTCGCCGGGCTCCGCTCGTTCAGCCTTGGCGTGCAGTACGGATACGAATTGAAACTCAGTGAAAACCTGGCCTTTCGTCCGGGAATACAGGTTGCGTTGTTCAATCGGGATATCAATTTTGGCCGGCTGACATTCGGCGATCAGTATGATCCGTCTACGGGTCAGTTTCTCGACCAGCCCACCGCGGAAACTTTCCGTTCCAATTTCAAAAAGACTTTTGTCGACCTGTCATTAGGAGGCGTGTTATTCACACGCGTGGCTTACCTGGGTCTTTCGGTCTGGCACCTCACCGAACCCAATCAATCCATTATCGATGAATCCAGCCCGCTGCCCATGAAGTTTTCTGTTCACGGTGGTTTCAAATTCTATCTCAAGCAAGGCGTGCAGGGAACCGGCGCGTACGCGAAAAAGGTAGAACGCAGCATCGCGCCTGCGTTTCAGTACCGCCATCAAGGAAAATTTGATCAGATGGATCTGGGCATGTATTTTACGGCCGCACCGTTGGTCGTAGGTGCCTGGTACCGCGGCGTGCCTTTCAAGAAGGTCAACGACTTCGTCAATAATGAATCGATCGTGTTATTACTGGGCTTCACACAACTCGGTGCCAAAGACGCAATCAACATCGGCTACAGTTTCGACTACACTATTTCCAAACTCGGAACAGGCAGTGGCGGCGCTCACGAATTCAGCCTCGTATACACATGGCCCATGCGCAACCCGCGCAAGCCACCGCGTGACAAACTTATTATACCCTGCCCGGACTTCTAATATTGATTTATTTGTTGATCTGTTGATTTGAAATCACGCCTTTGGGCGTGGTTGCCCATCAGCTACAAGCTGGTAGCAAATCAACAGATCAACAAATAAATCAATGATGATGTCCTCCCGGACCATGTACGTGACCGTGTGAGAGTTCTTCGCTCGTGGCGTCGCGAACTTCCATTACTTCGACGTCGAAGTTGAGCTCTACGCCGGCTAGCGGGTGATTGGCATCTACGGTTATGGTTTCGAGCCCGACCTCAATCACCGTTACAACGGCACCGCTACCTGTTGAGAATTTCATACCCTTCTGTACCGGCTGGTCGCCGAAAGCTGAGCGTTGAACCTTCTGCGTCATGGAAGGGTCCAACTCGCCATATCCTTTTGACGGTGGTACCTTGATTGAAAACTTATCACCCTTGCCCTTTCCTTCCAGGCCTTCTTCCATCCCGGCGATCAGATTGCCGGCACCGTGCAGGTAATGCAAGGGCTCGCGTCCATCACTGGAATCCAGAACGGTCCCCTTATTGTCCGTCAGCGTGTAGTGAATTGCTGCGACCTTATTCTTCGAAATCTTCATTTTGTTGCCAGTTATTATGGATATTAAATAGATAAAACGATAGCCACCGCGGCCACCGGAACAAATTTAGGAAAGATCACGAAATATTCGTCCGCAACACGAAACTCGCTACTTTTGGCTGCCTATAGCTTTGGTGAAAAAATGCCGCGCACACATTTTTATCGAAGGGGTAATCACACCTTTGGGCGTCGTTACCCATCAGTTGGAAGCAAATAAAAAAAATCAACAAATCAACAGATCAACAAATAAAATGGATTGGATAACACTCGTCATCGCAGGGCTATTCGAAATTGGATTTGCAACCTGCCTGGGCAAGGCACGAGAAACTTCGGGCACCGCGGCCGCACTGTGGTGGGCCGGTTTCGCGATAAGTTTGTTTATCAGCATGTACTTGCTCTACCGTGCTACCCTGACGCTACCTGTGGGAACGGCCTATGCGGTCTGGACAGGAATTGGCGCAGTGGGAACCGCTATTATGGGAATCGTATTCTTTAAGGAACCCGCTGATTTCTGGCGCGTATTCTTTATCGCTACGCTCATCGGGTCGGTGGTGGGCCTTAAGTGGGCGTCACATTGACTCAGAAATCGTGACTTCTTTAGCATGCCATGAAGCTTTACTTAGGTAAAGACCGGCAGTCAAGCAGCAACCTCATCAAAAGCTTTGCGGTGGTCGTCGCCAAAACTACCCGGTCGTCGACGGTTTCCTTTGAATCTGAGGGATTTGTTCTAATTTTAGATCATTAATAACATCCCTTTGTAACTCAATATTCTTTATACTATGAAGAAGATCTTAGTCCCCACAGATTTCTCGAAGCCGGCAGGAATCGCCACCGATGTAGCCGCAGACATTGCTAGAAAGTCAGGTGCTGAACTCACCTTGTTGCACGTAATTGAGGAAGCGATTGGTAACTCGCTAAATGTGGAGGGGCAAGTTTCGGCCGACGCCGGCTGGGAGGAGAAACTTTTCAACATGAAGCTGATCGAAAAAGCCAAGAAGCAAATGGCCAAGCTTTCGGAAGATGCTAAGTTCGAGGGTGTGCGGTTGAAGACGGCACTTCGTGTAGGCACCCCGTATCACGGCATGAACAAGATCATCACTGAAAAGAAAGTCGACCTCGTCGTAATGGGCACTGCCGGTCGCTCAGACTTCGAACAAATGATCATCGGTTCGAACACGGAGAAGGTGGTACGTACGGCGGGCTGTCCCGTGCTTACGGTTCACAACAAGCCCGCGACAAAGGACTTCAAGCAAATCGTTTACGCGACCTCGATGGATAAAGACGAAGAGGTGTTTTCCCGCATCGTGCGCACCACACAGAAGATATACGACGCAACCATTCACCTGGTTCGCATCAATACCCCTTCCAACTTCCAGCGCGATGTACTGGTGAAGAAGTACATGCAGGATTTTGCCAAGCGTCTGCAACTGAAGAATTACACCATCAATGTATTCAATGATGTCAGCGAAGAAGAAGGTATCATTTATTTTGCCGACAGCATTGACGCAGATCTGGTTGCCATGTCGACACACGGCAGGACAGGATTTGCCCATGTGTTGGCGGGAAGCATCGCAGAAGATGTAGTGAGCCACAGTCGCAGACCGGTGCTGACGTTCGTGACCAAACGCCGCAAGCGCTAACATTTTTTTTGCCACACGGCCGGTCCGCCATTGCTGCGTGTATACGTTACGTTACATAGATTGAATAAGCAGCGGAGGGGCAGGACCAAAAGGGTCGTCAGTTTGCCTGTGTGGACACCGGGTCTGATGGTTTTTGGGAAAAGGGAGAATCATGACGTATTACGACATCCTTGGCGTTACGCGGTCGGCAACGGAATCCGAGATCAAGCGCGCATACCGCAAGCTTGCTGTCGTATATCATCCTGACAAAAATCCCGATCCGGCTGCCGAACAGTTTTTCAAGCTCATTAACGAGGCTTACGAAGTGCTGGGCGACCCGCCGAAGCGTTCTCGATACGACCTCGAATTGATGGAGCCGATGGCGATATTCCAAACGGCCCCTTCATCGCCGGGTCATCGCGATCCTGCTTATCGACCGCGTCGCACACGTCCACGTCGGAAGAGTGAAAGCGAGCGCCTGCGCGACTTGATGAGGCAGTATCTTCCCTACACGGCGCGTATTTCCATGCTTTGCTTTGGGCTGTGCGTTCTGATGGCGATCGATTATCTGTGGCCCCGGCAACAGGTATCCGATAACATCGAGTACGTTACGCAACGTCGTGACTATCGGCGCTCTGGCTCCATCACCTGGTGGGTCATCCACACCACGAGTGGTCACGTTATCGACATTCCGTACGAACGCTCCACGCACTTCATGCCAGGCGAAAACGTGGTGCTTCACCAGTCGCAGTTTTTCCATATACCGGTGCAAATAGACGTACGACGTCTGTCGGTGCCACTGGGAAGCAACATCTACGGTAATTTCATCTTTGCACCCATGGCTCTTTTGATGATATCCGGCCTGGGCGTGCTTGCCCGGCGTGATGTGGATTATGGTTTTAACCTGGGGGTTGCTACTTTTGTCATCTTTATATTCTTTATCGCTATCATTCTGATATCATAAAGCCATGGCTAAGAATAACGATTGGAAAAAACGCGATGGGGTAGTGTTTTCAACAAACTCCGAGTTTTCGTATTCCTATCAGGAACAGAACGAACAGGAAACGCTGCCCCCTCGTCAGCAGGATCTGCGCGTGGAGCTTGACAAAAGTATGCGCGCAGGCAAGCAGGTAACGCTTGTCACCGGGTTTATCGGGACGGCAGCAGACCTGGAGAGCCTCGGTAAAATGCTGAAGTCAAAATGCGGTGTCGGAGGTTCGGTGAAGGACGGCCAGGTGATCATTCAGGGCGATCACCGGGATAAGCTCGTAGGAATTCTCGTGAAGGAAGGATATCGCGCCAAACGCAAAGGATAACGCTTAACTATTTCAAATTTCATTGGCCTCCCTGGCCGTCAAACCATTCTTTGAATTCGCCAACCTTTTCGCGACTCACGACAATTTCTTTGTCGAACTCTTGCGTGAGCGAGATCTTCAGCCGGCTGTTGGAGTACACCAACACATCTTTGATCGCGTTAATGTTGATGATGAAAGTCCGGTTCGGACGAAAGAACTGCAGCGGATCCAGTATTTCTTCCAGTGCCTCGAGGGTATAGTCAATAATGAACTTCCGGCTCTGTTGCGTTACAAGATACACATCACGACCATCGGCATATAATACGGTGATCTGATCGGTTGTAATCGAACGAATGTGTTCGCCCAACTTTACCATGAACCGCGTCTTGTAATCTTTTGTTTTCAGGTTTGGATTGCCGAACACGGCCTTAATGCGCTTGTCCTGCTCATCATTGCTCAGGGCGGCCTTCATGGCCTCCAGTTTTTGCATACTTGCCGAAAGAGCCGTGAACGTAATCGGCTTCAACAAATAATCGATGCTGTTTACCTTAAAAGCATCGAGCGCGAACTCGTTAAAGGCTGTGGTGAAGATTACCGGGGTACGTACCTGCACCTGCTGAAATATTTGAAAGCTTAACCCGTCGCGAAGTTGAATATCCATGAATATCAGATCCGGCTTGTCATCGCCTTTCAGACGGTCGACCGCCGCCGCCGCGTTGTCGAGAACGCCCATGATCTCGATGGAGGGATCGAATTTGTGAAGGTACCTTTCCAGTTTCTCGGCTGCGGGCGCTTCATCCTCAATAATCAATACCTTCATCTGTTAAGGGCAATTTCTTCGGCGACATTAATGATCGGTAATTTAATATAATTCTCATCATAGGCCTTCACCCGGATCATGGGCCGATCGCTATATAAGGCATACGATCGTTGCAGCCTCGCAAGCGCCGCGTGCTGGAGCGGTTGTGCGAGGCGATCATTCAGCTTGCTCTGCACAGTGATGTAGTCGTCTTCAAGATAGCATCGAATAACCAGCGGTTCGAAGCGCGATACGATCGTGCTGCGCACCAGCGCCTCCACAATAAGGGGAAGTGTGCCTGGAATCAGCATGGCCGCCAGTTCATCCTCGTCAAGCGCCGACTCAAATCGAAGATGTCCGAAGTATTTCTCGTTGAGAATAGCAATCACATTGCGCGCCGCTTCTAACTCTTGCGACACGGGCACGAGTTCCTCTTGCCGGTTGGTGAGCACGTATCGATACGTATTGGCCAGACAATCGATATAGGCTTCGGCCTTCTCCACATCGCGATACATCAGGCTGATGAGGCTCTCCAGACTCTCAAATAACAACTCCGGATTGATGTCATTTCTGAACTCGGTCATCTCCAATTCCAGTACGTGATGTTGATTGCGCTCGGCGGCCAGCTTTACCGTGTTCTCACGCTGCAGGTAATAGTTGCTGAAGTACAACAAGTTTTACAGGAGCGCGGTGACGGTGAACGTAACGCTGAATATCACCAGCTGCATGGTGCTGATCGAGAAGCCAATGTAAAGCCTGAAATACTGCATGAGCAGAAGCACGATCAATCCCACTGAAAGGACGATCGAGAGTAGCGGTTGCATCACAATACGCAGTCGAAAATATTTCTCCGGCATAAACCGATCCAGTACGACGATGAGTCCGCGGCACAGCTCGAATGAAAGGTAGGTGAGCGATACGCAGATATATACTTCTTCACTGCTGAAGAAGTCGTTCACTTGTGAAACGTTATTGTTTATGAGAAGGATCAGGAGGTATACCAGAAGACCGTACACCAATGGGGCCAGCAGTCTGAAGAACGCATTGTGAACGAAGAACCTTTTCATGCCTGCGTCGAATTTTTGTACACGTACCGCTGAAAATCCTTGTACTCTTTTGCATCGCCCCGTCCGTCTGCCGGGTCGAGCAGAACGGGTAGGGCTACCGTGAACTTTTCGTCGTCGCGAACGATGACCTTCCGGTCGGTGAAAAATTCGTACCGCTTCCGGATGTTATCGAGTCCCAGTCGAAACGAGTGAACGGCGGCGCTGGATTGTGCTTTCGTATTGATGATACGCAAGTATGTGTTGTCTTGAGCGGAAATGTAAATGAAGAGCTTTTGATCCTGTTGGTGAAGCACGTTGTGTTTTACGGCATTCTCAACCAGTATCTGCAACGTGAGAGGGGGAATTCTGCTGCGTAGTACAGAACTCGGGAGGTTGACCTCGAGGCTCAGTTGCTGCTGGAACCGGATACGCAGCAGGTAATAGTAGGATTGAACAAAATCGATCTCTTCCTGAAGTGTGACGTATCGGCGATGCTGGGTTGAAAGTATGTATTGGTAGGTTTGTGCCAGTCTCCGCACAAATTGCTCAGCCGACGGAGTGTCTTTGTAAATCAACGATGAAATCGTATTGAGACTGTTGAACAGATAGTGCGGACTAAGCTGACTCTTCAGGGCCTCAAACTGTAGCTCCGTTTGCTTGCGCTCCTGTTGCAAGTGCTCCAGCTGTGCCACCGCATATTGCTGGTAAGAGTATAGCAGGCCATATATTACCGTATATATGAATATCGTTGCGGCGAGCAGGATACCAACTTTCACATTCATATCTTCGTCGTAGGGAGAGTATCCTTCCCAAAAGAAGTTTGTACCGCCCACGCTGACGCACCCGGCCGCCAGCCCGAACGTTGCCATAAGCGCGATTGCCAGGCTCGACACGTATCCGGCTGTGAAGCGTGCCGGGAAATTCTTTCGCCAGGGTATCCAATTATCGATGACCCGATTGGTATAATAAAGCAGGAGACCGGCCACCGCAGCGATTGCGCCGCTTCCAAGAAAGCCCGTCGGGGTTTCCCGAAAGCCGACAAAGTAGCCGTTCTCGCTGAAGTGCAGGTAGGCGAAAATGAGTATGCCCAGGGAAAAGGCAACCGCGATGACCAACAGAATTCGGCGAATCTTTGGAAGCATAGTGGTTATTCCTGTGTTGAATCGGGCCATTACACGAAGTTAAGGATAATGATCAGCACTTCGCGCGGGGCAGTGATGGTCAATCTATCGCCTTCAAAGCCCGGCCGTAGTACGTGTCGTTGTTGATGCGCTTGGCAGCCTGCCGATACGCTTCCTTTACCTGTGCATCTGAGTTCTTTACCTGCGGCGCAAGGCTTGTCAGCACCTCCGACAAATAATGATCAGAGTTGATGTTGCCGGAAGCCTTCAGCAAGTCAGTCAGCTGCCCCTTGCTGAGTTGCTCCCTCGCCGCACGCTTCAACACCTCCGATGCATAGTTGGCCGAGTTTAAGTTGCCACCGGCCGTAACCACCTGACGGAATGCCTCATCCGTAAGTTTCTGATGTTCCAGCAGGCTCTTGAGAGCGATGGAGGAATAGTAGTCCGACGATACACTTTTACTCACCAGGGTAATCAGGTCCGACTGAACACCATTATCTATAGTACCGCTTTCCGACATTTTAGTTACAACTCCGGTCTTGTAATAATCAGAACTCACGCCCGACAACGCATTGATCATTTCTTTCTGAGCCCTGGGCGACAACCCTTTTTTCTCCAACGCCTTAGCCAGTACTTGTGACCGGTAGTAAGCGCTGGGAATGTTGGCAGAAACGGAAAGCAGTTCTGTAAGGGATCCATCCTTTACGTCACCTTCCTCCAGAAGCGCTATCAAAACGACTGACAAATAGTAGTCTGACTTAATGGATGCTGCCGACTGCAAAATGGTTTTGACCTGGGCAGGTGAAGCAGAAAATTTCTTCAGCGCTTCTTTGAGCACAGCCGCCTTATAATAGTCGGAACTGATGCGTTGCGTTCCCTGGTAGAACGCATTTGCGGACGCGGGTGTTACCAACATCTTGTTCACATAATTTTGGTATACGGATGCCAGATAATAGTCAGAATGGATATTCTCCGCAATACTTGTCACAACGGTGGCCATATCCGCCGCGGGTATGTTCTTCTCCAACAAGAGTTTCGCATAGTGAGCCCGTGTATAATCACCCTTCAGTTCGTCAAGTTCATTCAGCACTGCTGCCGAACCGCCCTTTTGGAACAATCGGTTCACCCGGCCTTCCGCGCCAAGTGTACTGGATCTTACGATCTCAGGCAGGATTTCACCAAGCCAGTTCTTGCCGTTTGGCTCCCATTCCATTTTGGTCCTTCCTTCGTAATATTCTTTCTTGACCTTGCCACCGCCCAGTGATTCAATCACGATCGAACGCCTCGCGCCGAAAACGGTTTTCGTAATTTCCAGGTATCCGTCGTTGGAGAGGTTTTTTACGTCCTTATCATCGTCAGTGAGCTCGATCGTACCTCGCGATTCGATATTGAAATCGGTCCCCCCGGTGGAGTTACGCCAGCGAGTCACGTTGCGTTGCTCACCATTGCTGCTGCTCGAAGAGTGTGATTCTGCGCTGACGTCCTGTCCGAACGAGTGAATGGCCGTACAGATAATAGCCGCGAGCAGGAAGGTCGTGAAAGGTAAACTTGAAAATTTCATATGCGTTGCTTTCTGGAATTCGATTCTATACACTAATACGGTGCAAGTATGGCCCAGGGATTCGGCATCATAAAGGGTGTTGTATTGAATCGTCGCAGAAATGTATTGAGTTGTAAGGAGTGTCGAAACGACCGTTGTCGCGGGCTACCGGAATCCTCAAAATACCATTTGTGTATTCGGTTTGGCCTGAGAAACAAAGCTTATTATCTTGAGCCCGACGATAACCTAAACCATATTTCTACATGAAGAACCCGAGCCGTTCTTCGGGGCTGGCCTTATTTCTTGCCCTGATTGGCGTCCTACCATCTGGCCTTCGCGCCCAGGATGTCAGAAATCTTCCCCCTGTGTCCCGTTCTTATGCCATCACGAAAGTTACTGTCGTACAGTCACCCGGTCGCAAGCTTGAAAATGCCACAGTCCTGGTCAGGGACGGCGTGATTGCGGCCGTGGGCCAGAACCTTAGCGTTCCGGCAGATGCAACGATTGTAAAGGGGGACAGCCTGTTCGTCTACGCGGGTTTCATCGACGGCTTGTCGCGGGTTGCCGTGAACAAACCCAAAGAAGACACAAATAAAGAGCGCCAGAAAGACCCTGGCAACCCCGTCCCTGAGGCGGCTGGCATTGCGCCCTACGTGGATGTGCGCGGACTCCTGAACCCTTATGAAAAATCTATTGAAGAATGGCGTGCGCTTGGCTTTACCGTTGGGCAGGTAGTTCCTTACGGCGGCATGCTGCCTGGAAACGCTGCATTAATCTACTATAACGGAGAGGCTATCGACAAAATGGTAATTAATCCGAAGGTGGGTCTCTACTCGGAGCTTACCCCCGCAGAGCGGATGTATCCAGCCACCATCCTGGGTGTGCTGGCCAAGTGGAAGGAACTATATCGCCAGGCAACCTATGCGAAATCATTTGCCGGAGTTTATGCCGCAAATAAGGCGGGGCTCGAGGCACCGGCGTCCGATCGTACGCTTGAAGCGTTTTACCCGGTTATTGATAAACAGAGCCCGGTTGTATTCAAAGCCGAAAAGACACTCGACGTGCAGCGGGTTCTGGCGCTGAAGGCTCAGCTGGGATTCAATGTGACGATGGTCGAGGTGAAGGAAGGATGGGACGTAATCCCTGCATTGAAGACCCATGCCAAGGTATTCCTGAGCCTGGAGTTGCCGGAAGAAAAGAAAGACGAAAAAGTAAAGATAGATGCCGACAAGAAGAAGGATGAGTTGGCGATGTTCCCGGATAGTGTAGAGCGAAAGGCGCTCGAAAAACGGCGCGATGATTTTACTGCCTTGTACGTCGGGCAGGCCGCCGCATTTCAAAAAGCGGGGGTACCCTTTGGCTTTTCGTCCCTTTCCGCCAAGCCTAAGGATGCCAGGGCCAATTTGAAGCGCATGATCAAGGCCGGGTTGTCGGAAGACGCAGCACTGGCTGCCCTTACTACGAATGCCGCTCAGGCCTTGGGGTTGAGCGATCGCCTCGGTACCATTGACAACGGAAAGATCGCCAACCTGGTGATCAGCCGCCGACCATACTTCGACGACAAGTCAAAACTGATGTACGTGTTTATCGCCGGCAAACTTTTCAAGGTTGATTCGCCGGCCAGCGACAAGCCAGAGAGCGATAAAAAGAAAGAAAAACCGTAATAGGCCAACAGTTAGATCTATGACTCAAGACAATCCTATGAAATCTCATCAGCCAATCATTTTTCTGCGCAGAATTTTGACACTGGTATTCCTGCTTGGTATAACGGTTGGCCTACATGCCCAAAATGCCGGCACCATTCTCGTGAAAGGCGGCACCGTAATTACCGTTACGAAAGGAACGCTGGAAAATACCGATGTTCTCGTGAAAGACGGTAAGATCGCGCAGATCGGAAAAGGTATTTCGGCACCTGATGCCAAGGTAGTGGATGCCACGGGTATGTTTGTGATGCCGGGAATCATCGATGCCCACTCACACGCAGCACTCGATGCTATCAACGAAGCCACCAGTCCGGTGACCTCAGAAGTTTACACAGGCGATGTACTCAATCCGTTTGAAATCGGTATCTACCGTGCGCTTGGGGGCGGCGTTACCACCATTCATGCCATGCACGGATCGGCAAATGCTATCGGTGGCGAATGTGAAACGATCAAACTGCGTTACGGCGTGAAGGAAGCCAATGCCTTGCGCATGGAAGGCGCACCGCGCACGATCAAATTTGCGCTCGGCGAAAATCCGACCCGTGTACACGGCGGTGGAAGCAACATTCTGCCGCGCACCCGTATGGGTGTTGAATTCGTCATTCGCGAAGCGTTCGCCAAAGCCCGTGAATACGGCGCAGCCTGGGACAAATACAATAGAGACAAGTCGCAAAAGGGCTTTCGCGGTGCACCGCCGGCGTATAGCCTTCGACTCGAAACGCTGTCGGAAATTCTGAAGGGCAACATCATCATCCATTGCCACAGTTATCGCGCGGACGAAATTTATTCTTTACTGAAGATCTGCCGGGAATTCGGCATCAAGCGAATCGTGTTTCAGCACGTAAACGAGGGATTCAAGGTCGCGCCAGAGTTGGCCGAATACGGCGCCATGGCCTCTGTATTTGCCGACTGGTGGGCTTATAAATTCGAAGTATATTATTCCACGGCCTACAACGCGGCCATCCTTACGCGCAATGGCGTCGTGACCTCAATTAATTCGGATGATGGCGAACTGATGCGCCACCTCTATCACGAAGCTGGCAAGACACAGAAGTATGGCGCGCTTAGCGATGATGAAGCACTTTCACTAATAACGATCAATCCGGCGAAGCAACTCGGCATCGAGTCGCGTGTCGGCTCATTGGAGGTAGGGAAGGAAGGCGATATCGCAATATTCAAAGGGCATCCTTTGTCGGTCTATGCGGTTCCGATGGTGACAATTGTTGATGGTATCGTCCGCTTTGATCGCGTAAAAGATGCCGACGACATGCGGCTTATGGTTGATCCCAAGGAACCACTCGATGCGATCACGCTTGATGCCGGTAGTAACCTTTCTGACAACTGCCTGCAGGATGCTGAAGAGATGTTTTATAACCTGTTTGAACTCAAATGATTGAATCGCTTATGCGTAAACTTGTTCATATACCCTGTTTGTTGATTCTCGCGTGGGTGTCTCTCACGGCCCAGGCACAAAGTCCCAAAGCCACCTACGGTACCGTGGTGCTGACGAATGCGTCTATCCAGACCGTTACCAAAGGCGTGGTTCAGCAGGGCACGGTAGTG
>DATHKA010000543.1:0-10886 GCA_035489615.1 Chryseolinea sp.
GTCGTGCCCGTTATTTCGGTTTCGAAATTCTCGGCAACAACGGTAAGGCTATCCTTAACTGCCCTGACCCTGCGGGCATTTAGTTTTTCGCCGTTGAACGTCAAATCCATCAGCGTTGCCTGCAGTCCTATTTCGGGATCATTTATTCGGGCCGCATCCGCAGATATGCTTTTGAGCTGGTAGCGCAGGCCGCCGTGCACTTCCCTTCGGATGTTCGTTGCCCGAAAAGAGAGGCCTTCAACTTCCATTAAAGTTTTCCTTGTCAGATACGTAAGATTAATATCTTTCAAAGAAAGACTTTGGACGACGATGTCGGGTGCGCGCGAGGCACTGTCGGTATTCCCGGCCGGCCGTGCAAAGTGGTGCAGGTTCACGTGCCCCCCTTCGGCGTATATCGTGGACGCACTGAAGCGCTGGTGAAATACCAGACCGATGAGATTGAAGTATCGAACACGCAGCGTAGACAACGTTGCGATAGGGTTGGGTTCGAGGGCATTGCGGATAACAATATTACTGAGTGTGAGGTCGCGGTGACGATCATACAATACTTCATCGAGTTCCACAGACCAGTTGCCAGGAAGCGACAAAGCAGAGCCATTCAGATTTACCTGCATTTCGCCGATATGGAAATTGGCACTGTCTTTCACGACAGCAAAAGTGTGCAGGCGGAAGTCAACGTGCGGCAGATTAATGCTCATCGTATCCTCTGCCTGCCTCAACTCTATGTGTACACGCGCCTTTGTAATGATGGCACTGTCGAGCTCTCCTTCGCCAATGGTTTGCTTCACCATCCGCGTTACAATATTGCGGTTGATCTCTCGTGCCCGACGCCCTTTCTTCCATTGAAATTTGGCGTTGATGACCGGCTCAACGATCTCGACACGCTTCAGGTTGTACCGCAGGTTGTTATACAATTCCCGGTAGTCGAGATGGCTGAGCTTAAGGGCTTTGCCGGATATAGAGATGCTGGAGCCCGATGCGGAATCGGCCGCCGATACGCTGAAATCGGTAAATACAAGGTGATGTTTGAGGTAGTTGTATTCAATCCCCGAGAAGTTCAAGTTTGCTTTACCCAGGTTCAGGTTTTGTTTTTCAATGTTGATCTTGAGCTGGCTGGTATTGCTTAGTTCGCGTATGCGCCAATCCTTAATGTTAAGATCCACAAAGCGCACACTGAAAATGTCGCTGTCGTTCTCTACGAACCGTAGGGTAGCGCGCGATATGTTCAACGACTGGATGTTGAAGCCGGCCAATATCGCTTCAATGACAGGATAGAGATCGATGAGCTGCTTGGTGATCATCGAACGCTCGACGTGGCGACGACCCGACAGAATGGTGACTTCAGGCTCAAGTACAGAGAGGAGACTAATGTCCAGCTCTTTGGAAAACAGAGAACCAATCGAACCAAACCGAAGCTCAAATTCCGGTACCTCGGCCAGGGCGATGCCGCTGGTGGTGTCGCTTTCCGCGCGGGTGATCTTTACGTTCTGAAATTTAAAGCTTAAGGATTGGAGATGAATCTCCGTTTTGCCAATTGAAATCGCGTAGCGATTGTCGGTCTCGGAGCGAACCAGCTCCTGAAGCGCCTGCCGGATGCCATACATGCGGACGTAAATCAGCAAAGCAAAAATGAGTACGGCGGGGATAATCACGAAGGCCGTTATCTTGACCAACCTTCTGTAATTAAATTGATTTCGCTCCCTCATGCCTCGCAACAACGATAGGTCTAAATTGTGTTTCGTTTACCCTTAACGCCGGTAGACAGCTTGGTGCGCGTTTCGCGCACGGCTATTGCCGGTAGTGACGCTGCGTGTTCTTTTACAAACGACATCACTTCCTTGCGATAAAGCTTGATCATGCTGCGGAGCAGCCACGAAATTGCCTTTGTGATCAATACTTCGCGTTCGCCTGACACACGCAAGATATTTTCGAATGCTGTATCGGCCAGCTCAGTCGCCTGCGTGTAGCGAGTGGGTGCACACAAGAATACCAACGAGGCACGACGTTTTCCGATGTTTTTGCTTTTCGAAAATTTCTTCAGCAACGGTTCCCATGCCTGCCATTGCGCCGGTATCTCGCTGCGTGCATACTTGCCCGTACACAGGGTATCGATCTCCGCCCATCCTTTGAGCTCATTGAGCCAATCATCGAACAGTTTTGGCTTGAATTTTCGCTGATCTAAACGAGAATAGTCCAGCAGAAAGCCCGCCATCATCTTTTCCGTTCCCGATTCTCCATGAAGGAGGCTTGTGAGCAGCTGCGAGAATTCTTCCGACGACAATTGCGCGTGGGCCCGCATGAATTCGCGCGCAATGGTGCGCATGGCCATGTTGTTAATTGCATAACGCGGATGATCATTGCCCAGATAGCTATCCAGAAACGTATGCTGTGTCGGCTTACCCGCGCGCTTTTGGATCTGGTCCAGGATGAAACGATGATGATCCTCTTTCAAATGGGCGAATTTTCTTTAATTTGGAAAGTTAAGAATTCGCTATGCAAAGAAGAAAAGAATTACAGCTGCACATCTTGGTCGGCTGCGCAGATGCGCGCGACCTGAGCCAGATTCAGATTGACACGATGGCGGCGACAACCGAGGCATTCAAGAAGGACGGTATTGATGTGGAGGTACACGTGATCCGCGCTGCCGGTTCTTTTATTACTCCCGATGTTGTGATGGACATCAAGCGCACGTTTGAGGATGCCCAAAGACTCAACAATAGCAACGTGCCCATGCGCTATTACGTGCATATCCAGACCCATGGTCACCTTAGCGAAGACTCCCAGGAAAACTATATCAGTCACGTCCACGATCTCCACGTTGTACAGGATTCGCCATTGAATTGTGGTATGCTGGCCGCAACTCACGTAGGGATAGAGTTGGAAAAAATGATCGTCGAGGAACAACCCGAGATCGAGATGAAAGGCAAGGTGGTGAGGATTGGAAACGATACTCAAATCAAGCAGTTGCTTAGTGAAATCTACGCGTACGACGGTTATCTGGCCGGCGACTGGATTACCAGTATCGATGCCCTGCGCACCCATCCGCGACATCAGCGCACCCTGCTCGAGAAAGCCATTAGCAGCGACCCTGAACTAAAAGTACTCAACATACAGATCACGTGTGGGATACAGGACTACGCCATCCATTCGCTCATTCGCGTTGATGATGGCGAACCAGAGGTTCCATTCTGGGATACGATGCAACTGAGCATCCGCCAACAGTCACAGAACGATCGAAAAGCGAAGGAGCTACTGATTAATCAGAGTAAAAAGCAGCGACCCTTTGCCGGACTTTTGTCGATGAGCGATCCCAAACAATCGTCGCGTGCTCATGCAGCGAAGTACTACATGCAGCTAAAGGGCATCGCGTACGACGATTATCTGCCCAATACCATTTTTAACATGACCGGTACGGCTTTCGATATTCCCTCTACGCCGTTCGGACCTTATGTAATTGCCGGTTTTTACTATGGCGTGAAGCACCTGTCGCTTTTCGATCAGATAGTAATGGGATACGACCAGCATCAAACGATGCGCATGATGCAAAAGGTAGAGAACGATCCCATTATGAACATGATCGTAAAAAAATATGGCGTAAATCTGATGCCCCTGAACCTGGTCGATCTGGTTTGAGCCGCAATATCGCCCGTGAGCCTTGGATTCAATTGAGCGTATGATTTTCAGGCAAGCCAAGTTTTTTCAAAATCATCGTGTGGTTATGAACGGAAATTTACTAATTTGGTAACGTTTGCAACCGACTAATGCCCTAACCTTTGGACCGCGACGCGAAATCAGCACTTACTGATGAGGCACTCGTATTGATGCTTCGCAGGGGCCAGACAGCGGCCCTTCAAGAAATTTTTGTGCGCTATCATGGACAGTTGTACAAGACCGTTTCCGGATTGTTGATGGACAATGAGCAGGCTAAGGACATTGTCCAGGAAATATTCATCGATCTGTGGAATCGGCGCGATTCCGCCGACATTCAAACCCTTCAGTCCTTCCTGATCTCTGCTGTTCGATTCAAGGCACTGGCGCGCTTGCGCAAGGGCAAGGTGCAGGCGCATCACCTCGCGTTAATGGAGAGAATTCAATTCGTCAATCAAACCGAGGATGCCATCAATGTTCAGGAATTGAATCAGTCCTTGCAGCATGCGCTTTCGGAACTCTCGCCGCGGTGCAAGGAGGTCTTCGAACTTAGTCGCTTCGAGAACCTGACACATAAGCAAATTGCCGGTCGTCTCGGCATCACCCCAAAGACGGTAGAAGTGCAAATTCATAAGGCACTTGCACTGCTGCGCAAGAAGCTTGATAAAGCGGTCATCATTGGTTTTGTGTCGCTTTTTGTCTAGCGCTCTATGCTTAATCTTAGCGCCCTTTACTAAGTCTCTCGCTGCCTTATGACGTCACGCGCTACACTGCATCCCGCGAATACCCACGATGGTCAATACCGTGCGTGGGGAATACTCAGGTTCCGCGTGTTCAAATAAGTGAATTTCTGTTTAAATTTATCAAGGATCCTAAGGGATAGGTATCGTATGCGACACATCTGATTACGTAACGAGACGAATGAGTAACGAAGAGTTTAACCGCCTGATTGACCGGTACTTGGCTGGCCAGACAACGGTAGAAGAGACCCGGCTGATGATAGCTTTTCTGGAGCACCAGGAGCAGAAGAAAAGCGTTCCTGACCCTACCGTCAGTGAGGCATTGTGGCAAAGTATCGCTGCAGCCATAGAAGCGGAGCCGGTGGCCGTTCCCGGTTCTCATGCCTGGCGTGGTTATGCAATCGTTGCGTGTAGCCTTATGGTTGTTGCGATCTTTGGATATTTTGGCTATCATGAATACGCCCGCAAGGCAAGCGAGTTAATCACCAAGAACGCTCCATACGGAGAAAAATCAATCATTACCCTTACCGATGGATCAAAGGTTTTCCTTAACTCGGGAAGTTCGATTTCTTTCCCCAGAAACTTTGACAAATCGGCACGAGAGATAACGCTGACAGGAGAGGCATTCTTTGAAGTGACTCGCAATCCCCGACAGCCTTTCATCGTCAGAACGGGCGACCTAATCACGCGGGTGCTGGGTACCTCTTTCAATATACAGGCATTCGATGCCAACGACATTAGTGTAAGCGTAGCGACGGGACGAGTACAAGTCACCCAGGGTTCTAACGATGGCGTCTCGCAGAGCGGCAACTCTCAGACCATCTATCTTGAGCCCTCTCAACAAGTGTCCTATCAGAATCATCACTTTACACTAAGCTTCGTGGATATCGAAAAAACTATCTCCTGGAAAAATAACACGTTGCGATTTGACGAAACCCCGATGTCAGCCGTGGGATCTATCCTATCCCGCTGGTATGACGTCGACATCAGCTTTGATAATAACGACATCGTTAATTGCCGCATAAACGGTCAATTTAAGGGGCAGCGGCTGGAAGAAGTTTTGCGAAGCATTCGATACATGTACAATATCGAATACGAGATCATAACTCCAAACAAAATAATACTCTATGGCAAAGGGTGTAAAAACTAGTTAAACCACATTTGGCCGGGACCCGAGAAAGGCAGCCATGCAAATTACCCTACCTAACAGTTAAAGTTTATGTCGCGGCAATGTTTGATTATCATCGTCCTGCAAGTGATGTCAATGCAGCTGTTGATAGTCGAAAACGTCGTTGGGCAGAACCTCAAGACCACGAAATTGTCTGCCAAAATCAAAGGCAAGAGAATCGAAGAGATCTTCAAGGTAATTGAAAGTAAAACCGATTTCGTATTTGTATTTCCTTCGGCGATCAAGGACGAAGACGACACGTATTCCTTCAATTTCGCGGACGAGAGTATGGAAAACGTCCTAATCCGGCTCCGCCAGGCCGCTCGCCTCAAGTTTCAGGTCATCGATTATACTATTACCTGCGCGCCCGATGCGTCGGTAGCAGTAAAAGCTTCCTCGCCCGGGAAAGAAATACGGGAGGCAATCTGCGTGTCAGGTGCCGTAACGGATGCCTCCGATAATGCCAGGCTCCCGGGGATGAACATCCTGGTTAAAGGTTCGACCATCGGAACGTCAACCGACGGCAGCGGCTCGTACGCCCTTCAGGTGCCCGATGAAAGCGCCGTGCTCATATTCTCCTTCATTGGATATCAAAGCAAAGAAGTTACTGTCGGCACGCAAACCGTAATCGATATCACCCTGGATCGGGACATCAGGTCACTCCAGGAGATCGTGGTGGTGGGCTATGGTACGCAGAAGAAAAGCGATCTCACAGGTTCTGTTGGAACCGTAAAAGCGGAGGACATCCAGGAGCGCCAGTTGCCTTCCGTTTCTCAGGCATTGGCGGGACGGGTTGCCGGCGTGAACGTGAGCGTGAACTCCGGTCGTCCCGGGGGACAGTCGAACGTACGCATCCGCGGTTTCAGTTCCATCAGTACTTCGAACAACCCGCTGTATGTAGTAGACGGAATCAACATGCCCGTCGGCACACAAACCGATGGTTCCTACTCCCTTAACAACGCCATTGATAACATCAACCCTGCCGACATCGCGTCGATGGAAATACTCAAGGATGCCTCAGCAGCGGCTATTTACGGTGCCCGTGGTGCCAACGGGGTAATTCTTATCACTACCAAGAGAGGCAGCACAACCGGCAGCAAGATCACTTACGACATGCAGCTCAGCGTGCCGACTATTGGACCCAACCGGGTAGAAATGTTGAATGCGCAGGAGTTCCTGGATACGGAGCAACGGGGTTGGGATAACATCAAATTCTACGACGCTGCTGGCTGGAACGCCACGGGTGGACCAAACGGTACGGGCTCTCATTCGTCAGGACGAGAAGATCCGCAAGACGCGCGGCGCAGGATGGCCAACGCCGGAGTCTATTCATTGTTTGATGCTGACGGCAAGCCTCTGTACGACACCGATTGGTTGAAAGAGTCTACACAGAACAAGGTATCGCAGAATCACCAACTCTCGGTTACGGGAGGCAATGCCGACAACAGTTATGGCGCGTATCTGGGCTTCCGCGACGACAACGGTCTCCTGTTGAATTCTTATCTCAAGCGTTATTCCGGTCGCTTCGTGATGGATTCACAGATCATGCCTTGGCTCAAGATAGGAGGCTCGCTGGGTTATAACTATCAGGATGAAAACATTGTTGACTATGGTACGGGTGGACTCAACTCGGTGCGGATGATCACGGAAGCTTTGCCCATTCTACCGGTACGGTATCCTAATGGTGTGTATTCACACAACAAGAACTATTCTAATTCGATCGAAGGCGGTCAAAACCCCGTTGATCAAATGATGAAAAATTCCTACAATCTGATTAGTCGCACGACGCTGGGTAACATGTACGCAGCAATCAAGTTGGCCGAAGGTTTGGAATTGCGCTCGATCGTGGGTTTGAATATTCTGGAACGTGAGCGTGAACGTTACGACGGTCGCCCGGCCCCACAGACGCCTACCTACGTGTCTACGAACAACGAGCGCGGTACTGCGCGCTTGCGAAGTGAACGCGAAACGTTCTGGTCATTTGAAAACTATCTGACCTATACAAAGCGATTTGGCATCATTCACAACCTGACCGCGATGGTAGGACAATCGGCACAGGAAACCAATATCTTCTGGTTCCAGCAGTCTTCCCGTAACTTTATCTCTGATTTCTTCCAGGTAAACAACATGGGAGGTGCCCAGGACTTTGCCGTTGACTCGCCGCCAGTTAGCTCAGGGAGGGCAAGGTTCGCCTTCAGCTCTTACTTTGGTCGCATCAACTATGGCGTGATGGATAGGTACCTGTTAACGGTTACTGGGCGTTTTGATGGATCGTCGAAGTTCGGTGCATCAAACAAGTATGCGTTTTTCCCTTCAGCAGCTCTTGCCTGGAGAATTTCGGAAGAAGGGTTCCTCAAGGGCAACAGTGTAATCTCCAACCTGAAACTGCGTGCCAGCTACGGATACACAGGTAATTCTGAAATTTCCACGTATTCAGCATTGCCTTCGCTGCGTGTGGTTACAGCGGTATTTGGCAATGCACGTCAATTGGGCGTGGCCACGAACAGCCTCGGTAATCCCGATCTGAAATGGGAAAAGACCGCTCAATCTGACATAGGACTTGAGTTGGGTTTGTTCAACAATCGCATCGCTATCGAAGCGGACGTTTACTACAGAAAGACGACGGACATGTTGCTCTCTGCACCGCTTCCCGTGACAACTGGTTTCGCTACCATTACCCGCAACGTGGGTACCATGGAAAACAAGGGTCTTGAAATCTCCCTCACTACAGAGAACGTTGGAACGACTGACTTCAGCTGGAGCACCAACTTCAATATCGCCATGAACCGTAACAAGGTGCTGAAGCTCGCAAACCCGGCTCCGATCTACGGCGTGGGTAACCCGAACTTCACCAACCAGACCGGCGTGATCATGGAAGGACAACCGGTGGGCTCCTTCTGGGGACTCGTTCGTTTGGGAACGTGGGGTACGGATGAAGCTGCTGAAGCAGCAAAGTTTGGCAGTAACACTTACCGCGGAACCGGCAAGCAATTACTCGCGGGTGACATCAAGTATCTTGACGTGAACGGCGACTATCAGATCAACGATAACGACCGCATGATCATCGGAAACGGTAATCCCAAATCTTACGGTTCGTTCATCAACAACCTTCAATACAAGTCTTTTGACCTGGTGCTCGACATTGCCTACTCGTACGGTAATGATGTTATGAATATGACCATGCACTCAGGCGAAGACAGAACTGGTCTTGCCAACAGTTATGTCAGCGTGTTGAACGCGTGGACACCCGAAAATCAGGGCGGCGAGATAGCAGCGGTGCGCGATTCGAAAGCGGGCTATGTTTCGAACGTAGATACCCATTGGATTGAAGATGGGTCTTTCATTCGCGGACGCAACGTGGTGTTGGGTTATACGCTTCCTTCTAACGCGATCGAAAGAATACACCTGAGCCGTGCGCGCGTTTATGTGTCGGCACAGAATATCTTCCTCGCGACGAAGTTCAGCGGAAACGATCCCGAAGTATCTACCTACACGAATCCTTTCGCGCAAGGACAGACCTTCTTTGATTATCCGAAGCCGACGACCTATATGTTTGGTTTAAGCGTAGGACTTTAATGAAAGGTCGAGTGACCGTTAACATGGACAATATGAAAATCCATATAAAAAGATATATCATATTCCTGAGTTGCGCCGCAATGTTCGTCGGCGCTGGCTGCTCATCAACTTTCCTGGAAGAGCAGGATCCGTCGACCATCGCACCTGAAACGTTCTTTACAAGCCCTGAAGATGCCGAAATGGCAGTTCGCGGGACATATGAAAACTTTCGGTTTCATGGTGATGGCGCGGGGATTTTCAGTGCCAACTTTCAGATGCTTGACGCCTTGAGCGGAACAGCAGAAACCGAGACTGGACAGAATTCCGATCTGAACAACCTGTATGGTTACCAATACACGGGCGATAACCTGCACTTACAGCAATGGTGGCAGCAATGTTACGAGGGAATAGCCAACGCCAACTTATCGATCGAAAAAATCCCTACGATTCCAAACATTCTGGAGGCCGACATGAAGAAGTGGGTTGGGCAAGCGAAGTTCCAACGCGCGTTCTACTATTTCTGGATCGTCAGACTTTGGGGCGACGCACCGTTAATCCTTCGTCCGATTAACAGCTGGACGGATCGTGAAGTAAATCCGGCGCGCGCTTCAACGCAGGAGGTTTACGATTTAATCGTGCAAGATTTACAGGATGCTGAAGATGCGGGATTTGCCGACACGGATAACACGGGTTATGCTTCAAAGATAGCGGTCAAGTCGCTGCTTGCCCGCGTCTATCTTACGATGGCGGGATTCCCGCTGAGCAAAGGCGCAGCCTACTATCAACTGGCCGCTGCAAAGGCGAAGGAAGTAATCGACTATTCGATGGCCAATCCGGCTAAGGTCGGCCTGTTCACGAACTACAACGATTTGCATGATCCGGCCAGGCGCAACGAGTTGGAGAATATTTTCCAGATCCAGTATTCGGCAGGTATTGCGAACGCGAACTATCAGACTTTCTTTCTTCCGAACAATACAAATATCACTGCTTCAGGGGAAGTGGGAACCACTGTGCCAACCGCTAAATTTCTAGCCACTTACGAGCCGGGCGACAAGCGTACACAGGAAAAGGGTTTCTACTTTAAACAGTACTTCGCCGATGGCGGTACGGGTGCGCCCGTTACCCTCAACCGCTTTTATATCTATAAGCATTTTGATGCCGTGGCCAACGGACAGCCAGGTTCACCGGGTACGGGTAACTCCGGGTTGAATTATCCATTTATCCGATATGCAGATATTTTGCTCATCTATGCCGAAGCGCAGAATGAGACAGGATTAGACGCCGGGGCTCATGCCGCCTTGAAGCTGATTAGGGACCGTGCAGGCCTGACAACGCCTGACATTGGAACCTACAATCAATCAACATTCAGACAGGCCGTATGGACCGAGCGTTGGCATGAACTGAGCTACGAGGGCCTGACCTGGTTTGATATGATACGCTTGCGCAAAGTTTACGATGTGAACACCACAAACTTTGTCGACTTCGCGGGGGCCACGATCAATGGAGCTGTCTTGCAGGAGAAGCACTACCTGCTTCCGCTGCCAGCTGCGGATTTCAGAAACAATCCCAACCTGCAACCGAACAATCCGGGATGGTAATGACCGGACACTAAATAATTTACCTTGTTGTTTTAGAGCCTGTTCCAGTTTGGGGGAACAGGCTTTTTTTTTTCTACATTAGCCCCGAACAACTGCCTGGCTTTATGGTGAAATCATCTTTGATTGACAAGAGTGACAAGCGCCGAGTCGTAATCCTCGGGGGCGGTTTCGGGGGTG
>DATHKA010000544.1:0-4623 GCA_035489615.1 Chryseolinea sp.
GGGTTCAGTGCCGGAGTATCGGCGCTAATGGACTGTGCAGACTCATCCTCAGCGTTGTAGTAGATGTACAAACCGCCACCGACAAGCCCTGCCATGACGAGCCAGGCGGCAACCTTGGCGGCCACAGACATACCTGTGCCTTCCGCCGGAAGGGCCGTGATCGGCACGTTGTTGAGCATTTGCTTCAGCTCGGCCACGCGTGCGCTGCGCAGGCTGTTCACTACCTGCTGCTGAACGCGCATTTCCTTTTGCAGGCCAGCGTCGTTTCTCAACACCTCCTCAAATGCGGATTTATCCTGAGCACCGAGCTTGTTTCTCAGGTAATCATCCAACAATTCCAATTCCCTTTCTGAAGCCATAAACTATATATCCTCTGTCTCTAATCTAAGAAGTCCTGCTCAGAATACTGAGCCTTCACCAATTCATCCAGTTTCTTTTTGCATTTATACTTCTTGGTCTTGGCCGTGTCGGTATTCGCAAAACCCAGCTTTTCCGCTATGTCCTGCATCGACATTTCCTCAAAGTAATAATACATCAAAACTTTCTTGCAAGTTTCACCTAATTGATCAATGCAACCTGCAAGAATCCGTTCGCGTTCCGAGGTCTCGGTATCCAGCGTAACTGCTGTGTCCTTCTCCTCATTAGAGAGTCTTTTCTTTCGGTCAAGTTCTTTTCTCCACAGATTTTGGCAGATGCTGTAGATATAGGTACTCATTTTGGAAGTGAGGATCAGGTTGCCTGACGTCGCCTTCTGCCAAAAGACTATGAGTGCGTCCTGATAAATGTCGCGGGCCTCGTCTTCCGTTCCACTGTTGGTGATAACCAGCTTGGTCATCATCCGGTAATACTTCTGGTATAAGTACTCAAGAGCCTTTTCGTCACCCTTGCAGATGCGTTCAAATATCTCTTTTTCGTTAACCGCGCCAGACCTGTATACCATCCTTTGATGCCTTAGTAACCTTTAAAATGCCTTTAATTTTCCGATTTGGCCGATAGAATCGTTGTAAATCACGGCGACTTCCTCCATAACCGGGTTCGATAGAAGGGACCCCCTGACCATCAGATTACCCTTCTGTGCATTCGTGACACAACCACGGGATCCCGGACAAAAGTTATGCTTACGACCGACAACAGCAAAAAAATCGATTTCACTTCCGAAATATTAGTCAACTGCCTTAAATAAAAAAATGCACCTTCAATTTCTGCGTGTTTAACTGCAATAAAACGCGCTGGTCGGTACTAAAGCTTGAATACCTGCTTAAGGGCCGCCCAGAGATTCTTTTTCCGCGCATCGTCCAATGCATCCATCACATCGGCCACGATCACCGAAACATCGTCTATAACGACGACTTCATAGGGTCGGGTCACACCTGCCACCGGGACGCCAAAGGATAAAATAGCCTTGGACTGATAGACGGACGAATCCTCCACCGAAAAGGCCGAACCACACACAATTTGCACGGCAGCCAGCGACAGTTTTACTGAGCCAAGGATTCGGGCAAGCAGTTGCTGCTCTGAATCGGAAACAGTGTCCCAGGCAGTGGGGATGACCACCAGCACCCGAGGCGGCAGGTGGTACAGTTCTGCGCCGAAAGTATGTTTGACCAATGTTGCTTCCATCATTCCGAAATATCGAAGATTGATCGCAATTCTTTTGCCTCCGAAGGCTTCATTCTTCCTGCCAATATCAAGCGTAGTTGTCTGCGGCGAAGCGCTCCTTCGTACAGCGCTTTTTCTTCCTCCGTTTCAGCTTCCACTTCGGGAACGTCGATCGGTCTGCCGAGTTGGTCAACCGCGACGAACGTGAAGAAGGCGCTGTTACTTTCAGTCTTCGTATTGGAGGGGATGTCCTCTGCATCCACGTCAATACGCACCTCCATGGATGAATTGAATGCGCGGGTCACGCGTGCCCTCAGGGTTACGACGTTACCCAGGCGGATAGGGTGTTTAAACGAAATGTTGTCGACCGAGGCGGTAACCACGATTCGGTTGGAGTGTTTTTGGGCCGCGATGGCAGAAACGATATCCATCCAATGCATGAGTCGTCCTCCCATGAGATTGTTCAGGGTATTGGTATCGTTGGGAAGCACCAGTTCCGTCATGCTTACCGCCGACTCGCGCGGAAATTTCTTCTTTCTCGTCATGTTGGATGATTGTGTTTGCTGTGTCGGGTAGTATCAATACGGTCGTAAACCTGCTAAAAACGTCAGGTGCGGAGATTATCACAATCGTTACCGAAAAACTACTAACCGTTAGTTCGTGCAAAAATCTAAAAAAATACTTTGCAATCAAGGGTATCATTTCATTATTTCGGGCCGCTATGCAGCGCGCCACCACAACATTCTCATCGTCGTTCCTGATCAACAGGACCGTGGCTGGCATTACTTCCGTTATTATTATTTCTATTACTGGCATTACGGGGTGACCCGTGCGCTGTGATTTACCCCAACCATGCCCGATTAGTGCCCTTTCCAGGAGAGGTGTTTACTGATCAACTCGATTTGAATCATTCAATACCCTCATAAAAATCTGTAAATGAAAGTCATGAAATTCGGGGGCTCGTCGGTAGCCACGCCCGCCAGGATAAAAGACGTAATGGAAATCGTGAAGCCCCATTTAAAGGGCGAAGTGACGATCGTCTTCTCGGCATTCGGCGGCGTAACCGATAACCTGATCCAGATCAGCCAGCTGGCCCTGGAGGGGAACCTGGAGTATAAGGCCAATCTTTCGGCGCTGGAGAGCCGGCATCTTGAAGCGGTAGCAGCCCTCATCAACATCCAACGCCAAAGTGGTATTCTCGCGCAGGTCAAGTTCATGATCAATGAACTCGAAGATCTCTTGCACGGCATCTACCTGGTAAAGGAACGCACACCGCGCACCCTTGATTTCATCATGAGCTTTGGGGAACGCCTGTCGGCGTATATCATTACGCAAGCGTTCAAGGACGCCGGACACGACGTCGCATTTCTCGATGCGCGGCAGGTGATTCGCACAGACAATCACTTCGGATACGCGAAGGTGGACTTCGATAAGACCAACCGACTGATCCAGGATCATTTCAAACATCATCCCGAAGTGCAGATCATCACTGGCTTCGTAGCGACGTCTGAGACGGGTGAAACGACTACGCTCGGGCGCAGTGGTTCGGACTACACCGCGGCGATATTTGCCGGTGCACTTCATGCCACCGACCTGGAAATATGGACGGACGTGAACGGTATGATGACAGCCGATCCGCGCAAGGTGAAAAAGGCGTTCACTGTGCCTGAGATGAGCTACGAAGAGGCGATGGAATTGTCGCACTTCGGCGCGAAAGTGATCTTTCCGGCTACCATGCAGCCAGCGATGGTAAACCACATTCCGATCTGGATCAAGAACACTTTCAATCCGACCTTTAAGGGTACCCTTATCCACGCGAAGTCTGCCAACGGCAAGATAATCAAAGGGATTTCCACCATGAGCGATGTGAGTTTGCTAAGCCTGCAGGGAAGTGGGCTGCTGGGCGTCGTGGGCGCATCGGCACGCCTCTTCGCCACCCTGGCGCGCGAAAAAGTGAATGTGATACTTATCAGTCAGGCATCGTCGGAGCATTCCATTTGCTTTGCCGTCGAGAATACTCACGCACAACAGGCAAAGACCGCTATCGAAAAGGAGTTTCAATACGAGATCAAGAGTGAAGAGATCGATCACGTGCAGGAGGAGCACGATTTGTCGATCGTTGCCGTCGTGGGCGATGGTATGAAGCATAGCCCGGGAACGAGCGGGCGCATGTTCAGCGCGTTGGGAAAGAACGGCGTTAACGTGATGGCTATTGCGCAGGGGTCTTCCGAGCGGAACATTTCCGCGGTAATACCCGGTCACGACGTGGGCAAGGCCCTGAACGCTTTGCACGAGGCATTCTTCCTTTCCGATCGCAAGGTGTTGCACGTTTTCCTCGTGGGTACCGGCCTTATTGGCAAAGCGCTGCTCGCGATGATGCGCGATCAGTTTACCAAGCTCGCTTCCGAGAACCTGCTCGAGGTGAGCGTAGTGGCTGTGGCCAACAGCCGGAAGATGCTGTTCCTTGAAGAAGGGTTGTCGCTCGAGCATTGCGTTGATCAGTTGCCGCAGGAAGGCGAGGAGATGCACATGCAGGCCTTCTTCGATTCGATGATCGGACTTAATTTATCCAACAGCATTTTCGTCGATTGTACCTCGAGTCCGGAAGTGACCGCTTTCTACGAGGCGATACTATCGGCCAACATTTCCATCGTAACGCCTAATAAGAAGGCGAACTCGGGAAATATGGAATCGTACGTCCAGTTAAAGAAGACCGCATTCCGCAGAGGCGTGAAGTTCTTGTACGAGACCAACGTGGGCGCCGGGTTGCCGGTGATCAACACGATGAACGATCTGTTGTTGAGCGGTGACAACGTACTCAGCATTGAGGCAGTATTGAGTGGTACTTTGAATTTCATATTCAGTTCTTTCACGGAAGGGAAAAAGTTTAGCGACGTGGTGCGCGAGGCCAAGGCCAAGGGTTACACCGAGCCGGATCCTCGCGACGATCTCTCGGGCGTGGACTTCGCGCGCAAGGTGATCATCCTCGGTCGCGAAATGGGCCTGCGCCTGGAATTGGGCGAC
>DATHKA010000545.1:0-9591 GCA_035489615.1 Chryseolinea sp.
TTGTCAGGGATGGAGGCGGCGTACAAGCCGGCAGCGTCCGGTCCGGGTACATGCATGATCAAGGGGTCGAAATGCGGACGATTTTTCGCCTCGAAGATCTTTGCAACGGCCGCGCTATTGAGCGCATTTCCGGCCAGGCCATATACGGTTTCTGTCGGGATCGCCACCAATTCACCTGCCTTTAGCAAGGAGATCGCTCGTTCAATATCGCTACCAATTTCAGCCACGGCGCGAAGGTATGCCCAAACTCCGACATGGCCGTTTGTGTAAGCGCCAAAATTTTAATTCATTGGATGGTATTCCAAAATCATATGCGATTTCACCCTACCCTGATGTTTTTCCGGGCACTGCTGCCCTGGTGCTTCTTCATCTTTTCGTTTGTACCCGTCAGGTGTGCCGGCCAGGGCCAGGACAAGGCCCTCATCACACAGCTACAAACCCTCGCGAATGAGGTTCGGGGCGACGTCGGCATTTACGTCAGGCATCTTCAGAAGGGCACCACAGTGGCTATCAACGCCGATACGATCTTTCCGACGGCGAGCATGATCAAGGTGCCCATCACCATCGGTATGTTCGACAAGATCGAGCACGGCGACATTGACTACCACGCGAAACTGACCTATCGCGACTCCCTGCTTTACGAAGGGGAAGACATTCTCGGGTCGTTCAAGGATGGAGAAGAGATCTGGCTGAGTAAAGTCATGATGCTGATGATAACGACGAGCGACAATACGGCAAGCCTTTGGTGCCAGTCACTCGCCGGAACCGGTACGGCCATCAACCGCTGGCTCGAAAAGGCCGGATACCTCTACACCCGTGTGAACTCGCGCACGCCAGGTCGTGAAAGCGAACGATCAAATTATGGTTGGGGACAAACCACGCCACGGGAAATGGCAGAGTTGTTCGTGCGCATCCGGGAGGGCAGCGTCGTCAGTCCTCGCGCAAGCGAGCGTATCTACCGAAACCTCACGCACAATTACTACGATTCGGAGGCATTGTCACAGATACCTCCGTTCGTGCAGGCTGCATCAAAGCAAGGCGCAGTCGATCAGTCACGCTCAGAGGTGGTGCTGGTAAATGCACCTCACGGCGACTATGTATTCTGCGTGATTACAAAGAATCAGGACGATCAGCGCTATGTGCCCGACAACGAAGGCTATTTGCTGCTGAGGAGAGTGTCGGCACTGCTTTGGAAATACTTCGAGCCAGGTTCGAAATGGGAATCGCCGAGGAACGCCACGGAGTGGTATTGAGAAATTCCATATGAGTAAATAGTACGTGGTGCTATTAGTAAGTTAGTACTCCTGGTATTAAATAGCTGTCTGCTAACTGCCAGCACTAACGACCAAAGACTGAAGACTCACGACTTACCAGAGGCGCTTGCGCGCCATGCGCATCATCGACGCATTTCCCATGGACACGCGTTCCACGTCTTCCAGCTTCACCCAACTCAACGCATGAGATTCCTCCGTCACTATTAGCGCAAGGTTTCTGTCGGCTTGAAACCGATAGCGAATGTCGTAATGCAAGTGCTCGGGCATATCGCCCCGCTTTGGAATGGTATGGATGTCGATATCAAAAATTCCTTCACTGACCAGCGCAATTCCCTGCAGGCCTGTTTCTTCCTCCGCCTCGCGCAAAGCGACCCTGATCACGTCTTCGTCGCCGTCGGCATGGCCACCCGGTTGAAGCCACCGATCGAGCTTCGCATGATGGGTGAGCAACACTTCTATCCCCTGGCGGTCACAGATCCACGCCGAACCTGTAATGTGACCCGGAAGGTGCGTTCGCTGAAACGCGTCAGGATGTTGCAATAGTGCGATGAAGCGATCAACAAACTGGTACTCAGTGGGATCGTCGGTTAGATAACGCTGTAATTCTTGTAGTAGCTGGCTGCGATTCACCCATGAATATATTTAATGTCCTTCTAATGCCCCGTCTTTGACGGACGGAGACGGCTTTCTCACTTTCTGCAATAATACCATTTTGCGTTATTCGGACAACAATATAAATTGACCCAATAAAACTACCCGTATGCGCTCTGTTGTCTATCTATTATTGATCATTTCCCTGTCGCAGATATCCGCAACAGCGCAGGAGAAATGGGTGAAACTCTTCAATGGAAAAGACCTTACCGGTTGGCGGCAGCTGAACGGAAAAGCGAAGTATACGGTGTTAAATGGCGAGATTGTCGGCACCACTGTTTACAAAGAGCCAAATTCATTTCTGGTCACGGATAAGGACTATGGTGATTTCATCCTGGAGCTCGAGTTCAAGCTCGACGCAGATATGAATTCAGGTATTCAATTCAGAAGCGAGAGTAAGCCCGAGTATCGCGATGGACGCGTACACGGCTACCAGTTGGAGATCGATCCAAGCACGCGTGCCTGGACGGGCGGCATTTATGACGAGGCGAGACGCGATTGGCTTTATACCCTCGAGTACAATGCGGCGGCAAAATCAGCCTATAAAGCAGGGCAATGGAATACGGCCCGTCTGGAGTGCATCGGCGCCGTGATGCGTGTATGGATCAATGGCATACCTACCGCCAACCTTGTTGACGCCTTGACGCCAAAGGGCTTTATAGCCTTGCAAGTGCATGCGATCGATAAGCCTGAGGCAGCAGGACAGACGATTCGCTGGCGAAACATTCGCATACAAACGGAGCAATTGAAGGCGTCGCCTGCCGATAACATCTTTGTGGTGAACCTTCAGCCTAACAGTTTGTCTGACCAGGAGAAGAAAAACAGTTGGATGCTCTTGTGGGATGGACAGTCAACGAAGGGTTGGCGTGGTGCTTATAAGGAACAATTTCCCACGAAAGGCTGGGTCATCAACGACGGCTCGCTGACGGCACAAAAGGCGCAGGGTGCGGAATCGGATAACGGGGGCGATATTGTTACTGATGGCGAGTACGGCGCGTTTGACCTCCAATTCGAGTTTAAATTAACGGAGGGCGCGAACAGTGGTGTTAAATACTTTGTGACGGAATCGGAAGAGAACAAGGGTTCTGCTATTGGCCTCGAATACCAGGTACTCGATGACGAGAAGCATCCGGATGCGAAAATGGGCGTGGAGGGCAACCGTACGTTGGGTTCACTATACGACCTGATCCCGTCACTCAAGATCAAACGTGGTCAGCACGCGATAGGAGAGTGGAATACAGGACGGATCGTCGTTTATGCCGACAACCGCGTGGAGCATTGGCTCAACGGGTACAAAGTTGTCGAATATCAACGGGGCTCTACGGCGTATAGTGCGCTCGTTGCACGCAGTAAATATGCCAAATGGGAGAAGTTCGGAATGGCCAGCAAGGGCCACATTCTGCTACAGGACCATGGCGACCAGGTTGCCTTCAGAAGTATCAAGATCAAGTCACTGGATGGAGCCCGGTGATGTTTATATAGTTTCGGCCTCACGCCGCGCGGATCGGTTGAAATCATGATGAAAATAAGCACATTCTAAAAAGAGGGATTCAGTTGCATGAACAAACTTTTTGACCTCAACGGTCGAACGGCGGTCATAACCGGTGGCACCGGCGTACTGGGAAGCGCGATGGCGATAGGACTTGCCCAGGCAGGGGCCGATGTAGTGGTCATAGGACGTAAGCAAGCGTCTGGTGATAATGTGGTGAAGGCCATAGAACAAACCAAGCGACGTGCGCGTTTTGTGGCAGCCGATGTGCTCGACGAGCAGCAGCTTGTTAAGGCCCGCCATGAGATTATGGACACCTTTGGAAAAATTGATATTCTCGTGAATGCCGCCGGAGGTAATATGCCTGGCGCCATCATTACGCCTGACCAGAAGTTCTTCGATCTGAATATAGATGAGTTTGATCGTGTGGTCGATCTCAATCTCAAGGGGACGGTGTTACCAACGAAGGTGCTCACGCAAGACATGGCCGGTCGGGGTAAAGGGGTGATCATCAACATTGCCTCCATGGCATCGATCAAACCCATTACGCGAGTCGTCGGTTATTCAGCGGCAAAAGCCGCCGTCGACAATTTTACAAAATGGCTGGCGGTAGAGATGGCGCGAAAATACGGTGAGGGTATACGCGTGAATGCGATCGCACCCGGGTTCTTCATCACTGAACAAAACCGCGCACTGTTAACTCAACCTGACGGCTCCTTTACGGCACGCGGCGAACAAGCCATCAGGCAAACACCCTTTGCACGTTTCGGGGTGGCCGGCGAGCTCATAGGAACGCTCATTTGGTTATGCGCGGACTCATCGGCTTTTGTTACCGGTATCACGGTTCCCGTTGATGGAGGCTTCAGCGCCTTCTTCGGCGTTTAACGTCAAAATGGTCAATGAAAAGTCTCCATGCCTTAATTGAATTTGGATTATCCTTAGATTGTTCTTTCGGACAAACTTCGAAAGACTAACACCGAACGTAAAAACCATGATCGGACTTGAACAAACCTGGCGTTGGTTCGGACCCAACGACCCCGTTAGTCTGCGCGACATTCAGCAAGCCGGCGCGACAGGCATTGTGACATCCTTGCACCACGTACCCAATGGTGAAGTATGGACCATCCATGAAATTCTCGCGCGCAAGTCTGTCATTGAATACGCGGGTCTCTCCTGGTCGGTCGTTGAAAGTATTCCTGTCCATTGGTCAATTAAGTGCCAAGCACCGGGGTATCGCCAGTTCATTGATAAGTATAAGCTGAGCATACGCAACCTGGCAGCCTGTAACATCCGCACGGTCTGCTATAACTTTATGCCCGTACTGGACTGGACGCGTACAGATCTTCGGTATGCCATGCCGGATGGATCACTTGCCTTGCGGTTCGACGCTATTGACCTGGCAGCATTCGATATTTTCATTTTGAAACGTCCTGATGCGTCGTCAGGTTATTCAAGCGAAACAGCGACTCTTGCGCAGGCCCGTTTTAAGACGATGACCACAGTTCAGAAGGATCAACTCCAGCGCAATATACTGGCTGGCTTGCCGGGTTCAGAAGAAGGCTATGACCTCGCGCTGTTTCAAAAAGCATTGGATGTGTATCGCGATGTTGACGACACGTCGCTTCGAAAGCACTTGTACGAATTCATTTCGGAGATTGCACCGGTAGCGCAGGAAGTGGGGGTAAATTTGTCGATTCATCCTGACGATCCGCCGTTTCCACTATTCGGATTGCCGCGCGTGGTAAGTACGGAAGCCGATGCCAAACAACTTCTTGCCGCCTGTAACCTTCCCGCTAATGGCCTATGTTTCTGCACAGGATCCTATGGTGTGCGTGCCGATAACGATCTGCCCGGTATGGTGGAGCGTCTGGGTGATCGCATACACTTTGTTCACCTGCGTAACACAACGCGTGAGCCAGACGGCAGCTTTTACGAAGCGAATCACCTCGACGGTGACGCGGATATGTTTAAGGTCATGAAGGCATTGCTTCACCAGCAACAAAGCCGAAAGAAACCTATACCCTTCCGTCCCGACCATGGTCATGTGATGTTGGACGACCTTAAGAAGAAGACCAACCCGGGATACTCCGCGATTGGCCGCCTTCGGGGCTTGGGCGAACTTCGCGGCTTGGAATTGGGAATAAAGACGATGCTTTCCAGATAAAAATGTACTCGAGTTAAGTATTTCAAAACCAGTTATGAAAACGGACTTCTTCATCGGTGAAAATTTCTTGTTGCGTTCAAAACACGCGGTACATCTTTACCATGAACACGCGAAGCGAATGCCCATTATTGATTATCACAATCACCTTTCGCCGAAGGATATCGCGGAGAATCGGAAGTTCAAAAACATTACGGAAGCCTGGCTCGAAGGCGACCATTACAAATGGCGGGCGATGCGGTCGAATGGTGTGCCTGAACGATACTGTACTGGCGATGCTTCGCCGGAAGAGAAATTCATGAAATGGGCAGAAACGGTCCCGTATACCCTGCGTAACCCGTTGTATCATTGGACGCACCTGGAACTCAAAACCTATTTTGGTGTAAATGAATTACTGGACAAGCATTCGGCAGAACGCATCTATGAGCATTGCTCCGCACAACTCAATCAAGATACGCACGCAGTACAATCGCTGCTGAAAATGCAAAACGTGGAGGTACTCTGTACCACCGACGACCCTATTGATAGCCTCGAGCATCACCAGGCATTTGCTCTCCAACAAACTGCTTTCAAGATGTTTCCAACATTTCGTCCTGACAAGTCGTTTGCCGCACATGATCCCGCCGCCTATCAGCAATATCTTCAAAAACTTTCAACGGCTGCAGGTATTACGATCAACACCTACGATGACCTGATGTCGGCGCTGTTAAAGCGAGTCGATTTCTTTGAAGGCATGGGATGCAGAGCCTCCGACCACGGACTGGAATCATTATTTTTTCATCCAGATGGTGAGAGAAACGCGTCGGCCTTGTTCATAAAATTGTTGACCGGCGATTCACTGAATGCCATGGAGACCATCATGTTCAAGAGCGCCGTGCTTACCGGCCTTTGCCGCATGTACCACAGCCGTGGTTGGGTGCAGCAGTTTCATCTTGGCGCGCAAAGGAACAACAGCACGCGCATGCTTCGCGAGCTGGGACCGGATACCGGTTTCGATTCCATTGGTGAATATCCGCAGGGATTGTTCATGGCGAAGTTCTTCGACAACCTCGATAGTACCAACCAGCTGGCGCGCACCATTGTCTACAATCTCAACCCCGCCGACAACGAGTTGTTCGCAACGATGACCGGCAATTTTAACGACGGGTCAGTGCCTGGCAAAATGCAGTATGGCTCTGGATGGTGGTTCCTCGATCAGAAAGATGGCATGGAGAAACAAATGAATGTGCTTTCAAACATGGGGCTGATTTCCCGTTTTGTAGGGATGGTGACTGACTCGAGAAGTTTCCTCTCATTTCCCCGCCACGAATACTTCCGTCGTATTCTCTGCAACTTGTTTGGTGCAGACATCGACAGCGGTGAGTTGCCAGATAGCGATCACGTTGGCAAGATCATTGAAGCTATCTGCTACCAAAACGCCAAAGAATATTTCGAGTTCCGATAGTTCAAAGGCGGCATTCCGTTGGTTCGGATAGTGCCCGGGCTCAGATGCTATTTACTCAATACGCGTTTTGCACGGCGTTTCAAATCATTCATCTCGATGATGGGAACATGCACTTCCTTGGCCTCCTCATCCCATCGACGCATAAGAATGCTTTCCTCGAAGATGTCGGCGTTTTCGAACAGGTTGGCTTCTTCTTCGCTCATCTTGCCGCCCTGGTATTCGAGGGTTTTGCGACTGGCTTCGCTCAGATTATTGAAGTATTCAGGGTATTTGAACGTAAGGTAACGCTTGGCCTGTACGTGGCTTTCTATGAGTCGTGCTACGCGTTCGGGAAATCCTTTGCTGCGGATAAAGTCGGCACCGATCTTTTCGTGACTCTTCACGCCATATCCCCCCATGCTGTTCTCCGCCTGTTGCATGACACAAATGTGTCCGATGTCGTGGAAGAAGGCAGCAAGCACCACCTCGTCGTCGCAGCCTCTCAAAATTGCGAGCTGCGCCGACTGCGACATGTGCTCCAACTGCGAAACGGGTTCGCCAATGTAATCAGCATCTCCGAAACGGTCGTACAAATTGAACACTTCATCAATTACGGCTTCAATGTGGGTGGTCTGCTTCTCCATGAACTGTGTCGAAATGTGCTCAGCGAGTTAGTTTTTGCCGGCTTCGTGTCGATCCTGGAAAATCCGTTTCAATGCGATGCCTTTCGCGAATCTACGCAGCTTTACGTTACTACTGTGTGAAGATTATTCGGTTTGTCGTAACCAAACTTTCATAAAACACGGTTGCGATTTACGGGAGGAACGATCAATTTGTGCAAAAGCAGAATTATGAATGTCAAGCTCGTGGTTTTTGATCTGGCCGGTACTACCGTGAAGGACGATCGGAATGTGCACAAAGTGCTGCAGATGGCACTGGCCGCCCATGGCGTGAGCGTTTCCCTCGAAGATTGCAATGACGTGATGGGACTCCCGAAACCGATTGCCATCCGTGACTTGCTCGAGCGACGATACGAAGGATCTCGCCCGGTATCAGCGGCGTGGATTGACGAGATCCACGTTCGTTTTGTGAAAGAAATGAAGTCTTTCTACAAAACCGACCCATCAGTAAGTGAAAAGGAAGGGGTTAGCGACACGTTCAGGAAGTTGAAGGCGCACAATATCAAGGTGGTAGTCGACACAGGGTTCGATCGCCAGATAACGGACCCTCTTCTGGCGAGGTTGGGATGGAAAACCGAGGCGCTGATAGACGGAAGTGTGACGAGCGATGAGGTGGAACGAGGTCGACCTTATCCTGACCTGATCTTCCGCGCCATGGAGCTCACGGATGTCAGGGACGCCAGTCAGGTGGTGAAGGTGGGCGACACGATTTCAGATGTTCAGGAGGGCCAGGCCGCCGGGTGTGGTATGGTCATAGGTGTGACCACCGGTGCTTTCTCGCGAGAGGCTCTGCTGCAAGCGAAGCCAACGCATCTTATCGAGCAACTCCCGCAGCTCCTCGACATTTTACATATTTAATTTGCCGGTACATTAAGGGAATGTTAAATTCATATTACCACAACGTAATATGGATTGAAAATACTTTTTTACCTTCTGTTGCTGGGCAGTCATGTGCTGCTGGCGCAAGACTTGAAATGGAACGAAGGTTCCATCGTGTTGAGATCGGGGACAGTAATTACCGGGAAGATCCATTTGACACCCGGGCAGAATTTGATTCTGTTTAAGGGGAGGCACCAGTCTGAAGACTGGCGCCAGGAGGTGTCTGAAGGCGGGAGCCAGGTGCAGGCGTTTCCGGCGCATAAGTTGACGGCGGTTTTCTTTTATGATGAAGAAGCCGATATTAATCGACGCTTTATTGCTGTAGGAGAGCGCTCGTCGTTTCCAGGAATTCAACTCTACGAGGCAGTGCTACAGGGGCGCATCGATGTGTTGCGCCGGCCGAGGATGATGACTTCGACTTCAACAGAGGCCAGGGACTTTGATTACTACTGCCGCGATCATAACAAATTAGTACCCCTTTGGAAGTTCTATCGTGAAGTATATCCTGCGCTGGACGATGCATTGCGCCAACAACTTGCAGCATTCATTAAAGCGAACGGCCTGCAACGTGGGAATGATGCCAATGTCATTACCATTATCGGGTACTGCAACAAAATGGCGCGAGCAGGTCAACCACTCGCGCGGTATTGATCTCATCCCTGATCAACCCGCTTAATTTTCCGCGGACCTAATCAACTGTCGATGGCGGAGGTGAAAGTAAATCATAGACGCCGTCATGAGCGCAGTCCCGGCAAATGACAGGATGTACCCAGCCGAGATGAAGAAGTCGAGCCATGACAGTTCTGCATAGCCGAATTCCTTGAAGAAAAGAACACCGACGCTGCCCAGGTAACCAAACGAATCGGCCAGGTAAATCAAAAAGCCCACGGTACCTACATAGTGAAAAGCGGCTAGCAGCCGGTCAAAGAAAATGCTGTTGAAGGGCACATATCCGAGATAAAGACCAAGCCCGATAGAAATCATCCACATCGGGGCCGATATGAGCTGATGATGAAAAAGGAATGTGCTTGCTC
>DATHKA010000546.1:0-23420 GCA_035489615.1 Chryseolinea sp.
ACCGCCGAGAACAGGAAGTGAGTTGTTTGTGTATCCGCTTGAATTGATACCCATGTCGACGTAATTAGCTGATTCGGTGCCATTGTTGGCACTGGCTACCAGATCTGAACTGGCGCTTCCACCGGCGGAACTATTTTTAACATTGATCTGGAGATAGTTATCTATACTTCCTTTTCCAGTCATCAAATTGTATGAGGAAGTCGTTCCTGCATCAATTAAAAGTTTTTCGGGATTCGTCGCATCGAAAGCGTTCGATCCAACAGACATTCTGCCACTTTGGAGACGCATGATCTCAGACATACCGTTGATGTAGTGGTAGCTTTTGAAGAGGATCGGCTCATCGCCGTCGTCGCCGATCACAAATTCAAAGCCGCCGCCGTTACTTGCGCCTGTCGACCCAAATTCAAAGTAGTCTGTTCCTGCTGAACTTCCCTTTACACGGAAGTTACCGTTGGCATCAGTCCACATTTTTGGTTTGTAGAAAGCCGCATTCGGGGCCTCAAACTGAAGGGCAGAACGGACATAGGTAACTTTCTCAGTAGCATTATCATAGTCTGTGTACCCCTGCGTCAATCCGAGTGTGCCGCGGTTGGCAAACTCGAGAAAGGATTGACTGTTTGATTTGAAGATCAAGGCCTTGTCATCGGCTGTGCCCACATAGTGTGACGCGGTTATACCGGAATTTCCGCCGAGTACCCAGGCGGTAGCCGTAGCGGTACTATTTGTGAAGGCTATCCAGGACAGGCCGTTCCAATAGTAGAATCCCGGGATAACGTTGTTGGGCGCCGTGCCCGCCGTTGCTGTATTGAACACCAGTAGGCTTGTGGCCGGTGAACTTACAGGACCCGCCGCATTTGTTCCGGTCAAGGCTACTCTTGGAATAAGCAGTCCCTTATCTGTGGCGGAAATATCCAACATGGCCGATGCCGCTGGCGTCGTCCCTGTTGAGTTGATACCAATATTCTGCGCTTGCGTAAATGGTGATACCAAGAGGGAGAATATGAGTGCGGCCAGACATTTCTTCATGTTGATTAAAACTTGAATATGATTAACAAATATTGTGGTAATGAAAGTGCTATCAGTCCGGCGAATGATGATTTTAAAAAACCAGGATTTACCCTAGGCTTACCGTGATACCCTGATGTCAATTACCTTTGTGAAGGGCCCCGCTCATGCGCGATGAGTTTTCTAATTCCAAAAATTGCGGACGCTGTCAGCAATATTTTTACGCCCTCTATAGGAACGGTCTTATCGGGATCTTTCTGTGGATGGTGTGACTGTGCAAGAAGCGGTGACGTCATGGCTATTAACAAAGCCAAAGCAGGGAGGATTTTGTTTAACGTTTGCATTTTTGAGAGGATAAATGGTGTTCTAAATCGGCGGCAGCTTTCACGGGACGCAGGTATGCACACGAGGCACCAACCGGCGCGAGGTGGTGGTCGCTACGATGACCGGTGAATGATTTCTGTACCAAAGGTTGACAAAGGACTTTCGCCATGAATCCGCGGACCGCTGAATTACGAAAATCCGGATATCCGGGAGTCGTCAGGGAATTCCTGATAAGATGAGCCGTGTGAGATGTGGAAGGAGGCGTGCCTGAGTTTAGGACTGAGCGACTTTGGAAGCCCATTTGTCCAGTAAATGCACCAGAATTTCAAGTTTAACTGGCTTGCTGATGTAATCATCCATTCCGGCGTTCAGGCAGTCCTCCCGATCGCCCTGCATGGCATTTGCTGTCATGGCAACAATGATGGGCTGGACGAACAACTCTTGTCGGATTTTCCGTGTCGCTTCGAAACCATCCATTTCGGGCATTTGAACATCCATCAGGATCAAATCATATATTCGTTGCTCAATGGCTTCCATTGCCTCGCGTCCGTTGCCCGCAATTTCTGGTGCATATCCCAGTTTTTCCAGGACCCTTCGTGTAAGTTTCTGGTTGACAAGATTATCCTCCACGATCAGTATCCGCAAAGGATGCTTCCCGGCGAATTCGATATCCAGCATATTTTTGACCGGTTGTTCGACAACCGCTGGCCTGCCTGATCTTCGAAGACTATTTATGATCTGCTGCATGAATATATTTTGCTTTACAGGCTTCGTCATAATGGACGTAAATACCTGAGAGTATACCGGTCCCTGCTCATCGCCAATGGAGCTTAATAGAATGATCGGAATTTTTGGATTGATTTGTCGCAGCCGCGTGGCAAACTCCAGGCCGTCCATCTCTGGCATGTGCATATCGGTTATGACCAATTCGAAACTATGTTCACCAGATAGCTGACCAATCGCTTCACTACCCGTATTTGCAATCGTCGGCACAAGTTTCCACCGCGCTAATTGAACTTTCAGGATATTGCAGTTGGTGGCGTTGTCATCAAGTACAAGGACCTTCTTTCCTTCAAGACCTGTCAAATTACTAGTCATATGGTTTTGAAGGGACTTGGTTGTCGCCTTGGCCCGGATGGTAAATGAGAACGTAGTACCGATACCCAGATGACTTTCCACTTTCATTGTTCCGCCCATCAGGGTAACAAGCTTATCGCTGATCACGAGCCCTAATCCTGTCCCGCCATACTTGCGCGTGGTGGAAGAGTCCACTTGCGAGAAAGCCTTAAAAAGACGCCCAAGTTTGTCTTCTGGAATCCCAATGCCAGAGTCACGCACGATGAAATTCAATATACAATCGTTGCCATCTGATTCAACGAGTTTTACGCCGACAAAAACTTCTCCGCGCGGCGTAAACTTGATTGCGTTCCCAATCAGGTTTATGAGTACTTGCCGCAGTCGAAGGACGTCGCCGATGATTTGCATCGGAACGTTGTAGTCTAATTCGTAGATAAGATCCAGACCCAACTGCCCTGCTTTAATGCCAAATACATCCAGGACGTCTTCAATGCAGCCACGCAGATCCAGTTCTTTGTACTCCAACTCCATTTTTCCCGATTCGATCTTGGAGAAATCTAAAATGTCATTGATGATCGAGAGCAGGCTTTCACCGCAGTTTTGAATAGTATCCGTGTATTCCCGTTGTTCGTCGCTGAGGGTTGTTTCGCCCAGGAGCGCAGCCATCCCGATAACGCCATTCATCGGCGTGCGAATCTCATGGCTCATTGTCGCGAGGAAGATGCTTTTGGCCTGATTGGCTTGTTCTGCTTCTTTGCGTGCATGTTCTGCGTGCCTGTAAGCGGTCCTGAGTTGCACTTCATTTCTTTTTCTTTCGTCATGCAGCAGCGTTTCCTTTTGAAGCTTCGCCAAGGCCAATGTCTGACTGATCTGAAATTGACTTGCGTTATTCAATTGATATGCCCATAGTCCACAAATAAAGAAAATAGTCCCGGCGAGCAGGATGTGTATGATGAAGGTCTGGAGTTCCAGCGAATCCAATTGCGTGAAGTATACACCTTCATGCCCGCTATTTTGAAGGTACCCAAACAAGGCATGATGTGCCAGTACAATGCCGAGCATGGGAATTTGCAGTTTCCAATTCTGGTAGGTCACCAGGATAGCACTGCCAATGAATGCAATGAAATGCATTTCAAAAAGCCCATGCATTTGATAAATATATTGTGCCGTAAATACGCCCAGAACGATGCTTAGGACATACTGGTACAATGCCGATTGGGGCAGAGCGATCTTAACGGAATAGTATGCTACAAGGGAAAGGCCACCTACACCAAATGCAATTATCCAGGTATCGTAATAAAACGCCTGTGCCACCCCGATGAGAAAAAATCCAATCAGGAAGTAGTTCATCAGCCTGTCGGACCTTTTCTTTACCTCATCACCGAATTTGCTCGTATACAGGACAAAGTCCTTTTCATCGAAATTTTTTATACAGGCTTTCATGGCGTTTTGCAAATTGGTATCTGGCATCCATAGGCCTCCAAAGCAAGCGGATTCGTGACAGGGTTGGCTGTTCGATTTAATAATGCATTCAGCGCAATTTCTGCATAGTAGCTTTTCTTGTCAGTGCAGTATCTGCTCCTGTTGTAGTTGCCGCGATAATACAGTGTGTTGTCCGAATTTATAATAACGGCCTGAGGCGTTGAGTATACTCCGCACCGTGCAGCGAGAGTTGTATCTAACCAGACCGGAATATTCAAATCAAATTTCTCCTGGATCTCAGCGATCGTATAGACCTGTCCAGTCGGCGTTAAAGGAATGATCACGAAGTTCACATCGTCGCCGTATTTTGCAACCAGAGACTTAAAGTGCGGGATGTTAAACCGAGAGCACGGACAACCCGGGTTAAAAAAATGTAGTAACATCGGTTTGCCCGGTGCCATGGATGTACTCTTGGCGAGCCTGATAGTGTCGCCGGGGTTCACGCGCACATAGTCTACGGGGACCGGGGTGGGCAGGCTGTATATAATTTCATTGTACCAAAACATCGCCGCTATTCCAACCAATAGCAGGCCGAGCCAGGTCACGGCTATAATTTGTTTCATCTCAATATAATTTGCTTTGCCATGCCTCTCTAGGGTATTAAGGTTTTCTCATTGATCCGCGCTGCCCACTTTTCAAGCATAATCACTAACTCTTCGAGATGAACGGGCTTGCTGATGTAATCATCCATGCCAGCCTGAAGACATTCCTCCCTGTCGCCTGGCATGGCATTGGCCGTCATGGCGATAATAATGGGCTGCGCCGTCAGACAAAGCCTGACCATTCGGGTAGCCTCCAATCCATCCATCTCGGGCATCTGAATGTCCATCAGGATAAGGTCATACTTTACGTTGCTTACTTCTTCCAGCACTTCATTGCCGTTTTGAACGATATCCGGATCGTAACCCAGCTTTGTGAGCACTTTCATGGCGAGTTTTTGATTGACCTTGTTGTCTTCGGCTATCAGGATCCGCAAAGGGTTCTTTTTGGCAAATTCGCTAAAGAGCTTTTGAGAAGTTGATTGAAGTAACTCCGGCTCGGCAGCGGGCGCCAGGCACCGCAGGATGTGCTGACTAAGTAAGTGATAGCGAATTGGCTTAGTGAGAACGGAATGGTAGAGCTCGGGATGGCGCTTGCTTTCTGCATCGCTAACCACCGTCATGAGAATGATAGGTAGTAGAGGATTATCTGTTCGAATAGACTCGGACAGCATCATTCCATCCATCTCCGGCATTTGCATCTCGACCAGAACGGCGTCGAAGGTTGTGCCTCGCGCGATCATTTCCAAGGCCTCGGCGCCGGAACTCACCTCAACCGGATTCAAATTCCATTGTTTCATTTCCGACACGATGCTGGTCCGCAGGGTGAGGTTGTCTTCCACGACGAGTACTCTTTTTCCGTGTACCGAGCTCATATCGTGGTCCAGCTGGGATGCGTGATCGCTCCTTTGAACCCGCAGGTTGAACTTGGCAATGGTGCCCTTTCCTTTTACACTTTCAATCCTTAAAGTGCCGCCCATTAAAGTGATTATCCGCTTACTGATCAGCAGACCGTTATTTGTTTGCCCGACGTCTTCGGTTGGCAGGTGATGTTGTGCTATGTGCTTCATCATATCATTGGGCATACCCAGGCCGTTGTCGTGGATTTCGAATTCGAGCTCAAGCGCACCAGCATCCTCAGCTACGGAATGCACCTTGACGAAGATTTCCCCTTCGCGCGTGAACGTAATAGCGTTCTCAACGAGATTCATCAATACTTGCCGTATGCGCAAACTGTCTCCGATTAGCCAGGATGGAACGTGGTGGTCTACGTGGTATACCAACTCAAGATTCGCACGCGCCGTCTGGCTTGCAAACACTTCAAATACTTCCTCAATGGAGTTTCGCAGATCGAAATTCTTTTGTTCCGGGTTGCTGAAATTAACCTTGGCACTTGCCAGTACATCGCTCAGGAGGACGTCGTTCACCGTCGTCATGAGCGTTTCACTGCAATTCTTAATGGTACCGTTGTAATCCTTCTGCTCCTGAGTCAGGATGGTTTCCTCCAGGAGCGCAACCATTCCCAGAATACCGTTTAAAGGCGTCCGTATTTCGTGGTTGATGATGTTCAACAACTGCTTCTTGGATGCATTTGCCGATGCAAGTTGCTCTGCCGATTTGCGCTCGCTCACGCCGGCGTAAGCAAGAAGTTCAGTCTTTTCCTGGACTTGCCGCTGCATTTGACATTTCTGCTCTTTCATCGTATTAAAGACCCGCCAAAAAAGAAAACAGATTGCTGTTAAGATTAGCGACAAAATGCTCACTGCTATGTTCATAAACTGAGTATTAGAATGTGATCTTGCCGTTTATGCGACTCATTTGTTTCGTTTTGAAGTATGCACATTATAATTTATTCCCAGTACAAAGTACTGGTCTTCATGAATCGGCATGAAGTAATACATCGGAAATGTCCAACGTTCAATTGAAAATCCGACTACGATCCCCTGTTCCGATAGAAAGGTAGAGGCCCGAGGCATCACGGTTTGCTGCGTGCTAAGACCAACATATATCCACGTGGCGGGCTGATAGGTTAGGTCCGTCCAGGCAAAAGCAAAATCATCACGCACTTCGTGAAACGAGCGCGCATACTGGATCTGCGTGGTGAAGAAGATGTTTTGATACGCCAGCGTTGCATTAGCACCTGCCGCAACTCCGCTGAACTGGCCCATGGCAAATCCAATCATGGGCGTGATTGAATATTCACATTTATTTTTGCCGGAGACGGATCTTCCCAGGTATATGGAGAATGTGTTATTTTCCTCGTAATTGTACCGCGCCTCCACGTATATATGGGGACTCTCATAAGTTATTATTGGCACAAGTGTTTCCACCTTTCTATTCTTGAGATATAAATACTGTTCCAGTCCAACCTGCGCGGGAATATCCGTTACCGCAAATAGTAAAACAGGTAACAGGCACAGTGTACTATTTTTCATTTTCTATAATGATCAACTCTGAATTAGTCAGCTTGTCAAGCAAGGTTATGTCTTTGAGGTGCGGATTCCATGAGAATAACAGGACATCAATGGGCCTCCACAAGAGAACCCAGCTAAAGATGTCCAGGCTATTGTGCAGCGCCGAAAGAATACGATTCTCTTCGTCAATTATCATCGGCACAAAGCCTTGCGTGACCAGGACAACGAGTACACTTGCGGCAAGTAGTATCCAGCTCCGGATCTTAAACCTTTTAAACTCTTTTATCCGGGAGGTCAATTTCAGTGCATAGTGTCTGCGGATGGCATAAATAAGTGGCTGGGCATATTGCTTGTCCATTTCACTGGCGCATTTGAATTTATAGAAGATCACTGAGTACCTTTTTGAAGATGACGTTGTTTGCCGGATATATTCCTGTAACTGATGACTGAGTTGCCGTTTGTAGATTGGAGCGGGATCATGGCTATTGAAATAGTCATTGATAGTGTGTGTATCCACAGCGATGAATATGTTTATGGTATCCGGTGCCGACTCAATCATGGAGCATTTTTGTTGACACGTTGGACAATGATGATTCTTGAGGTGGGTTAAATTAATTCTGACGACAGGCTGGCGGTGATTTCGGTGCAGAGTCTGTATAAATGAATACTCTTCATCTCATCGCGTTCAGCTGTCTTTAAGGTCTCCACGAAATCGGTGAACTCCTGATCAGCTAACATGATCAAGGTTGTCGTGACCTTGTGGCACGCTTTAACAAAGTGACCCGGGTCGTTTTGCTCGATGGTATGGCGATATGCTTCGTGCAATTCTTTTAGGTTGTCGGTCATCAACTGGATCAATTCCTGTTTAAAGTTGGGATCATCATCATCGGTATACAGACTAAAGTCGATAAATAGTATCCTTCTGGAGCTGCCGTCCTCAAGCCGTGAATTCATGGAGTGTAGTATTCGTAATGTTCAAAGCTCCAAAATCTCCAGCGGGAGGAAATCAGGAAAGGAATGAATTTGATAAATAGGGATAAAACGCACTTGCGCGCACCGCAGCGTATGGGCACACGCGGGAATATCATTCTACGCGTTATGTAGCGTCGGTGGATTGAATGGTTGTCAGGTAAGGCCTGACGATGCTAAGAGAAAACCCTAGTCCTGCAGCTTTGCCCTTCCGCCAGCACCGCCATATACATCCACCAGTATAGCAAGCAGCTCATAAGAATACCTCAGACTGGCGGCCTAAGCAATGAACCGATCACCGGAGGCCGAAGGAAGAACCGAAAGATGCTGATCGTCGATATCGCGGCCAGAGCCATCCCGGACTGTGCGTCTGCGACTTGCCAGCTGGTATCGATAGCGTTGGGAATAATTGTGTATGGGTGACGGCACGTCGATGTGACCTGAGGTAGAGTTCCCGAAGAGGGATCGGACTGAGGTTTATCCATTGATTATAATTGGGTAAAGATAGAACTCGACGATGAAATGCAGCGATGGGAGCAGAAGGGGCGGTTGCAATACACTGCTTCTTTTGCTTCCTCTATTTTCTTATTTTGCACCCCTATCTTATCCTCCAGACATCCATGAATACCATTGCCATACCGTCCCGTCCCACACGCAGGTTTCTCTCCGAAGACTTCAAAGTCACCACGTGGGAGGACATCAAACCGCTGTTTGATAACCTGCTTTCACGGGATATCAGCCATGTCGACGATCTGAGAAAATGGTTTGTCGATCGCAGCGAACTGGAGTCAGTGCTGTCTGAAGATCTCGCCTGGCGCTATATCAACATGACCCGTTATACGGACAACGAACAGTACCGTGGACGCTACCAGGATTTCATCGAGCACATCCAGCCCCAGATCGCGCCAGTAGCGGATCAGTTGAACAAGAAGGCAGCAGGCTCGGCCTTTCTCGAAGCGTTGTCGAAAGAGGAGGGCTACGATCTGATGATCCGCAGCTTGAACAAGGAGATCGAGATATTTCGTGAGCAGAACGTTCCGCTCTTCACGGAGATGGCTACGGAAAGCCAGAAGTTCGCCCAGATCAATGGCGCCATGTCAGTTGAAATAGATGGCAAAGACATGACCTTGCAACAGGCGTCCGTGCTCTTGCAGTCGACCGACCGGGACAAACGAGAAGCGGTATACAAGAAGGTCGTCGATCGCAGGTTACAGGACAAAGAAAAGCTGGATGAGCTGTTTTCGAAACTTATCTCACTGCGCGATCGCATAGCGCACAATGCCAACTTCGGCAACTACCGCGATTACATGTTCAAAGCACTCGGCCGCTTTGACTATACACCGCAGGATTGTTTCAATTTCCATGATGCGATAGCGCACGAAGTGGTGCCCATTCAGGACATATTCTCCAGCGAACGAAAGAAGCAATTGAAGGTAACCGCGTTGCGTCCATGGGATAAGGCAGTAGATCCCGAAGGCCGCGAGGCACTAAAACCATTCGATACCGGGAAAGAGCTTACCGAAAAGACGATCGATGTGTTTCGTAAGCTCGATCCTTTTCTCGGTCAGTGTCTGGAGATCATGCGCGAGATGGGACATCTCGATCTTGAGTCTCGCAAAGGCAAAGCACCCGGGGGCTACAACTATCCGCTCGCCGAGATTGGCGTTCCTTTTATTTTCATGAATGCCACCTCGACGTTACGCGATATGGTGACCATCATGCATGAAGGTGGACACGCGATTCACAACTTCCTTACGCGCGATTTGCCTTTGAATGATTTCAAGTCGACGCCCTCAGAAGTGGCGGAGCTGGCGTCTATGTCGATGGAATTGATTTCAATGGATCATTGGGATGTGTTCTTCCCCGTGCAGGAGGATCTCAAGCGTGCCAAGCGCGAGCATTTGGAAGACATCATCGAGACGCTGCCATGGGTGGCAACCATCGACCAGTTTCAACACTGGATATACGAAAATCCAAACCACACACTGGACGAACGCAAGGCAGCCTGGAACCGGATCTTCGACACCTTTGCAGACACTGTAACGGACTGGTCATCACTTCAGGACGCCAAGGACTACCTCTGGCAAAAGCAACTGCACCTGTACGAAGTGCCTTTCTATTATATTGAGTATGGCATGGCACAATTGGGCGCCATAGCCGTATGGCGGAACTTTCGAAAGGATCCTGAGGAAGGATTGGCAGGATATCAGGCCGCATTGAAACTAGGTTATATGCGGTCAATCCCGGAAATCTACAAAGCCGCAGGAATTCGCTTTGACTTCAGCCGCGCATACATTCACGAGCTCATGACGTTTGTGCGCGAAGAACTCGCTAAGATATAGGCTTCAGGATCGACCGGCTTGTCCACCCCTGCCTAAGTCATTACGAAGTGTTATGGAATGCATGCATCAAAGAGGTGCACGCGATCGCCCGTCCTGCAGAAGATCAGGTTACGCCTGTCCAAATATGAGAACCAGTAGATTTATCCTTATGGCGCTCACGGCCATTGTGCTGTTGGCTTCGTGTGATCATAATGTAACCACGGAAACTATTGTCTACCCCGACGGGCGACTCGATAAAATATTCATTTTTGAAAACAAGGATTCATCCCGGAATGTTGTCGGGCTTCGTCGGGGCAATGGCTGGAGCAAGACCGTCGTCGTCAAAGACGTGCCCGACACCAAAGTTAAGGATGACAAATTCATCGCTACGTTCAAAAAATCCTTTGCATCGGCCGAAGAAGCGAATCAAGAACTGGCTACCGCTGACGATTCGTTGCTTAGAATCACGAGTTCTTTCGATAAGAAGTTTCGCTGGTTCTACACGCATATACGATATTCTGAAACGATTCATCCGCTCAATAATAACCTGCATTTAAAATCCGATGACTTTGTGGTGAAGGAAGACTACGCATTCATCGATCGGCTGCCTGCGGAAGGGAAGGCCCTATCTAAGGGAGACGAATTTTATCTGAGCGAATTGAACACGCGCATCGTTGATAACTACGGCACGCGCGCCTATTTTGAAGAGTACTATGCAATCGGGCGTGACGTGCTGGGCGAACAACAACTGGAAAAGAAATGGCTTGACACACTGGAGGCCCACAAGGAGAATCTTTTCAGAAAAATGCAGTCCGGAGAGAAGGACATGAAGGACAATTACCTGCCGGATGCGATGGACAGTTTAGGCATACCGTTGGACAAGGTTGCCTTCGTGCAAAGCGCCAAACGCAGAAACCAGATCCTTGAGGACAGGTTGAATTTCATTTCCAGTGCCAGCGAAGGGAAGTTCAAACACATCATTCACCTTCCGTGGGAGGTGATAGAAACCAATGCCGATTCCACCTCGGGCAAGACGATCGTGTGGGCGCCGCCCTCCATCAAGTTCCTGCTGAAAGATTATACGATGTATGGCGAGTGCCGCAAACCTAACTATTCCCTATGGGCTCTTTCGGGCGCAACGCTGTTGTTAATCGGCTACCTTTTGGTACGCAGGTCAATCTCCCAATCACCACGTCAGCAGATCTCTAAATGAGCTCAGCCTCTCGAACGGTCGAGCAGGTCACTCAGCAGGTGCGCATCACCTTCGTTCAGCACAAGAATGTTGTCCAGCTTTTGCTGAACCTTATCCATCTCCGCTAAAAGACTGAGTCCTTCCTGGGTGAGGTTGACGTCGGCAGCGCGTTTATCGCTAATGCTGGTCTTTTTGCCGACCAGCCCCTTGGCAATCATGCGATCCAAAAGGCGCGATACGTCGGAATTCTTGTCGAGCATACGCGCCTTGATTTCCGTTGCCGAGATACTCTTGGGATGTTGGCCGCGCAGGATGCGCATAATGTTGAACTGCTGAAGCGTAACGTTGTAGGACTTAAAGATGTCCTTCTGTTTTGCGAGTAGCCAGTTGGTGGTGTACAACAGGTTGATTACAGCCTTTTGATTCGGACTTACGAATCGTTGCTGTTTGATTTCGTCTTCGATCTTCATGGTCTGGGAAAATGAACCCTCGCTTTACCCCACGATGTTGCGGGTCGAAGCGAGGGTTCTCACAATACTATCTGGGTATCGGTCAGACGTTAGGGTCGGGCTTTGGTCTTCAGTCCTGAATCCTTAGTTGTCAATAGCACCGAAAGTACTGTAGTGCTAGCCACATCTAAGGACCAAGGATTCCGGACTAAAGTCAAACTTTCTTGTCAGCCTCGATTTTGCACACGATTTGCACTTTGTCACTTACAACCAACTCTCCGCCCGGCGCCGTCTTTGCCCAGGTGAGTCCATAGTCCTTGCGATCAATTTCTCCTGATAGCTTGAATCCAGCCTTCTTACCACCCTTATCATTGGAGTTCATAGTGCCACCATAGGTAACATCAAACGTCACGGGCTTAGTTACACCGTGCATCGTAAAATCGCCCTTCAGCACGTACTTGGTTCCGCTCTTTGCAAGCGTACCCTTAAATGTGATGTCAGGAAACTTCTCAGCGTCGAAGAAATCAGGCGACTTGAGGTGACCATCCCTTTTTTCATTGTCTGTGTCAACTGAAGCAGTCTTGGCGCTGAAAGTCACCGCTGCTCCGTCGAAGTCCTCACCTTTGGCCGCGATGGCTCCTTCAAATTGATTGAAGTTGCCTTCAACTTCGCTTACCGCCATGTGCGTTACGGCAAATCCAATCTTGGTGTGATTAGGGTCCAGAGTCCATGTAACTTGGCCATAAGAGGCTCCAACGACGAGTAGTAATAAAAGAGATGTAATGGTTTTCATAGTTAGCTGTTTAATGTAAAACAAAAATAGGGGAAGTTTTCAAAGTCGGTTGTTCAAACAAATAAAGATTTTCCTAAGCTAGGTCTTTCGTCACCCTTTGAACCCTCGCGGTGTGCGATTTCGATCAAACATGCCAATATCAGGGCCTGGGCAGATATAAATCTTTCGTTAGGTCCGTATACTCCCTGGTCCATCGGTTGCCCTCTGCATATAAGAGAATTTCAGTTATCTCATCGGGTTTTGACATGAATGCGGGATTATTACCCTTTGATGCCAGTCCGTCCGCCCCGGCTGTCGATCGGGCAAATGTCATCAGTAACCTTTCAATGTTCTTTCCCGCTCGCGTTCTGAACGAGCAAATGCGTGTCGCCGGCAGTCCGGCCTTCTCCATCAATTCTCTAAACTGATTTCCCTCCTCCGGGGGCATGATAAAGTTAGCGGTGCCGGAGGAAGAGAGCAGCCGTCGAACCGAGGAGATCAGCACCGCGTGATCCAGCGACACCGTGTGACGTGCCGTGGTGCGTCCCTCGCCTGGTGGCCGCAGACTGTTGATGAAGTAAGGAGGATTACAAAGGATGACGTCATAACGATAAGGAGGATCGTAGTCCTGAGCGTCAATGCATATCATGCTGATTCGATCAGACCATGGTGAGGCGGCGGCGTTGGCCGTGGCCTGGGTACAGTCTGCCTCCTGAATTTCGATACCATCGATGTGGCAGTTGAAGGCCGTGCGCTGCGCGGCAATCAGGGCGATGACTCCCGAGCCGGTACCGATATCGAGTACACGCTGTGCCTGGGGAAGGTGTGCCCACGCAGCCAATAGCACTGCGTCTGTTCCGACTTTCATACTGCAGCGATCATCGGATACGGAGAATTGGCTAAACTGAAAATACGATCGTGATTTCATACCTTGTTCCGTTCCAAATTGCAAAGTATTATCACACATGCAAAAAATCAGATGGGGAATACTGGGATGCGGCAAGATTGCCAACAAGTTCGCCGGTGACCTGAAACACGTACGCGATGCCGAACTCGTGGCTGTGGGTGCGCGCGACGGCGAACGGGCACGTTCATTTGCAGCGGCCTATGGCGCGGCGCACGCGTTCGACAGTTATGAAGGACTCGTGAGCAGCCCGTTGGTTGACGTTATTTATGTGGCCACACCACATGGATTTCATCACGAACATGCGCTGCTCTGTCTGCGACATGGCAAGGCCGTTCTTTGTGAAAAGGCGCTCGCACTGAACCTTCGACAAGTGAAGGAGATGATCGAAGAATCGAAGCGGTCTAATGTCTTTCTTATGGAAGCTTTCTGGACGAAGTTTTTGCCGCAATATCAGAAAATGCTCTCGCTGGTGAGCGATGGAACGATCGGCGAAGTCAGAATGGTACAGGCAGACTTTGGATTCAATGGAGGTGACACGCCGGCGCAACGCCTGTACGATCCGGCGCTGGGTGGAGGATCCTTGCTGGATGTGGGCATCTACCCCGTATTCCTGGCCACCTCGCTGCTCGGGCGACCGGTGAATGTAAACGGCATTATGGATGCCTACGACACAGGCGTTGACAGGCAGATAGCCATCAGCCTGCAGTTTGATTCGGGCGCCTTGGCGTCGCTGTCGGCTTCCTTTGAAGTGGATACGCCGGTGGCAGCAACCATCATAGGCACGCGCGGATACATCCAAATGAAGAACCGGTTTCACAACGCGACGTGCGAGCTGGAGATGGTGATCGGTCGGGACAACCCTCAGGCTATTGATGTGCTGCGTGAGGAGGGGTATGGATACCAGTTCGAGGCGCGTCACGTAACGGAGTGCCTACGGGATGGAGTGAAGGAGAGTCCGGTGATGAGTTTTAACGATTCTATACTGTTGATGGAGACGTTAGATAGAATCAGAGATCGATGTGGGATAAGATATGCAGTTGATTGATGCAAGGTTTAGTGTTCTTCATAGAACGACACTTAGGGTCGCCAGGAAGAAATCCATCACACACTGAGTCTCGCGGAGCTTTTGAGTTACTGGCCGCACGTTGACCTTAGGTGCTGATCCTTGAATCCAACTAAGGAAGGCGTGCACGTTGTAGGATGGTTAAATTCAGAGTCACAAGAGCACTGCGTCCCGATAGCCCTTGCTTCGACGCTACGCGCCGATACGACGGGTGCATGGCCGGAGCGCAAGGGCGATCGATGCTCATCGGATATCGGCGCGTAGCGTCGAAGCATTCACGAACGAGCAGCAGAGCTCCTATGGCTCGGCCTTAAACATTCTACGAAGAGAAACACATTTATGACGTTATGCGAAGCTCGATTCGTCAGATCAACGTGCGGCCAGTAACTCAAAAACTCCGCGAAACTCCGTGTGTGATGGATTTCTCTTATCCGACCTACACCCTGTCCGCTTGACACTAAAACAAAGGCCTCATTCAAAATCCACAACCTGATAGTTACGAGACGGGAAATAGAATGGAACTGACGCTTTTTGTTCCTATATTTCGGGTTCTATACAAATCAACAATATGGAAAACGAGCTCAAATTGACGGGTTCAAAAGAGCAGGTGCTCACGTCGGTAGAACACTACCTGGCAAAACTTGGCTTTACGGTGGCCGCCAAAGACTGGGCGCGTCCCTGGGGTGGTTTTTTCGTCCTCGATGAGTCACAGGCTTCTGCATTTGCTAAGAAGTACTTCCCGGGTGTCGATCCCGACACCCTCAAGATCAGTGGAAAGCTCAGTCCCAAGATATTGATGGTTGATGCAAACAAGCGCCTGTCGTGGCAATACCACTTTCGGCGCGCGGAGATATGGAAGCTGGTTGCGGGTACCGCTGGCGTTGTAACGAGCGAAACAGACGCTGAGGGTTCTGTTCACAAACTTGCCATCGGAGAGGTCATTCGCCTGAAGCAGGGGCAGCGTCATCGCCTGGTTGGCCTCGACGGATGGGGTATGATCGCGGAGATCTGGCAACACACCGATGCGGGCAAGCCGTCAGATGAAGACGACATCGTGCGTTTACAGGACGATTTCGGCAGGTAACGGTATCACTATACGTTGAGCCGCCTCATGGGCTCCCTGTGGATGAGCCAGGCATTACCGCCAGGAGAAAGTCAGGTTCAATACCGCGCGCCCAAGCGTCGTCTCTACCGTCGTACGGTTTGGTGTTCCCTTTACCATTTCGCCCGTCTCATTTGGGAGCCAGGTGTCCGTTTCGTAGTGGGTCCATGCTGATTGCTGTTTGAATCCGGTCGTTATGCCAATCCGCAGATCGTGATAGCGCACGCGATAGCCGATGAGCGCGGCGAACATCACGCCACCCTTCACGTCGGCAGGGGCCATTTCATAGGGCAAAGTCTCGCGCCAGGTGAAGCCCCAGCCATATTGTGCTTGTACGAATACGGCATGTGTATTCTTTGTCCCGGCAAGGTCGTAGCTCACGCTTCCGAACAACGGCACGGCCCTCCACCCGAGGTAAGTGTCGACTCCCACTCCGCCTCCGATGCGCGTTTTCCTTCCCCAGGTAATGCCGTGCGTGGTAGCCATAGATATTGTGAACTCTCTCCCGTTCGGACAGTCTGCACAACCCGTAAGCATGCCCATGCTGATATCAAAATAATAGGCGATGCACTTTCCGGACTGAGTCGTGTCTCGAAAGATGCCTACGTTCCCATCCACTGTGGCTTTAACAGGACGACCTAAAGGTGTATAGTATATAGAGTCACTGTCGAAACTCTGGGCGACTGCCGTGCTGCAGAGTGAGAGTGAAACCATGCTGGCAAGGAAGAGCAGGCGCAACGTGCGTGAGGTTCTCATAGGTGAGGCGATGGACGTTATGGTATTCGCCTGGCAAGGGCCGGGCAGAATATCGGATGTTGATTGGACACAGCGGGCGGCTGGAAGGTTGGAAGGGATTGGGCTGGCTTCGTTAAGGTGCCTGAACGGTTCTCTAACACAAGTTGTGTGATGGATTTCTCTCTGCTAACCTCCATGCCGTCCAATTCAATTCCCGGACACCGACGCAATCACCTCATTAGCTAACTTTTCGATGGAGAAGCCATGATGAGAAACGCCCAGCCTCACAAGCACGAGCTTGTGAGAGGGGATCACCAGAATCCATTGCTCCTCGAATCCATCAGCCCAAAAGGCATCGACTGGCAATCCCGGAAATTTCCTAAGCGCCGGATTGCCGGGCGCACCAGCATTAAGATGCCATTGCGCTCCATACTCACCTATCGGCGCTGCAGATCCGGGCGTGACGGTGTACTTCACCCATCCTTCAGGAAGAATACGCCGTCCATTCCATATACCATCGTTCAGATAAAGTAATCCAAACCGCGCCCAGTCCCGCGCAGAAGCGTAGCTGTACGAAGAGCCCACGAATGTTCCGGAAGCGTCGGGCTCCATGATAGCGTGATTCATGCCGATCCGATAAAACAGGGAGTCGTACGGAAAACGGTAGTAGGAATCATTGCCCACCGTTTGCCGGATGATGCGCGATAAGATGTTGGTCGTACCGCTGGAGTATTGAAAGTACGTGCCTGGGTCATGCTTCAACGGCAGACTCGCCGCATAAGCAGCCTTGTCATCGCGTCTGATAAACATGCGGTGGAAATGCGACGTGGACTCAAAGTATGACTCGGCCCATTCCAATCCGCTGCTCGCTTGCAGCAATTCGCTGAGCGTGATAGTGGCGCGCTTATCATTTTGCCATTCTTCGACTGGCGCGGGAGAATCAAGCATGAGTTTGCCGGACTTCACGAGCAGCCCCGTCAGCGCATTGGTGATACTCTTGGTCATCGACCATCCCATGAGCCGGCTATCGCGCTCTATATTCTCACCGTATTGCTCGGCGACAAGTTGTCCGTCATAAATGACTACCACGGCGCTGGTATTCTTCGGATGTCCGGGATCTGGTTCGGCAAAGGCTTCGTCGATCGCTGCGTGTAGCTTCACCGTATCGATTCCTGATTCACGCCTGGAAATCAGATCTCCCTGCGGCCAGGCCACAGTATCCTGTGCCAATGGCGCGTCGGGTAAGTTAGTACTTTGCGCGCGCACCTCGGCTTCGCTACGTTCCGACAACAATGTGCAGCCGAGACCGTCGCGGTAGATCGCCTTGCTGGTCTTCCACAGGATGTGGGCTTCAACAGTCCGCTCTTGTTCGTGAACGTCGATCGATGCTCCCGACAATCCCGGGAACACTTTCAGTTCCTTGTCGCGCACGCTTTGAGGTGACCGCTGGCTTACGAAAACGCATGAGCACATGGTCTTCGCTGCCATGCCTGCCATGATCGGAGGGAAAGTGACGGCGAGAAACCCTATGACGATAAGGAAAATAACCAGCAGTGCGAGTCCGGCGAACTTGAACAGTCTTTTCATGCGGAGGAGGTGTTGGATGACGATGCACTAATTACAAAAAATCCTTTGCATCTGAGAATACAGAGAGGCGACGAATGGAAAGAGATGGGATCGCGGCTGGATTTTACCTGGGCGTGCAGTCAGAACGGTGAAAGGGTATGCAGGCTTAACGTACATCGGGTTGAAAGTAGGAGAAGGGAAGGGGGAAAAAAGCACCTCGATGCTACGCACGCCATCTTATCCGTGCTGCTTTTTCTCCCTTTCTCCCCAGGACGATGGACAAAGCAAGGTGAGCGGCCTTATTTTACCCTAAACAGCACGTTCCCGATTCAATTTACGAAACCCTAACTCGACGAGCAGCACCGTTCTGCCTGCACGCCCAGGTAAAATCCAGCCGCGAACCTGCTTTGTCCATCGTCCGCCCCTTATATTCGCGCCGCGAGTAATCTCGCATTCATGAACTCAAAATCAACGGCGAAGCTTTTGGAACTCAAGCCTTTTCTCGACGAGAAGGTGGAGCTATACAACCGTCCGGATTTTATCAAGGCCGATCCGGTGTCGATACCGCACCAATTCAGCAAGATGCAGGACATTGAGATAGCGGGACTATTTGCTGCCACGCTCGCCTGGGGACAACGGGTAACGATCATCAAAAAATGCAGGGAGTTGATGGCCCTTATGGACAACGACCCACATGCTTTCGTCCTGAATCATAGCGAGCGCGACCTGGAGGTGTTCGGGCAGTTCAAGCACCGTACCTTCAACCTGACGGACACGCTGTACTTCATCGAGTTCCTCCGTTGGTTCTATGGCCAACACGATTCGCTGGAGGAAGCGTTCCTCGTGGACGGCTCGGCAGAAGACATTCACGATGGGCTCGTGCGTTTTCACAACCTGTTCTTTAGTTTACCGGGTCATCCGGAACGAACACGCAAACACGTCGCGACGCCTGACCGGAAGTCGACCTGCAAACGTCTGAACATGTACCTCCGTTGGATGGTCCGGCGCGACGACCGGGGCGTTGACTTTGGAATCTGGCGGCGCATCTCGCCTGCCCAGCTCATTTGTCCGTGCGATGTGCACGTCGATCGGGTGGCGAGAAGTCTCCGGTTGATCCGGCGTAAGCAAACGGATTGGATCACGGCGGTGGAGCTTACAAGAAAGCTGAGAACGCTGGACAAAGACGACCCGGTGAAGTATGACTTCGCCTTGTTTGGACTCGGCGTCGAACAGCGCTAGTCATGGCGTGCGTGTTTTCACGGATATTGCCAGGCTACTTTCGGACGAGGCGCTGTTGAGAGGGTACCACCTTAACATTCCCGACGACGTTCCATTCCACCCCGATCCGATAGATGATCATTACGGCCTTTTCCAATCAATAAATCTACAGATCAACAAATCAAAAAATACTTCAATCGTGTCCGGAAGAAACGTGTTGACATCAGGTCCGACGATCATCAAAATGCACCGCTAAAAGTTATTTAAAATGATTCTAAATTGGTGAATAACATCGCTGATTCACGTTTGTGAATTACCTTTCGCCGGTTTAAAAAAGGGGTCATTTTTACCCACAATTTATTGTGCACGATCCAAATTAATTTGAAAAGATGGCTTCCGATAGTAGATTTGTGCCACTTGTTTTGAAAACGGACACTGAACCTAACATGAATAGAATTTCACTCTCCTCCGCTTGCAAGTTCCTACCTTTAGTCCTCGTTTTCTTCGTCACAATTTTAGCGGCACAAGCACAAGAGATTTCTACAGAACCGGCTTCTATACAGGCCGGACAGGCAGTATTTAATGCCAATTGCAAGACTTGTCATGCGGTAAACAAGAAAGTGATTGGACCTCCGCTGGCGGGTATCCAGGATCGCGCTCCGTCGATTCAGTGGATCAAGGACTTTGTACATAATTCCGCCAAGGTAATTGCCGGTGGCGATGAGTACGCCAACAAGGTTTACAACGAAAACAACAAGACTCAGATGACCGCCTTCACTTCGCTGAAGGACGATGACATCATGAACGTGCTTGCCTATATCAAAAGTGAGGCAGGTAAGGTTGCCGGCCCGACTCCTCCTCCCGGTGGGCAGGTCGCGCAGACAGGCGAAGGTCAGGGCGTACCTTCCTCATACTTAAACCTTATTCTCATCGGGATGCTGATCATCCTGATTTTGCTCATTGTAATCCTCGCGTTCATGGTATCGTCCATGAAGCGCTTCCTCGAAAACAAAGAACTCTCTGAAGATGATCGCGAAGTAGTGTTCTCGCCGATCAACCTCGGCACCATCACCAGAAGCAACGGCTTCATCTTCTTCGTAACCTTCATCGTTGCCGCCCTCGGCTTCAAGGCTGTGATCAACGGGCTGTATGGCATCGGCGTTCAACAAGGTTATGCGCCCAAGCAACCCATTGCTTTCTCGCACAAGATCCACGCGGGTCAGTACGAGATCGACTGTAAGTACTGCCACACAGGCGTAATGAAAGGTAAGAACGCAACTATCCCTTCCGTAAACATCTGTATGAACTGTCACAACCAGATCCGCACGGGTACAACAACCGGCGATGGCGAGATCGCGAAGATCGTGGCAGCATGGGATAACAAGAAGCCGATCGAGTGGGTCCGTATTCACAACCTGCCTGACCTGGCCTACTTCAACCACGCACAACATGTGAACGTCGGTGGCCAGGAGTGTCAGACGTGCCATGGTCCCATCGAAACCATGGATGTGGTGCGTCAGCATTCACTCCTTACTATGGGCTGGTGTATCGATTGTCACCGCAAGACGGATGTGAACAGCAAGGGCAGCGCGTACTATGACAAGTTAGTGGAGTTCCACGCGAAGGAGAAGGGTAAGACGCCGATGAAAGTTGAGGATATCGGTGGTCTCGAGTGTGCTAAGTGTCACTATTAATATTATCAGAGTAATTACGATCAACGCGTCGCGATAAACGATTTATGGAAGAATCAAAAAAGGTTTACTGGCAAGGCATAGAACAACTGGCTAACAGTGCGGAGTTTGTGAAGAATGCCAACCGGGAATTCCCCGAGGCACCTGAGCAGGCCGAGGACCCAGGTCATTCCCGCAGGGACTTCCTCAAGATGATGGGGTTCGGCACGGCGGCGGTGGCGTTAGCAGCCTGCGAGGCACCTGTCAGAAAAGCGATCCCGTACGTTAACAAACCGGTTGATCTCGATCCCAGTATCGCCAATTATTATGCTTCCAGTTACGTGAATGGCGGCGACTATTGCAGCATCGTAGTAAAGACCCGTGAAGGTCGTCCCATCAAGATCGAAGGAAACGCTCTTTCGGCCGTTACCAAAGGCGGTACAAGCGCCCAGGTTGAAGCCTCTGTACTTTCACTATATGACAACTCCCGCCTGAAGGGACCTGTCTCAGCAAAGAAGAAGATCAGCTGGGAAGACCTCGACAAGGAAATAATTTCGAAGCTAACACAGATTGAGAGCGAAGGCGGACAGATCCGCATCGTCAGCAATACGCTGTTGAGTCCCAGCACCGGAAAAGCCATTCAAAAGTTCACATCGAAGTTCCCCAGCACACAGGTGGTTCAGTACGATCAGAGCTCGGCTTATGGTATGCTTAAGGCGAACCAGGAATCTATCGGAGCCGCCATCATTCCTTCCTATGACTTTAGCAAGGCCGACGTGATCGTAGGCATCGCCTGCGACTTCATCGGCAGCTGGATTGCGCCCATAGAATTCACGAAACAATACGCATCGACGCGCGAAGTATCCGCTTCCAAGCGTACTATGTCGCGTCACTATCAGTTTGAAACGGTACTCTCCATCACCGGCGCGAATGCGGACTATCGTTCGCAGATCAAGCCTTCTGAAGAAGGCGCAGTAGCCGTTCAGTTGTACAACCTGATTGCCGCCAAGTCGGGCAAGCCTCCTTTGTCTGGCGGCGTGGAGAAGCCCAACCTCGCCCAAGCCGCCAACGATCTGTGGGCAGCGCGCGGTAAGGCTCTGGTAGTTGCCGGATCCAACGATAAGGCTATACAAATCGTCGTGAACGGTATCAATGACATGCTTGGAAGCTATGGCGCCACCATTCTTCCCGGAGCACCTGTCAACTACCGTCAGGGCGACGATGCCGCCATGGCGCAACTCATGGCCGATGCGGAGGCCGGTGTGGTAGACGCGCTTATCTTCTACAACTGTAATCCCGTTTACGATCACCCGATGGGCGAGCGCCTCGCGGAGATCACCAAAAAAGCAAAACTCACGATTGCCACTTCTTATAAAGAAGAAGAGACGGGCGATCTGTGCCAATATCTCGCCCCTGACCTGCACTTCCTGGAAGCGTGGAACGATGCTGAACCGCGGAAGGGCTCGTACAGCCTCGGTCAGCCGGCGATCACACCTATTTATAAGTCGCGTTCGGCTCAGGAGAGCCTGCTGCTCTGGTCGGGCGAGGCGAAAGCCGACTACTTCGAGTTTGTGAAGGCGAACTGGAAGGATTGGTTCTATAAAGATACGACGAAGTCGTTCCAGGAGTTCTGGGATCGCTGCCTCTACGACGGCGTGCATGAAGAAGCCACCGTAGCGGGAGCACCGGCCACCACACCTTTCGCGGGTGACGTGACGGCGGCAGCAGCAGCCATTGGCAGCATCGCCGGCGGTGGAATCGAACTCGTGATCTATGAGAGCGGTAACATCGGAAACGGTTCGCAGGCCAACAACCCGCTGTTGCAGGAGCTTCCCGATCCGATCACCAAGGCCGTATGGGATCACTATGTAACGATCTCGCCGAAGGATGCCAAAGAAATCGATTTCTCTGAGAGCGTTACAAAGAAGTATGCGATCACGGTAAACGGCAAGACCATCAAATTGCCAGCATTGGTACAGCCTGGTCAGACACCCGGTACGATAGGCATTCCGTTGGGTTACGGCCGCAAGAAGGCGGGTAAGGTAGCCAATGGAATAGGAGTGAACGTTTATCCGTTTGTCGCCATGGTAAACGGCTCATTGAGCTACTCCGTAGCCAATGTCAAGTTCGAACAGACAGACGAAACTTACCAGATTGCGCAGACCCAGACGCACAACACGTACATGGCCCGCAAGACGGTCATTCAGGAAGTTAAATTAAGTGAGTTCAAAGCACCTGGTTGGGAGCATCCCTATCAACCCAAGGTCACCACCTGGGCTGGCACGGAACATAAAGTACCCCCGGGATCTGTGAAGATCTGGAAAGGTCACAAGTACCCCAATCACCATTGGGGAATGGCCATCGACCTCAATACCTGTACCGGTTGCGGCGGATGCGTAGTGGCTTGTAATGTTGAAAACAACGTAGCACTTGTAGGTCGCGAAGAGGTGATCAACCGACGCGAAATGCATTGGCTGCGCATCGACCGATACTACAGCAGCTCGGCTGCGATCGACGACCGGAAAGGTCTCGAGACGGCTGCGGATAACCCGGAGGTTGTATTTCAACCCATGCTTTGCCAGCACTGCAACAACGCACCTTGCGAAACGGTGTGT
>DATHKA010000547.1:0-5746 GCA_035489615.1 Chryseolinea sp.
CACGAAGAGCTACCCTGTCTTAATCTATATTCCAGGTACGCAACCAAAAACCAACGTGCGGCCAGTAGCTCAAAAGCTCCGCGAGCCTCCGCGTGTGTTGGATTTCCCTTAGCGGACCTGCAAAACCATCCCATAGCCACAACCCTATAGAATTAGTAATTAGCAATGGAGGCACACCATCCAGTGGCCCCGATGCGTAGCATCGAAGCATTCCCGAACGAGTCGCAGTGCTCCTATGACTCCGGATTGAACCATCCACAACGAGCTACCCTGTCTTAATCTATATTCCAGGTACGCAACCAAAAACCAACGTGCGGCCAGTAGCTCAAAAGCTCCGCGAGCCTCCGCGTGTGTTGGATTTCTCTTAGCGACCTTCACCCTTTCCTATGCCCACCACACCAACGTACCAACCAAAAAAAACTATGATGCGCTCTCCTGTGAATGGATATTTAAGCCTGCAATTTATATCCCGTCGCTACCGCAGATGCGATTATTACGAATGACCATTAAGACAGATCATTCCGGCACCTTCAAACGATTTTTTGCATTGCTTTCGCCCAATAGCCGGGCTGCCAGGCTGGAACAGCAGCGACGAATCCATGTAGATTTTGACATAGTCTTGCCGCTCGAATTGTTGCCGGCTGACGCACGGAAAGAAATCGGGAATTATGTCGTATTTCGGCATGCCCGACGTGTAGCTCAGCAATGCGCGGTTTGCCAATCCAAAGGCACCCTGGTAGACACTTTACCTTGTTCTGCCACGAGCACGCTGCCTTCGAACATATTGAAAGCGTGATACGTCTTCATGATCCGCTCGATATGGTCGTGCTTGTCCTGTGCCGTAGCAAAATGTGCTGCGATCAATAGAAGGACGATACAGGTAGCCGGCGTTGTCAGGAACACGTGGGATACGACGTCGACAGGAAGTTAAGGGGTCTTTCGCGTACTGGCAACCATATGCCTCCACAAGCGCGTGTTTCGTTTCGAAATTGGCGTGTAAACAGATAGGTGTTTCGACCTGATGTTCCGGAAACGAAGGCGGGCATACCGGAGCTCCCTTCGCTGCCGCTATATGCTGATTTCACGCGGTGAATGTAATGCCGGTATTTTAATGCGCAGACCGTTCGCTTATATTGCAATAAACACAATTGCTGAAGCGATGAAGAACTTGCGCGCCGCCCTATGGCCTGGGCTAATCCTGGTTTTGTTTCTGATGGGCGCCGACTGGCCTAAGCCAGTTCGCCGGGGCGTGACCTTGTTGCACGAAGCGGAGACGCTTACCGCTGCGCTCTGCGGATCGCCCAGCGGTACCGTTGTGCCTGCCGCCGACGGCAAATTCATCAATCGGCTTTCGGGGTGGGGTAATCGGAACTATGCCATAACGACGGGAAACGACAGTGCTCAATATTATTTCAACCAGGGACTGGGATTCTATTTCGGCTATCATTTTTCCGAGGCATTGGCCTCTTTTAAGGAGGCTAGCCGCTTCGATCCATCAAGTGCCATGACCCATTGGGGCCAGGCCCTGGCCATGGGACCGTTTTACAACACGTACACCTACAAGATGCCGAAGCAGGTTCCGGAGACGATCGCGGAAATGCGGCGCCATGCGAACAATACCAGCGAAAAGGAAAATGCGCTTATCGATGCCATGACACAACGATATTCGACGGATATGACGAATGCTGATCGCGGCCAACTCAATCGGAACTACGCCGCGGCGCTTGAGCTACTTACAAAAAAATATGCGCGCGACAGCGACATCGGTGCTTTGTATATCGACGCGATGATGCTCGAACATAAATGGGATTTCTGGTCGAACGATGGCACACCGCGTGCCTGGACGAACGACCTGGTCACCCTGAGCGAGTCAATATTGAAGCGGGAGAAGCATCCGGCTGTCCTGCATTACTATATCCACCTGGTGGAGGCCTCAAGGGATCCACAGCGGGCGCTAGCGTCTGCCAACGCATTAAAGGCTGTGAACCCGGGTATTGGTCATATGGTGCACATGGCCACGCATATGTACCAGCGCAACGGCCTGTACAGCCTGGGCGTTGCCGTGAACGAAGAAGCGAATGCCGTGAATAACGATATCGATAGGCGCGTGCCGTCGCTGAAGCTCGGTCAGGACCGATCCACGCACTTCTTCGCCGTGCAGTCTTTCTGTGCCATGACAGCCGGGATGTACCAGAAAGGTCTTCCGATATACGAACGCGCCCGTATGCGCATGGCGGAGCTGTCGCCGGACTTACGCACCGACACCTACGGACAGTTTGTGTACATGATGCCTGTACTGGCACAGATCCGGCTGGGTAAATGGCATGAGATACTGGCTTCCGATGCTCCCGACAGTACGTGGAAGTACGCACATGTGCTGGATCAGTTTGCGCGAGGGGTGGCCTATGTGCGCAACCAGAACATAGCGGCTGCGGATAAATGCCTTTCTCGTATCAACGCACAGCTGGGTGACTCCCTGCTGGCGGTGCGTTACATGCCCTTCAATAGCCCTGTACAATCTTGTCGTGTAGCCTCTGCGTTGCTCGAAGGGGAGATCCGGTTTGCCCAGGGGAAATCGGAGGCAGCCTTTGCCGCTTTTCGGGCTGCTGTTGCCGAGGAAGATAAACTCATTTACCGTGAGCCTCACGATTGGGTGGTACCCGCAAGACAGTTTCTTGGGAAGTACTTATTGAAGGCTGGGCGTACTCAGGAAGCTGAACGCGCATACCGCGAGGACCTGGTCGACAGTCCGGGAAATGGTTGGTCGCTGGTTGGTTTATACCAATGCCTCAAGGCCCAGGGCAAAGTTAAAGAGGCCGCGGCATGCGACGCACAAGGCAAGCAGGCATTCTCGGCGGCGGATATAGAGGTACGGGCGTCGGTGCTGTGATTCAGGTGGCGGACTGTGGACGCCCACGGCGGCAAGCCTGAGGCAATCGGTAGATCGAATTGCCCGGTTTGTCTAATTCCTTTTAATATGACGCTTTTTGGAACTGTTATTGATTCTGTACCGTCAAAAGTAAACAATATGAAAAAGCACTTGGTTTTAATCGCTTTCATGATGGCTGGGGTTGTCGTGTTGGCGCAGGAGAGGGGAAGGGGACATCGCGATGAAGACGTGACCGCGCGCCGGGACAACCGCGATGCGCATAACCATAGGGTTGCAAGCGATCGTTATGCAAAAATAAAACGGGAATTATCCCTGAGTGACCGTCAGTTTGATCGCTTTCAGGAGGCGAACAAAAGTTACCGCGAGAAGCTTTCCCACATGAAGCACGCGTCGCTCAACGAGCATTCGCGTAAAGCGGAATTTATGAAGTTGCGTAAGGGCCATGAACGAGACTTGAGGTCAATCCTGAATAAAAAGCAATATCAGCAGTGGAATGACAGGAAGAAGTCGCATCACCATCAACGCGGAGACAGGCATCACAGGCATCACGGCGTCTCGCGCGGCAGGTAATACTTGAATGGGTCGCTGGATCTTTGCCGGCTTCTTATCTTTCGATAGTTTTGGTCACAAACTATCTAAGACGTGAGCATTCGATCCAGCGCCCTTTGTGTTTGCCTTTGTCTTCTTTTGATGAACGCCGTGCAACCTGCGCGCGCCCAGCACCCTCCCAATATCGTTCTTATCCTCGCCGACGACCTTGGGTATGGCGATCTGGGCTGTTATGGTCAGCAGAAATTTAAGACCCCTAACATCGATCGCCTCGCCCGCGAAGGCATATTGTTCACGCAGTATTACGCAGGAACATCGGTGTGTGCACCTTCACGTTCGGCCTTGCTAACCGGACAAGACACGGGGCATACACCCATTCGCGGCAACAAGAGTGTCGAGCCGGAAGGGCAATGGCCGCTGCCTGCCAATTCCATCACGCTGGCCGAGCTATTGAAACAAGCAGGTTACGCAACGGGCGCGTTCGGAAAGTGGGGACTTGGTTACATTGGTACAGAAGGCGATCCTAACCGCCAGGGTTTCGATCGATTCTATGGATACAATTGCCAGGCACTTGCCCACAACTACTATCCTGGTCATCTATGGGACAATCGCGCTCGCATTGAGCTTCCCGGCAACACGGGCGACGAGAACAGCGACTACGCTCCGAAGCTGATTCATCAACAGGCGCTGAAGTTTATGGAAGACAACCGTAACAAACCGTTCTTCCTTTACTATCCAACTACCCTGCCACACGCTGAGCTGGTGGTTCCGGAATTGGAACTCGCAGCATTCAGGGGCAAGTACAATCCCGAGGTACCTTATCATGGTGCAAAGCCCGGCGATGAAAAGTTTCGCGAAGGACCTTATGCTTCTCAATCCGAGCCACACGCCGCGTTTGCCGCGATGGTCACCTATCTTGATCGTCAGGTGGGCGAGCTGATGCAAAAACTCGAAGAACTGGGAATTGCCAATAACACGGTGGTGATCTTTACCTCCGACAATGGTCCTCACCTCGAGGGCGGTGCGGATCCCGACTACTTCAACAGCAACGGACCGCTTCGTGGCTATAAGCGCGATCTTTATGAGGGGGGTATTCGCGTTCCGTTTATCGCGCGATGGTCCGGCACGATTCCAGCCGGCGTCAGGAGCAGTACCGTAGCCGTAGCCTGGGATATCCTGCCAACTTGTGCGTCGCTATGTGCTGCGAACGTGCCGGCGGACATTCAAGGCGTTTCGCTGTTGCCCACCTTGCTGGGCAAGGGGCGGCAGCAACAACATGAATATCTTTACTGGGAGTTTCATGAGGGCGGCGGATCGAAAGCCATCCGTGAGGGGAAATGGAAGCTGGTGTCTAAACATACAATGGCCCCGGTAGAAACGACGTATGAGCTTTATGATATAGAGGCCGATCCGTCTGAGCATACCGACCTCGCGGCCCTGCACGCCGACAAGGTGGCAGCGCTGAAAAAGTTGCTGGTCAAGGCGAGAATACCCGTCAGCGATTTTCCGTTCAAGTAATTGCGCAAACGTTAGCGGGAATAAAGTCGCCCTTCTGTTATTTCTGTGTTTCGCACATGAAGAAAAAAGTTTTTATATTGGTAACGATTGAAACGAATGTATGAGGGAGATTGAATTAAGGCGCCTGTCGATCGACAACCTTCACAAACGCAGAATGACCCTGAAAAAGACGCTCGCCGTCTTCACCGGTGCAATCGTTGTGATGTTTGCCGTTTCGATTGTGATGGTGACGAGGCGAGGTTTCAGCATCATCACGTTGCTTCCGGTATTCTGCTTGCCACTGTTAGTGCTGGTGAAGAAGAATTTTGAGAATGTAGACTCGGAGATAAGGTCCAGAATTAACAATTGATGATTGACAATTAACAATTGAAGAGGCCCTGTTCGGGCCTTTTTTTGTTAGTTGAAATCCCATTCAATCATCCGCTTCCGCGAAGAACTTCATGGCCAGCGTCTGGCGATCAGCGACCATGATCACTTTGCTACGGTCGTCGGGACCGACCTCGGTTACTTCCCACGTGTCAGTACCGTCGCGCAGTCTCACACCGACTTCAAACAAAGCGCCGGTGGCAATCTCCTTTAACACCTGGCCAGGGTGGAGAGTAATTTCGGATGTGATGGGTTCAAACATAGTATGGTTTGTTTATGCTTCTTGATTGTTTGCCGGCTGTTGCCGGGACGTCATAGCAAATTCACCCCAATACCAATGCCATCTTGACAACCGTCAATTAAGCCTGCGGAAAATAGTCTGAGGCGGCGTTTCACCATTTCTAACGACCAAAAAAGGGAGCG
>DATHKA010000548.1:0-28527 GCA_035489615.1 Chryseolinea sp.
CGTTTTCTAAACAACAGCGACCTTGGCTTCGACAAAGATCTGATGGTGGTGATCGATGTGAATGTTGCAAAGGCGCGTTCAAACTTCGAGTGGGTAAAGAATGAGATGTCCAAGGTAAGTAGCGTGAAGCATGTGTCGGCAACATCGCGCGTGCCAGGAGAGTGGAAATCCATACCGAGGATCAAATTGAAAAAGGAGGGAAGTGCCGGTGAACTGCAGATAGCCTATACCATTGCAGCTGATAGGGATTTTCTCGGCACCTATGAAATCAAGTTACTCAAGGGGCGAAATTTCCAAAATGATACAGATACGATGTCTGTCATTATCAACGAAGCTGCGGCGAAGATCCTTGGCATCACCGATGTTTCCGATGAACTAGTGATACCGCAGGTGGCGCGAGATCAATTCTTTACGCGAATCTATGATGACGTAAATGCTTCATTTAACCCACGGGTCGTAGGAATCGTGAAAGATTTTCACTTCCAATCGCTGCGTGCGAAGACAGAACCTTTGATCCTCACGTATCATTCCAACCCGATCTTTCCGATTGATTACTACTCTGTGAAGATCCACCCTCAGAACATCCAGGCAACACTCGACAAACTCAAGGCGATCATGGTGGTGAATGATGAGCACGAGCCGTTTGAATATCACTTTCTTGACGACCAGCTTGCCTTGTTCTACATTGAAGATCAGCGGAGCCAAACTATTCTTGGTTGGGTGGCAATTGCCAGCGTCGTGATTGCATGCCTTGGCCTCTTTGGGCTTGCCACATATTCCGCTGAACAGCGTTTGAAAGAAATCGGTATGCGAAAGGTATTAGGTGCGAATATGTTCAGTATTATGGCATTGTTATCCAAAGACTTCATTAAGCTGGTTTTGATTGCCTGTTGCATTGCATTTCCGGTTTCATGGGTTGGTGCGAGCCGATGGCTTCAGGAGTACGCATACCACATCGATATTGAATGGTGGATCTTCGCCCTCGCAGGTGTTATTGCAACAGGGATTGCTTTACTAACCGTGAGCTACCAGGCGATCAAGGCTGCGCTTGTAAATCCAGTGAAGATATTAAGGTCGGAGTAAACGGATGGAGTTAGGGCCTAAACCGTGGATGAACCTTTTGAATCGTTTATTCCTTTATCATTTTCGTTTTGATTTACTTGTGTTCATCAGTGTTATTCTCTCATCTATCACGAACCGACACGATGCGATTAGGCAGAGGTTAATAGGTGCAAAAGCGCTTATCATGGTAACAAGAATTACCAAGTAATCGCTCAACATTCCTAAGCATCCGCAAAGAAATTTTGAGCTTTCTGTGACTGGTAACAAGTGTAGGAGAAGGAGGGAGAACGTGAAAGTTTACTTTTCTTCATCAATGCTATACTTTAACTAAATTGGAATATCACCTATTTGTCGTAGTAAACCAAGCATATCTGGTTATCCATATTCCTCTAAATATTTGTTCATTCGCCAAACAATAAAAGTTTACAAACAAAACCTTCTTCCAAAATCATTTGTCTGAGTTTTATTTGTCCTTGTGCAACTCTTGTCGTTAACCGTTGAGCCACAACAACTCATATCTTGCTTAGAATCAATGAAATATGTTGATCTCAGCTTATTTTTGAGAAATCCCGATCATTTTGAATCTCCTGTACGTCCAAATTGGAAACAACAACACATGGAGATGTTAAAACACAAAGTAGCAGTAGTATTTGCAGCGTCTGGGCAAATTGCTGGAGCCGTTGCCAGGTCATTCGCACAACATGGTGCAAAAGTCTATGTCACTGGCCGTAATCTAAAGGCGGTAATGGATCTTGCGGATCAGATAAAAGCAGCAGGCGGCCAGGCAGAGGCAGGCAAAGTGGACGCGCTAAATGAGAACGAGATTGATTCCCATTTGCAAAAAGTCATTGAAGACAATGGAAAATTAGACGTTGTATTTAACGGGGTCGGAAGCTATTACAGGGACGCGGGTAGCGGCATACCTTCCACAGTGGCCACCTTCGAGCAATTCCTTAATCCCTTAAAACAGATCTGTGGCTCGCAATTCCTTACTTCAAGAGGAGCCGCAAAACACATGATGCAATCAGGATCAGAAGGCACTATCTTGCTATTTAACGCCTCAATGTCAAGAACCAAGACGCCTAACATGGCTGGGTTTGCGTCAGCATGTGCAGCGATTGAAGGATTAACGAGGGTAATGGCTGCTGAGTTTGGTAAGCATGGGATCAAAGTAATGTGTATTTGCTCGGGCGCCATTTATGAATCGCATAAGATTTCAGAAATGATCGATGACTTTTCACAGCAATTAGGTATTGCAAGGGAGGACATGGTTTCACAATACAAAAAATTTGATATCCTGAATTCAGGCCCATCGTTGGAACATGTAGCTGAGGCAGCCGCTTTTTTAGCTTCGGGAAATGGAATAGTATTCAACAGTCATATTATTGATGTGGATTGCGGAAAACTCAATGTATTGTAATATCTGGCTTTAACCCCTTCTGATTTTAGATCAAATTGAACTTATGGAAAGAGAAGAAATTCTAAAGAAAGCCCTCGCAGGTGATATCAATTCGTTTCAAACACTGTTTGCTGATTTTCAACCACAATTGAGATCATATCTTTATCGTCTGCTTACTGACCGAAACGATGTAAACGACTTGGCACATGATACCTTCATCCGAGCATTTGATAAGATTGCAACATTCAAACAGGAATCCTCCCTTAAAACCTGGGTATTCAGAATTGCGACCAACCTGGCCTATGATCACCTGAGGCAATTAAAGCGATGGCCTGCTGACGCACAGGATCGGGGAGCGACTCTGGCTATTAACACGCCAGAGATCGGTCAAGCATTCTTTGCTGTTCATCAGACCTCTAAGGCGGGAGCGTATGAGATGAAGGAACACATCGACTTTTGTTTCACTTGCATTTCGAAAAGTTTGCCTATTGAAAACCAGATCGCGCTGATCCTAAAAGATGTGTATGAGTTTTCTGTCAAAGAGATTGCTCATATCCTCGAAAAAACTGAAGCAATAGTCAAACACCTTCTGGTCAACGCAAGAGATACGATGACAAGCACTTTTGATAACAGGTGTGCCCTTGTAAACAAAAATGGTCCATGCGACCAATGCAGTCAGCTGAACGGAATATTCAATGCTAAGCAAGAACAGCAAGAACAACGGATGAAACTTGACTTGGTAAAGGGATCAACAAAGTTTGATCGCGAGGAGCTTTTTAAAATGAGGACAAAACTCGTAAAAGCCATTGATCCATTGCACAGTTCCGGAACCGATTTGCATGATATCATTTTCAGATGTACCAAGACAGCTATAGGTGAAGTGAATAATTTTTTTGATTCACCTCACGCTAAGGCAGACTAAATCCGGAATTGGGTCGAGGCCCGGTTAGTGTTTAATCAATTAAATAAGACAACATGAAAAAAATTACTTTTATAATATCTATTTGCTCATTGTTACTCAATCAACAAACTATTGCACAAGAATTGAAATCCGAATTCTTATTTGATTTGGAAATCAATCTTGATCCGCCTCAAGTAGTGGGGCCGGTCTTAAAAGGAACAAGACTAATTTCTCCATTTAAAGATGGACTTGTAAAGGGTAGCAACCTAAATGGCAAAATACTTGATGGTGGGGACTGGGGACTTATAATTGACTCCACAACTTTTAAAGTAGACAGTCGTGCCACGTTACAAATGGACGATGGTACTCTTATCTATATTACCTACTCCGGATACAGTTATGCGAGTGCAAAGGTCGCTGCCTTGATCGGTGCCGGTAAGGGCGGGGAACTTTCCCCTACTGACTATTACTTTAGAACAAATGTAAACTTCGAAACCAGCAGTCCGAAACATTCGGGGCTAAATCATATTGCTGCAATCGGCGTGGGTAGTTTTCCGGCAGCTGGTAAGGTCGTCCTTCGAGTCTATGCAATTAAGTAGCTGAAAAATGGAAAATAGTCAGAGAACATGAACGGAAGAAATTTGCAAATGCGCTGACGCAGTGGATAAAAAAGGAAATATGAAAAATGTTGCGGTAACAGAATTGGTGAAAAATAGCCTTGAATGTTTGAGCAAATGGCGGTGAGTAAAGAGACAAGCAACGCTGTAAATGTCGATTGGGAAAATGCAATTCTTCAATTGACATTGTATGCCAAAAATAAACTCTATAAACGAGTTGGTCCATTGATAGCGGGGCTAGAGTTAATAAAGCTTCCCATGTCAGATGAGTATCTTCCGCACTTCGTTATATACCCACTATGGAAGACGGGACGTGAAAACGAGTTTGGATTATCCGATTGTATTGAATGAGTTTTACAATAAAAAAGGATTGCAGTTTTCTATTCCGTATGAAAAACACAAGGTATTCTTTACTGATGTGTTAGAAGCGGTAAAGAATCAAAGTCCTGTATCGTTTGATGAAGTAGGTGACATCGATGATCTTATTTTCGTATTTGATGCTCATTCGAAAAAACCTCCCTTAAGCGCGGCACCAAACTCATTTCTTCAAGCTGAACTTCAAAAGGCAAAACTGAAAGTTCTGCTGTGTGCTAGTTCCATAAAAGCGCATGCTTTTTTCAGGAGGTCTCAAAAAGAAATTGGGACTTTAATCATTTCAAGGCGTGTGGATTCGATGTGAATCAGTGGCTTCAAAATTTAGAAGAGGAGATTGCTAATCGTGAACAGTTCTTAAAGCAGATAGAGACTAATCGACTGGATCGAAAGATTCTGCAACTGAAAAGCTCAGAACTAGTTTTATAATGTTGGGATGGTTGTTTTGAATTAACCGACAATTCAAGCTCAGAAAAACCTGTTTTGCCCCTTGATATATGTCAAAAATGACATATATTTGTAATTCCAATGAGTACTCGCGATAAGCCGTTAGTTTGGCTCCACGGAGAGCTAAAGACTCCACCGTTTTCAGCTGAGGCAAGAATAGAGGCAGGATATTTATTGCGACTCCAGCAGAAAGGCGAAAAATTATCGCTACCTCATTCGCGACCTATGCCGAGTATCGGTGCTAGGTGTCATGAACTGCGTATTGTCGATGAGACAAAAAATTGGAGAATTATTTATAGGAGAGATGTGGATGCGATAGTTGTTCTTGAAGTGTTTCAAAAGAAAACGCAGGAGACTCCGAAATATGTTGTCGACATCTGCAAGGGAAGAATTAAGCAATATGATAGTTAAAGAGCAGAGGTATGAATAGTGCAAAAAGAAAACGTCTCGAATCAAAAGGATTTAAAGTTGGGAGTGTTCAGGAATTCCTGGATTTATCATCCGAAGAAAGTAAGATAATTGAACTTAAAATTACCTTAGGTAGGAAGTTACAGGCTTATCGAAAAGCAAAGCATCTTACACAAATTGAATTTGCCCGCAAAATTAAATCAAGCCAATCCAGAGTAGCGAAAATGGAATCAGGCGATCCTTCTGTTTCTATTGACTTAATGGTCCGCTCATTTTTTGCATTAGGAGCTTCACAAAAACAACTTGCTAAAATTGTCGCTTGAGTTTTTGTTACTCGCTTAAGGACGCTTAGGTTTTGAGTAACAAACGGGTAACAAAAAAATGAAAATCCTAGCAGTGCTAGAGTAATCTGAAACTTTAATTGTCTGACGTAGAAGGTTTTAATGAATTGTTCATTTACTGACTAGGAAAGTGAATCATTGCTGTAGGTGACTGATAGATAGTTTGTTGTATAATTCATTTCCCGATACAGGAAGTACGCATGCGGTTCTATAGCATGTCGTGGCAGTTTTTCGACAAATTAGGTACAAATAGGGAGCAAATTAATAGGCGTTTTGAGAGAGCTATTACGATCCCGGCGTTAGTTCAGTTCATTTGCGATTAAGAAATCAAATCAACTTTGACACTTTACTTTCGACGTCCCTTATTAGTCTTTCCATTCTCAACGGTCGTCAACAGCTTGTCAGGAAAATGTTTGTGATACCAATTCTCCTTCTTTCCCCAGTGCGCTTTGTACTTTGGAATATCGAGCCTTCAAAGGTGTTCCAGATAGTAATCTTCACCCTTAACTATCATCGTAAATTCAGGTAGATAGAATGATCCACCTTCAGCGAATAATGGAAACTCATACTTTAATGGGAGACATAGGGTTGAATTGCTTTCAATACCAGCATGCATGAGGTCGTGATGCCTTCGTCTGTCCAGTCTTAGTTTTTTCTCGTCGGCATTAGCCGATGTAAAAAGTACTTGGTACCAAGCTGAGTATTACCACTTTGTAGTCAAAGAAGACCTAGCAATGTTTACGAATGTTTTTCTCAAGCAGTCGATGAAACTGTTGAAACGAGAGCCATCCTTGGTTCTGACCCCAAGAATAGTTCTGAGCGTAGTTAAAATGATTGCCATCGTAAAAAACGCCAATTCGTAAGATGTCGTCCATAGCTATTTTTGTTTGAACAACGGTAGTTGCTCACTCTGTAGGCCGATTCCATGAAATAAGATGCGTTATTGGGCCTTTTTATTTGGTTTAATTTCAAAATACAACTGCAAAATTTGGTCAATGAATCTTCGAATAACTTCGCCAGGTGCATCAGTCCTAGATTCAATTCTTGGTTTCTGCCAAGGTTCACGTTTTATAGAACGATCGACTATCCCAAATGACAATTGATCCTTGTAAGTCCCAATATTAACCAAGTCGACACTTTCGTTCAACTTGATCACAACGCCATTTTTGCGGCCAGAAATATGAAGCTTAATGGCCGGTGGAATAACTTTTCTTGTCTTAAAATTTCTTGGATGCCTCTTTTGTTCCTCTTCAAATTTAAGACGTCTTGAAACATAGAGGCGTTCAAAATAGAACACAAGCGTAAGGCTTTCATGTTTGTTTCGGTCATACAAACTCACATACATATAACCGGAATTTGATACACTTCTATCCTCAAGCAAATCCAGATATTGGTTTAAAGAAATAACATCATAGTCTTTGTATATAACTTCAATATTGGAAAGGTGTGCTGATATTTCTTGCAGTGACTTTTTGAACAGTGTTTTAAATACTGCCATTTGATTTTTCCACACTTCGTAATCGTATGAATGTTTTGACTTAACCTTTGTGTATTCTTCCGTTCTTAAGTCCTTGTATTTTTTTAGCCAATCTTTTTGGCGTTGATCTTCATTTATCAGCTCTTCGTAAGCTGAGATTGTTTCCGTTATGTTATCAGCAAGTAACTCAATCAGTTCGGCAATACTACCTTTATCCGCTGCAATTAGGGAATTGTAGTATTGATCACGTTGAACAAGCTTTACAATCACCTCCGGATACCCTTTTTGTAGAAGAAAGAAATTTAAGAACAATCTTGAAACTCGCCCATTGCCATCACTAAAGGGGTGTATCCAAGTCATCCAATGATGTAAAATGGATCCCATGATCATTGGAGGAAATTTGTGTGAATTTCTATTCATCCATTGAAATAGTTCATCTACATGCTCCTCAACTGAAAGATGCGATGGTGGCTTGTGTTCTGACCCCTTAATTTGAACATCATGCTTTCTAAAAACACCTGATCCGCCGTTGGGACTATTCTTTAAAATCAATGAATGTAACTCCAATAGGGTTCTTTTAGTTAACGGTTCTCTACCGTCAATAAGAGAGTATAGGTACTCCGTGGCATTGGCAAGTGATTTCGCCTCAATTTCGTCTTTCAACGGTCGTTCATTAATTACCATTCCATTGAGAATCAATTCTGTTTCTCGCAGGGACAGTTTATTCCCTTCAATTGCGTTACTATGATAGACTTGCTTTATAAGCAACTGGCGTTTCAAGTTGTCGAGAAGTTCTTTACTTAAACCTTCGTCTCTCTTAGTATTTAAGTCATCAATGATCTTCTCAATTCTTGATAAGTCTTCTTTCAACTCAGATGAAAGCTCAACTGATGGAATTTTGTAATTCATGTAATTATCTGTTCATATTTGCTGATATCGGTTAAAAATCCTTTAGCGTCTGAATATCAGAAGTAACGCCCGATATTTCTCTATTACAATCATTTTTTGCTGATTCAAGATATGAAAAAGACGCTTGCGCGCCAGGAGTTTGACGACCTGGTTTGGCCCACTCCTTTAATAGTCCTTCTAAAGCAGTACAGCATCTCGGACATGGCCTCTGAAAGATGTGCGTTCGGATGAATATTCCCTTGTCCAGAACTTGGCATGTGCCACCCGATCAGCTAGACGTTCTTTGGCAGTTTCGCTCATAACGACACGTATTCAATGATTCTTCCAAGCAATTGCTGTCCACTGCTACCTTGCTTAAAGTTTTCCGCAATGGTTGTAAGGTTACTCCCAATTCCCGTTCCGTTTAGCAGTAAGGTACCAATTCGATTTAATAATGTTTTACTCTTTTCCCTTTGCCCGGACTTGACAGCTATTAACAGGTCATTGAGAGTTGCATGAATGTCGTCAAGGTCCGTTTTGCTTAAAGTACTATTTATAATTTTCAGGTCCTCGTTGGAAATAGTGTCAGCCTTCAAAAACTCCCTGCTCAAAGTAATATCAAATAAGTCATCGGCGATTACACTCTCGTCCCTCGGAAACAGATCGTTGCTAACCCTTTTTGAGATACACTTGAAACCAAAGCATATATTCTCGTGAATATTGAAAATTATTGCACAACGTTTTTCTTGGTAATTGTAGAGTATTTGAATTTGTCCCGGTGGTCTTGAAGACACTTGCCCAGCAAATCCAACGGGGATAAATGGTTTATCTTTGAATTTTAAAATATCAGGTACAAATGTTTTAGGAAAAAGTAGTCCAATTACTGTACCCGCAGGCACGCCATAGTCATCACAGAATGTAATCTCGCCCTCCTTAGAATAAGTTCTGGTCTCTGCCCCTGGTGGCCTTTTCAAAATATTGAGCTGTCCAAACAATTGAAATGGAAAGAATTCCTGGTCCTCGGATGTCATAGTCCTCCGGTTGTCAAATGTCCATTGGAAATTGTCGGACGAGACTTGAAATACTTCAACTCTTCCGTCTTCTTCAATCTTTTGTATTACCATCAACCTTGTTATCATTTCGCCTTTTCTTCGTTGGGATGCGGTTCACAATCGGATTACCAGTGCTCGAACAAAGCCAATTGCTAGTTTCTATGCCACACCATCATTGATAGCACGTCTTGTTCGTGGTACCTAACTTCGTAGAATGCGTGAACCTACAAAGTGAAGTAATTTATAATGTCAGCGTTAAAATTCTCACTATTAAACCATTTAGCATAATCACAAGACTGATAGATCGTCACCGCTTCGGTTCTTTTATTCACCCTTTTCATGCTGTTAACGAGCTTAGCCATCGGTTATAAAATGCTCGCGCTCATCAAAGTCAAGTAGGCCAAAACTCAGCTTGAGGTATAGGTGAGTGAATGCTCTTGAACGCGATTGATTTAGCTGGTCAAAATCCGCTGTTTGAATTGGATACTTCTTTTTAAGCGAAGAGGGAGCCTCCCCAAGGATGGCATCTAGAATGTTCAATAGTGTGTCGTACTTTGCCATTTGAAATTGTAACGAGCAAAACTTAGTATAGGCACTTTGATGTGGACGTACAGACAGCGGTAAGGGAATCTTCCATTCAATATACACAACACCTCCTTACTGCCCAGGATTTGAATATAAGAAAGGCCAGACATAAAACGGAAATATTGCGCCGCATTTTGTCCCCAACCGTCCAATTCCGGCCATGCCGTAAATGATCAAATACGGTGATGTCGATATAAGCTTTAGGATGATGTTCGAAAACTCGGAATAGGCTAAGACGGTTTTTCTTGCGGGCTTGGAGATTAATTGTTATTTTGCTCGCAACCCATGTTTAGGTTAGTTGTTGTAAAACACGTATTGCTCTATGTTAGTTGCGTTGGGTTTGATATGATTATGACTTCTCGAGTTTCCAGTAACGTCATTATGATTGGTAATAGCTTTTCGGTGCCGCTGCGGCTCTAGAGACAATTGGATTGCCTGCTGATTCTCAAGTCTTTTATAGCTGCTGAAGAATGTCTCTATGGAGGAGGACTGGGCTGGCATTTTATGGACGATGGTAAGTCCCGATCTAGGGACACAAAGAAGTAAGATAAGTTTATGCGTGTACTGGACTTTTTTTGTGGTGCCGGTGGTTTCTCTGAGGGATTTCGACAAGCAGGCTTTGAGATAATTTGGGCCATTGATAAATGGCAGCCAGCCGTCGATACGCATGCGGAGAATCATCCGGGGTGCGTGACGGTTAGAATGGATATCGTTGCGCTGTCATTATTGCCTGACGTTGCATTTCATAGCATCGTTCCTGATGCCGAAATTATTATTGGATCGCCCCCTTGTACATTCTTCTCTAACTCAAATCGCTCTGGAAGTGGAAATAAATCCCAGGGAAAAAAACTAATAGAAGCATTTCTCCGCATAGTGGCGAGAAAGAAATTTCGAAAGAACTCTCCACTTCGGTATTGGATACTTGAAAATGTTCCAAATGCTCGCGTGCATATTAAAAGGTCTTATTCTGCGCACTCCCTAGGACTATCGGGAGCATTTGATTTGAAAGTCAAAGGCGTCAATGCTGGTGAGTATAACGCTAAATATTATGGAGTTCCTTCGAACAGAACGAGGTACTTCTGCGGTGACTTCATTACACCGAGAAGCAACATTACTGCGGACGTGGAATTGATCCCTCTTGGTACAATTCTCGATGCATTGGGGTCTCCGAAAGAGCGATTGCATGCGACGATAGTTGATCCTCTTTATGGTTTTACAATGCCTGGCGAGGATGTTACCGATCATCATTATGTGCAAGAGCTAGCGGAATTTGAACAAATCACTATTAGGAGGTTAAAGCAGGACAAGGGTTACATGGGCAGGATGGCTGTTCGCGAGAATAGTGACAAACCTGCGAGGACAATAATGGCAACAATGTCATTCTCCTCTCGCGAGTGTTTTGTTTTGGGGCATGGGGCCGCTTCCCTACGAGCACCTACTATTAGGGAAGTTGCTAGTTTAATGAGTTTTCCAATCGACTACAGATTTTACGGGGGCTCTCTTGGTGTTAAATATAAACTTGTGGGAAATGCGGTCCCTCCGAAAATGTCATTTGCATTCGCTAGTGCAATTAATGCACACGAGCAAATGCATGCTCCTGCGAGATATGTTCATATTGTTCACCCCAACAATACATACTTTAAGAACCTTAATTTAGATGAGGTTCCAGTAAAAGAGGAACGACATAAGCGTCAAAAGACGCGTTTCAGATACCATATACCTGAATTTAAGTTTGATACGTATAGAGTAGAATTGACAAATTACCATTCCGATTTTCTGAATGAGCAATTCAAGTGGGACGCTGAAATACACTATAATCAGGGTAAGAATAAAGCCAGAATATTTATTCCTGATCCAGATGGAATTTGTGTCGACTCACATGACATTTGTGAAATCGATTCATTTGTTGAATCGATTAGAAAGAATCTTGTTGGTTTCGATCAGTTTCAGGCTGTCTATTGTATGACTTTAGGTGAACAGAGACTTTCAGTGTCGGTCGGGCCTTATGAATTGTTGAGTAGAATTAAGGGCTTTATCTCTGAATCGTTTAAATCCGATTTCGACAATTTTGCTCCTCTTGTCGATGAACCGTTTTGCTTACCTAAGCCCATCGCATTGGGTTACATCGCTCTGTCAAGATGTTTGGCGGTGATGACTAGTAAGGGGAGTCCTGATCACCATCAGCTGCCTTTTAATAGCGTGCATATCGATACGCTCGAAATGGCCATATAAGTGTTGAGTGACTAATACGCATGCCTGTCGTTTTTATAAATAATTATCCTAAAAATGATCTCGAATCAGCAATTAGAAAGTCTGATGGTACACCTTTGTTTGGTGAAATATGGTTCTATAATGAGCTGAGTCGGTTCAACGAACTTAAATTACTTGGTGATGAAAATTGGTATGTTAAGCATAATTACAATCTTTCGTCACACCCTTCGAGTTCCAGTAAGGTAGAGGGGCAGATTGATTTCTTGATCATTTCCAGATTCGGTATTCTGATTGTGGAAATTAAAGGAGGTGGGATTGAAGTTGATGAGAACGACGTGTACTATACTTACGACAGGGCTGATCCCTCTAGGCGATATGTTTCCCAAAATCCGTTTATTCAGGCAAAGGAATATCTGCATTCCTTACGAGCTCTTCTAGATACAACACCATTTATTTATCGATCTGTAATATTCCCCCATGAAGCCGGATTTGAATTAAAAGGTCCGCAGCTTCTTGGCTATTCGTATCTCTTTTTTTCGCGTAGAAATCTCGAACGAGTGCAGTCGCGAGATGCTAAAACGCAAATGTTGTTTGACTTTCTAATAGAACTAGCAAAGGAATCACGACGAAATGTCATTGCGCAAATGAATACAGCCTTGCGACGTGAAAAGATTGAAGAGATCATGTGGCGACGATATCCTGAAGTCGATTCCACCGCACTAAAGCGGCTCAAGAGTGAGCTATTTCCCGTGCAACAAACTTATGGTTTTGATCCGAACAGAATAAGAGACGAAATTTTGCTCGAACAGAATTACGAAATAGTAAATGGCCTTAAGAAGAATAGACGTGTGATGGTTGAGGGATGTGCCGGGACTGGCAAAACGGTTCTAGCCACTAAGTTTCTTGCCGAAAAGCTATTGAAGCAGCATAAAGGAATTTATTACTGTGCCAATAAATTGCTACGGGCGCGGATGGAGCATATAGTTGTCGCAGAGCATCGACTAGACAAAAATCTCATCCAGTTCAGGGTGTTTAATGGATCTGATTCACCCAATGAGGTTGACTTTGTAATTGTAGACGAGGCGCAAGAATTCTTCGATAAGGGTTTGCTTGAGTTCATAGAGCGATGCGAAAAGCTGCTTAATCGTCCAAAATGGCTAGTACTTTATGATCCTGAGCAGGCAATTATGAACGATTATGTTGAAATAGACTGGTATGCGACATTTTATACTGAATCTTCATGGGTTCATTATATTTTTGAAACAGTTTGGCGCTGCTGTAAGAGCAGAAATGTTCTGGAGATGACTGGGTTGTTACGTAACGGACAACTTACGAAATTGAGAGAGATGTACAGTAGGCATATTCGGGAGGTTCATATTACGACTGAGAAACTGGAGCTGATTAAGGATACGCTTGATAGTGTAAAGGAACGATACAAATGCGTGATCTTGGTTCATTCCGAGTTAATTGAGCCCTTTAGACAAATAGTTAATTCTTACTTCAGGAAGGAAGTGGAAGAATTGAATGAGGACAATGTTAACATTATTAGTCAAAAATTGAAGTTCACTACACCCATAAAATTTCGAGGCCTTGAAAGTGAGAGCGTCGTTTTAATAACCCCGTCAATTCAAAATGGCGCAAAGGTTCAAAACTACATTGGATGCACGCGAGCAATTTATGAGTTGAATATTGTGATTTGGAAATGACACACCCTGAATGCTCATTTGATCAATGCAACAGTATTGTATTGCAGACGCTAAGACTAAGAGGTTCGGTTTTATGCGACGAGCACCTTCTTCTGGAGGTTGGTATCCGCTACTATACGTTCATTTTTTCGGAGGAAAAGAGGCTTGCTGTTCACGTTCCAATGTATGATAGAGTTGTTTTGACGGCTGTGAGTGAGTACCTGCTCTACTTGGATCTACTTTTGAAATTAGTGAGGTCAATGCCTGCTAAGGAACTTGACGGAACGTGCTTGTTTAACATTTTTGAGTTTGAAGGAAATCGTTCTCCAAGCAGAGTTTGGAATCGAACGTTGCCATTTGTGGAACGGATGGGGTCGACACTTTTTTTTGAAAACGTGACTATCGCGGGTAAGTCGAGGTTTGTACCACTTTTTGTCAAAGAAGAAGTGAAGAGGTCGCACGATATTGCTGTTCAAAGGGCCTTTTTGCTTTTCTCTTCTATAGTTAAGGCTGGTTGCTTGAATCGCAATGTGGTGATAAGCCTGTTTGAAGAATTAACCTTGGTATTAACTGCGGGTAGTTTCCTTGACCGAGACTGGTTGAAAATGAAGGTGATTGCAATGGGCGTCATGATGGACAGCAGCAGTATTGGTGAGGTCATTGGCGACATTAGAAATGCTTCGATCTCTAATGTTATCTCTATTCGATATCCCTATCGACAAACAATTGATTCTAGGGTATTTCGCGCCATTTCGACGGAGGGCAAGCGGTTTGACTTAATTTTGCGTAACCGATTGTTTTTCAAGGACGTTCTGAAACATGATATTATTCTAACACGGGCTGAGGCTTTGGGGGTAAGTGAATTTGACATAGACAGTTTGTTAATGTCATATAGCATTAGTCTAACTGAGCATTCTGAGGACCTTGCATTGGCTATACAGGAATTGAAGGAAATTTGGAGCACTGAGGGATTCAATCCCTATCGAACGCCTTTTCCATCGAAGTGGTTTCTTTTCGTTAATCCCGAGAATAATGTGGGATGGTGGAAAGCTGAGTATCAAATTCAATTTCCCGCAGTTAAGGGCAACGTGAAGGAACTGGTGCTTAGGATAATTGAACTTTTGCACAATCTTGATTGGTGGAAGCTGCAGAGGAGTGCTATTGCTGGTCGAAATGTCGTGATACCGAGAATGCGACAGTTCCCTGCTGCTGCTGAATCGCTTTATGGCCATTTGCTACCCATTGCTGCTTCGGTTTGTTATAGTGACGACCCAAAGGTGCTGAATATGGAGCCTGGCGATTTCATTGCATTTGATGCTATAAATACGGGCTTTATCATGAATTCTGAACCCAGGATTTTGCAAAGGACCATTAAGTTTGTTATTCCTGATTTCTTGTATTACGGTATTTTCCCATATTTTCTGTTGAACGCCTGGGACTATTGGTGTCAAGCGCGAATCGGTGGTGCCAGGCGATACTATACAGAGGACTACGAAACTCTCGAGGACCTGTGCAATACACAAAGAAAGCGTCTCGCCAAATTGCTCTATAAGGGCCTTAATAGCTACCGAGCGAGATTCCGTAAAAAAGTCGAGGAGAGTGATGCTGCACCTGGTTCGAATCTGTATGAGGATTTCGAAATGACTGAATCGGAGGTTGTTGAAGAAGTGTCTGAACGATCTGATTTGGACGGAGAAGAACGTGATACTGAATTTACGATAGTTGCAACAGATGGCTCCAAATTCACCTTGCGTGGTGATACCTCGGTGTTACTTGAGGCACATGGTCATTTAATTACGACGAGGGCGTGCTTGGTAACTGAGCATTCTAGATTTTTTCCGATTGAGCAGATTACTAAGTATGTCGATGTCAAGCACCTTGCTGAGAAGATGGCGCGAATGCCAACGGAGGCTTTAACGTGGACGGATAGAATGCATAAAAGGAATAGTAGTGAAAGGGATGTCTATTTGAGTCTCAAAAGTCGTGGTTTATCTATACTGGAGTCGACATTTAATAGTAACTACATCGCTCTTGATTTCGGTGGAAATGAAGATGAGTTTTTCCTGCCAAGACGATATTCTGACTGGGAAATCATTTGCGATTTTTTGGAGATTAAAAGAGGAGCAGAAGCTTGGAACGCTCATAAATGCAGGTCTAATATTAATCTGTTGCGCGATTGTTATATCGAGATTATTGGACTACTATTTAGTGAAAATGCCTTTGGCCTCAGCATAGATGAAGCGGTAGTCGAAAGTGTTGCAAAGCTACTTGACCAAATCTCGGCAGAAGTTGAGGGGCCTGAAGAAAGGATGCACCGCGCGGTAAAAGTAATTTACGGTATCAGTGAACACATAGCCCTGAAGCAAGCGATGACAATTACTAAAAGTATCCAACGGAGATGAGCAGATTTAAAGAAAAACGGGATAGCCTTGAATCCTTTCTAAATGAACAAGTCCTTGGACCAGGTGCCTTCAACAAGCGTTTCTTTTTCCTAAAGGATTGGAACACAAATGAATTTGCTGGAAAAAACCTTCACGATTGTAAGGCAATTGCTAACATTCGCGAAGTGATAGCCGAGGTTCCTGCATACCAATATAGTTCAGGTATCCTCTTTCCAATCAGCAACAATCCAGTTGATGAAGTGAGCCAAAGTGAAGTCGTTCAAGAATCTAGCAGCGATGAGCCTGAAGAAGAACACGAGCCAAAGGCGGATGATGAACAATTTAGAGACGATCATACGGAAAGTGTCTCAAGCAAGAATCAAAATTATCCCAACACTTGTGGGATTGCGTTTGCCTTTGCTAGCAATTGCAGACCGGACGAGCATATTAGAATTATGATTCGACTGCGGACATATGGTAAAGTCAAGCAGGAGCGATGCAGATTTTCGCGTTTAGGGTATTGGATATCTGAGAACGCGCAAGATGTGATGCGAATCATCACGACTTATTTTTCGGGTATATTCGAAATTGAGTCGGTTGACGGTAATGTTTTTGTTTGCCTAGCGAATGATGTTGACATAAGCCACATCATTTATGCTATTGACTATAAAAACCTGGAGATGTTTGTTGCATCTGAGGTAGTTCCAATGATAGATAAGCACTTTCCGGATGGGAGGTTCTATAAATTTGATTCGAAGAAATATGATGAAGAGTATCGGTTTCATCGAATTTATGTGGACTCGCTAATTGATGAGGTAAACAGCTCCATTGCTGCCGAGTTAGCCTCTTATGATAATTGGAGCAAATTTATTTATACACTTGAATTATATAGTCAAGTTAAGGAGATCATTACAACACTGAAGACAATTTATAGGGCTGGTTCGAAAACGAACCAGCCGACCCCGATATGGGAGTCAATTCCATTTGAAAAGCCAATTAATCTGCCGCCACTTGATGAAAAACGAGATGTAACGCGAGGTGAAATCTGTATTGATGAGGCGATGAAGATGTATTTGAATTTTCAATACATACGGTATCGGGGCGAAAAATATCGCAGTAATATTTATGTGAAGCTTGTGCTGGTTAACCGGAATGAGATTCAATTGAAGTTGGGTGAGCCCCCTCAATTAAACAAGAAGGACAAGGCAAATGAGGTTGCCTACTTTGGTGTACAAATGACAGCCATAGAGACTAGACCGGGAACATTTGTGCCATACAACCCGCCTAATCTGCTTGATATTGATCAGGAGTTGAATTTTACAAAGTTACTTTACAGGCAGTATAAGGATTACGGCGAGGGTTATAACACGTCGGTTGACTGGGGTGAGGATACAACTGGATTAAAATGGGTAGGCGCTCAATTTTTACCATCCCAAGAGGTTCCGAGAGTTGACTTTAATCCTAAAAAAGTCGTTGGTAGCCGAATTACGGCGCTAATTGATGAAGATGTGTTGAGCATTAGGCGACAGTCAACTTTTAGTGATTCGTCAGACAAAGATGTGATTGAACTTCTTACGAGTTTGGTGTCTAAGTATGGCGCTTGGATTGAGGATCGTTCAAAGGATTTGTTGGAAAGTTCTCTTGATCAGGATGAACGTTCAGTACTTGCTAGACAATTGAATTCGTGTACTCAAGATCATAAAAGATTGCAAAGGAATGTACGGCTCCTACGAGACAATGTCGTGGCAATGGCGGCGTACCGGACGATGAGCTCGGCGATGTTGATGCAACTTCATCACGGTAAAATGATTAAGCAAGGTAGCAAGGACGGCTCGCTACCTTTCGTCTCTGGCGACAACAGCGAACAGTATTATAGGGAAATTGACAATAGTGCATACTTGTGGCGGTCATTCCAACTTGCCTTTATTCTTCTTAATATCGATGCCTTTGTAAGGCCGCCGACAAATGATTCAGTAGTGGATGATGTTTTTAAGACTGGGTGGCCTGAGCGTAATGAAATTGCTGACTTGGTTTGGTTTCCTACTGGTGGGGGGAAGACCGAAGCCTACTTGGGAATCATCGGATTTGCAATAGCGTATCGGCGATTCATGAATACTCAGAATGGCCATGGGACCGCAGTGTTGATGCGATATACACTGCGATTATTGACTCTTCAACAGTTTCAACGTGCGACTTTACTTATTTGTGCTCTTGAGGTTATCCGTAAGGAGCAATTTTTATTGCCGTCTCGCAATACGCTAGGCAGTCATCGAATAACAATTGGTCTCTTTGTAGGAGGTGATTCGACTCCGAATCGATGGGGTGATGAGGGCGGAATGCAAGAGGAGTTGTCGAAAATTGCAGGGGCGATTTTGCGTGAAGAACCTGTTTTGACTCGACTACCCCATACTGAGTGTCCATGGTGCGGGGGCCGGCTCTTCGTCGACTCAGACCTATCGAATGTTCATCCCAATCCATTGGAGGATTCCTATGGAATTAAAAGTAAACTTCTTATTTCGTGTAACGTCCGAGGTTGCGCATTTTATGAGCCACACCTTGTCAACGAGGATAATACAATTCCTATTCGTCTATTCGATGATGATATTTATAAGTTTCCGCCGACTCTTCTTTTTGGTACAGTAGATAAGTTCGCTGCCCTCGCAAACAAGGTTTCTACCGTTGTGGGCAATAGAGATGAGGATTCAAGACGATTGTTTGGGTCCGGCGTAAATTACAGCACGCTTCCCCCCGAACTGATTATTCAGGATGAATTGCATTTACTGTCTGGGCCATTAGGCTCGGCGGTTGGATTATTTGAACGAGCAATTGATCACCTGTGCAGCTATGAAATTGTTGCAGGCGTAGTAGTTAAACCAAAGGTCATTACTTCTACTGCAACAACACGCAATACTGACAGCCAAATATTTGCCTTATTTAACAGACGATCAGAAATATTTCCCAAACAGGGTTTATCGTGTGATGATTCCTTCTTTGCAAGCTTTGAGCGCGATAGCGATTCAAAGGAATATAAATCAAATAGAAAGTATGTCGGTTTACTACCCATTGGTAAGACGCAGGTCTGGATGCAGCTACGCGTTGCGTCAATATGTTTGGCGCACAGAATAAAATATGTAAAAGCTGCCGTTACGGCAGATGAGGTTTTTCATTTATCAACTGGCTATGAGCAAATTGCCAGAGTGATGGATTACTATCATACGATCCTTGCCTATTTTAATAGTTTAAAAGAAGTTGGTAAGACTGAGTCGCAACTAACGCATTATTTGCCGGGCGATGTTGCTTTGGTTATGAGGAATACAATGCCTTGGAGTTACATGGGGGGAGCAATTAGCAGAAATGATTCTATTGAATCGTCGGAACTTACCGGACGTTTAACCGGCCAGGAAGTTAAGACTAACCTTTCGAGGATTGAACGTTCATGGGACATATTAAAGCCAAATTCTCCGCCCGAGTTTGTTATTTCGACCAGTATGATTTCGGTTGGCATTGACGTCCCCAGATTAAATACAATGATTATTAATTCTATGCCTCGGAATACAGCCGAATACATTCAGGCTTCTAGTCGGGTTGCGCGCGAAAGTGAAGGTATAGTATTTACAGTACACCATCCGTTCAAATCTAGAGATTTATCGCACTATCAGCGTTTTAAGGAATTTCATGAAAAGTTTTATGGATACGTAGAGCCTATATCAGTGACTCCATATGCTTTCAAAGCACTCGAACGGTATTTTGCAATGTACGTTGCCGTCGTTGTACGGCATAGGTCTCAACTTCGCCTATCGAACAACAATGATGCGAGAGCAATTACGGAGCCAGCGGTCAATGTTATTTTTAGCTCTATTATGGCTGAGATTGAGATCGTGAGGCGTAATTCGTATGCATTGAAGATTTACCTCAAAAATCGCGCACACGGTCCAGGTATTGATATGGAGGAAGTGCTCGGAGAAGAGGAGCTTAATAACATAGCTGTTAAACTTCGTGAATTGTTGTATGATAGATGGGTTTTAAGAATTGCTGATCAAGGGCCAGCACCAGTCTTATCATATCGCACCGACAAATCGGTCGAATCATTGTTTGATCCAACGATAGGCAGCGCGTCACATATGAATTGGAACGTTAAACAATCACTTAGAGAGATTGCACCATCAGTAGTAGTGAAGACGGTTCAGCAATAATTTAGTATGGAACATAAAACTAATAATCAGGCGAATGAGGCAGTTGGCAAATTCAAGCTCCTCTCGTCGTACGGCGGACCTGGTTCTCTTTTGCATACCGAATACGGAAGTATCATGGTCTCCTGTATTGAAGAGTGGGGCTTCATAACACGGATAGTTGCATTGCGAGAGGCGTCCATAAAATTGAAGGAGGATGAGTATAGCTATGTTGTGCGACATGCAGAAATTGAGGGCCTTTTAATTTCAGACGACTTAAGGTTACTCCAAGAGTTGCAACGCCGAAAGCGTCTGCCCAATCTAAAGTACCTTGCGCTCGTGCCAGACATCGAACTCAGCGACGTCTTTCACACGATTCAAGGCGGTAAGACACCATTGGCGATTAACAGCACCTTTTTTCCTAAGATTTTTTTTAATGATTATAATATCTACCGTCCATACAGGGAATGGCATAGGGACTGGGTGCGCTCGGGTATGAATGTTCGAGAGTTCTCGCCGCCCAGAGCTAGTGTGGATGTTCTATTGAAACAAGATAATATCGTTCTTATTTGTGACCATGGCCACTGCAGCGACTTTCCGTGGTCGAGATTTCTCAAATGGCGTATTGACAACCGAGACAGGCGATACGGTGTGGTCGATATTTTTGCTTGCCAGACATGCTGCAATGACCCTCAGATTCAGATTGTTGATACTAATGCCAATGCTAGCGGATTCGATGGTAAGTGGCTTCGTTGCCGCAATAGGGGCTGTCAATATGGTGCCGGAGTTTCTTTAAAGGGATTAATGGGTTTGAAGCTTTCTTGCCCTGGACACATGCCTTGGGAGACCGCGGTAGGAGATATTAGGAACTATTATGGTGATGCAGAGGGAAGACGAACGGCAACCCCGTCGGAGGTCTGTCATTCGCAATATATGCGCGTTGCGCTGACTACAGGCAACAATACTTATTTCTCGCGTACTCTGTCAAGTCTGTTTATGCCAAATGAGCTCTTTATGGAACGCGCTGAATTGGAAATTATTAGACTTGAAACTGAATTGGAACTTGCGATGGGCCGCAGAGAGTTTCGCCGTTGTGAAGACATTAATAATCAAATTGAGGAATTGCGGAAGCAGGTTGTTGATGTGGACGATTCTGATCTTTCCGATGCCGAACGTGAAATGCAGTTTCGGAACATGGAGTTTAGTGCACTTTTGTCTCGAAATGAAGAAGAAATAAATATCAACGATGATTTAAGGGTGGTTGATGTGACACAGAACCTCGAAGATGAACTGCGTCCATATTTCAGTCGGGTTTTGCGGATAGATAACTTGAAGGTGACGTCAGCCCAGCTTGATTTCACTCGTGTTCAGCCAGTTGAAGATGATCCAACGCTAGCGAAGGATATATTCAGGAGCAGCAAAGGAAATGTAATGGTGTATCCTGTGGTTCAAAACTTTGGTGAAGGAATATTTATCGCTTTCAATGAGGACCTAGTATCCAGTCATAGTCCCGTTTTATCAAGATTTTCAGATATGATTGATAGGACACGAAGTTCGTTTGCTCGGAGTGCCGTTGCTACTGCAAGATTGCATAATTGGCACCTCTATTTGGTTCATACCTTTAGCCATTTACTTATGAGAGAACTTGAGTTTCGCTGCGGTTATCCTACGTCGTCACTTAGTGAAAGGCTTTATATCTCAAGTGATCCTGCTACTAGAATGTTTGGAGTCATGATTTATACAGCGGAGGGCGCTGAAGGAAGTATGGGTGGGCTGATCGCTCAAACTCGAACAGGTAGCCTGAATAGTTTGATTAAAAGCGCACTTATGAGGGCGACTGTTTGCAATAGTGATCCTCTATGCTGGAACTCGCAAGGGCAGGGCTTGTTTGAGCTAAACTTGGCTTCGTGTTTCTCCTGCAGTTTAATAAGTGAAACCTCTTGCGAAAAGAGAAATATGTACTTGGATCGGAGAATTGTTGTTGATGAGTCATTTGGCTTTTTTAAGAACTTGGTATGACGTCTTTTTTTGACAAGAATCGCTATTTTATCCGTGATTTCAATTCGTCAATTAGGAGCTGTCGACCGAATGAGCGGCTTGGGATTTATAAGGAACGATTTCAAATGGCGATGAGATTGAGGATGAGAGATTATTTTGCGGGTTTAAAAACAGCGGCTGAACGTTGTCTGTTCTATGGGGAGATGGTCAAAGAGTGGCATGAGTTTGAATTTCAACTTGTTTTGTTGTCGATGTATTTTGATCCGGATGCAGAGTATGTGTTTAATGAATTGAGTACATTGGTGATAAGACATACGCCTAATAATTTTTATGATGAATTTGCCCTAATGCCATTAACTGAACTCGGTATTCAAAGACGCGGAAGTCTACCGTCTTTTCTTAAGCAATTTCTTAACAAGTCTGCTGGGTTAAAAGATTTGCCTTTTGGTACTGACTCAAATAATAATAATCCGGACATCCATGGGCTCACAAAGTGGCTGGCAATTGCTTTCCGAGACGCATCAAAAGTGAATGAGATATTTTTGGTGTTATTGCATTATCATAGATATTGGTTGTCTGAATGTACGCGTCCGTATAACTATACAAAGGCAATTATTTTGCTTAATAAATTGAATGCCGCCATTGACTCGATTCCTCCAGATGCCTTTAAGGTAAATTTGTCCAATGTATTAGAAAGATTGAAGTTTACTCTATCAGAGATGTTAGCAAATTCAATAAATTGTCCATTTATCGATGACACTTCATCGGCATTAAATCGGAACGGCACAATTGACAAATGGTACCTGCATCAATTGAATCAGTTCAATTTTCTTTTAGAACGGAATGCTCTCTTCTATGAGGATTTCAATTTAAAGCGTATCCCTTGGATTTTTGAAAGATGTCGTACAATAGACGATAGATTAGTATCTGACTACCAAAAAATTGTTTGTGATCAGTTTTTGAACGGTCGAGGTGTTGATGCTGAAGAATATTCTTTTTTGCAATCATTCTCGTCCTCTGATGAATTGGTTAGCCAGAGGAAAACCCGAGAGCTTTATGAGAGAATTTTGGAGGTTAATTACTTGTATGAGCTGGCGAAATGAAGTGAACAGAAATCGATACTGAGTCTGGCTAAGCTAGTATAGCTACGAATAGCCACATCGTAAGAAACGTGTTACTGTTTTCTTCTGGATTGCATATTCTCCAACCGCGACGTACTGAAATTTGACACAATCACTGTTTATTAGTCAACTATAAACCTAACGAGAACCAATATGAAATTTGCGTTACTTAATGGCAGTAGGATAGAAGCTATCAAAGGAGTTAATGCACAATGCACTATATGCGGCTCGAACGTAATTGCCAAGTGCGGCAAAATCAGAATTGATCACTGGGCCCATAAGGGCGAACGTAATTGTGACCCTTGGTGGGAACCTGAAACAGAGTGGCATCGCCGTTGGAAAAATGCATTCAGTGCCGAATGGCAGGAGTACGCGCTTTTTGATGAACGAACTGGCGAGAAGCATATTGCGGATGTGCGGACAGCCGATGGGCTCGTTCTGGAATTTCAGCATTCGGCGATCGCTCCGAAAGAGCGTACTTCTCGTGAACAGTTCTACAAGAGCATGGCCTGGATCGTAGACGGATCGCGGCTAAAAAGAGATCATCCCCGATTTCTTAAAGGGCAAAGCAACTGGCGCAAAACAGGAAAAGTAGGTTTCTATCTTGTTTCATTCCCAGAAGATTGTTTTCCCGCACTTTGGCTTGATAGCGCTGTGCCCGTCGTTTTTGATTTTCTGGGTACCGATCTTCTTGCAAATCCCGGCGATTTGCGGAATAGTGTTTACTGCTTGTTTCCTGGGCGGGTGGGCCGCGAGGCGGTAGTTGTAGTGATGACGCGCGAGCAATTCATAACTATTGCGAACAATGGCGACTGGATAAAGTGGGTTGATAATTTTATGAATGGACCAAGTCATAGCGAACGAGAACAACAAACTCAGCCCTCACAGCCGTCATTAAACGCGAGACGGAGGGAGTCTCAATATATTTTAGAACGTGGCAGATGGGTTAAGCGACGGAGACTATGAGCGTTGGTCACAAACCAGGATCGATCGCTAGTGCGTTCGGTGAGCGTTCATGAACGGAAAAAAGATAACGAAAGTAAGGGTGTGCGATAGGACAAATTATAACGGCTTTCTCCGTCGGCCTTTGCTGGATCTGGTAGTTTGCCCGCTATAGCTATATTGACTTCCATATTTTCGGGCATCAATCCTATGGGCTTTGTCATGGGCAGACTGATTTTTAAACACATGGAGGTTTGAAGGCGAATTATTGGCTTTGTTGCGGTCTTTGTGGTGGACAACCTCTCCATCTTTTAAGGGTCTGCCTAATTTATTTTCGGCAACCCAGCGGTGAACTGGATTATTGCTGTCCTTGAACCTAGTGTAGCCCTTCTTGTCAGAATAAGTCTTTCTACTCATAAATTTGATGGTTTGGTGTGACACAATTTAACAAGAAATCGACGGCATTAGTAGATGTCGAGTTCTAGAATCTTCCGTTGTGACACTAGTTGTGACAACTTTGCCTAATGGGATGAAAAAAGCTTGCAAGGGTCTAACAGGTTGTAAGGCGGTCGGACGTATCGGGCAGACGGGCACCATCGGACATCCTCGGGCAACGATCGGGCATAATTGTTATCTTCTTTTTTATTTTATTCTTCTTTTTATATCAGTACCCTGGAAGTCTTAAGCGACCGACGCGTCCGATTTGTCCGAACCGCTTTTCTACTAACTGGCGCCATTGCCTTTCCGACCTAACCTGGCGGGCACACTGGGAGGGTGGCGCGCTGATGTCGTACCTGATACTTATAAGATAGCCGCAGCGATACGGAGTTCGTAGTACAATCTTCATTAGCCCGCAGTCGTCGTGCGGTACACTTGCCCAAGCAATCTGAAGCCCTTTTCTGGCATCCCGCAGCAGTCACCCTAGGTGGCTTCGAACTATTTTCGAAGCCTCTAATGAGCTCTCACGAGCTTCTGCGGCCTTAGCGCCTGCGCAGTGAGTGAGCGTCGTCACTCTTGCGAAATCTACGTGCTTCGGAATGGACCACTTTTGGCGGCCGATGCCGACGCGGCCATGCTGTGGGCGGTGGTTACACGTCAATCCGTGTATAAAAGCAAAAGCCAGATCGGGCTTTATCGATCTGGCCTTTAGCATAGCCTTGCTGCGCGACACCTGCTCACATGGATATCCGACGCTGGACTTCGGGCGGCAGACTATTGAAATCAAACACAAATGCGCTCGTCTTCGACCCGTCGTCGCCTTTAAAGCGGTGGCTATCCTTTGTCTGCATGTAAGCAGGATGGTCCTTCAATTTTTGCATTAGAGTTGCCTTATTTAAGCCTGGCTGCCGATGCGCGCTCAAGTGCTCCATCAGGTAGTAGGTGTGGACCTCCGCCAACCTGATCAGCAACTCATTTCCTCTAAGATCGTAATGATCGCCGTTCTTTATTTTTTGTAGACCTATTAGGTGCGCGAAAATATCCCAAAACCTCGATGTGCCACTGCCGGTGTCGCGTTTTTCGATGTGAGATTTTAGGACCGTGTACATCGTTTCAGAAAGCTCCTGGGCCGTGAACGGGAATGTTAAGCCGGCTGCATATAGGACTTCAAAAGTGGCAAGCAATACTGCGCCGTTCTCTATCATCCGCGAAGGCGCCTTCAACTCTTGACACACGGCCTTGTAGTTCTTGAGCGCCATCTCGTACGCCGTGCCCCAGTACTTCACAACTGAATCTCGAAACTTTAGTAGATGCAGCACGATTTGCGTGAGCCCCTGACGACTCATCTTGCTGAGGTCATCGAACGATCGATCCTGCTCCGCGGTGAACTTATTAACGTTATGATCAATTTGTATAAGGCGTTGAAGAAGGGGGTCGTCAGCAGGATACTCATTTCCGGTAAAGGCAACAGTACTTTTCACCGGTATGGTTTCGGTTCCATACTTCGTGTCGACATCAGCGCGTTCGTAGCCGTATCGATCATAAAAACCTGTATAGGTCTTGATGAGAGCCATGTCCGGTACGTTGATGAATTCCTCCAATAGCGCCATGGCGTTTCCAAACTGCGCCATTTTTCGAATCTTACTCTTGTCGGTGTTCGCCTTTTCACTCACCTTAAGCGACGGCTGAGGCTCTCCCCAGAGCTGCTGCATCGATTGAATCATTTTGCTTTTTCCCGATCCTCCCTCGCCATATAGGAAAAGCATAGGAAAATTTCCCTTGATTGAAAAAATGTGGTCGCTGAAGAGGGTAGCTACGCCGAACATCAGCACGATGCGGCCTGCGTCGCCGAAGACGTTGCAATAGAGTTTGCTCCACTGCTCCCACGTCGCCCAGCCAGGCGACCATGCGAACCGTTTCTCATTGAGGTAATTGCTTTCATCGGTGCCAGGATGGTAAGGAATGAAATAGTCCTGGTCGCCAATGTGTACCACGCCGAATTTATCAACAGGTATAAAGTTGTTATCCCATATAACTCCATTACTGAATGCGAAGAATCCATCTTTGTTCCATCCCAATGTGTCCAGCTGAATACAGGGCTTTTCATCCTCCATCAACCTCGCTTTAAGTCGCAACAGATTCTGTTGGCTACCATAAAAGAGAAAATGTCCGGCACCTTCGACAAGTTCTTTGAACAACTGAAAGCTCGCCAATTGCTTGGTTTCGATATCAATGACTTCCGACTTGCCTTTGTCATTTGTGAGGAGCATCACGCGTTTATTCTTGTTTTTGCCTCGCTTAATGTGAAACAACAAGCGCATTGTGAAGTTGCTCTTCTGCCGCATAACAAAAGCATTTAGGTTTTTCCGATACTCGCCAAAATAGTAGCATCGGCGATACTCTATGTATCCGTGCTGTTGAATGAAAAGCTTGTCAGCCTCAGTTAAGTCATTAGGCTCCGATCGTTCGTTTTTCGAATTTATGAACCTGTATCTTATCCGATCGTCGGGCGATTGTGCCGCAGGCGTTGATACGTTTCTTATATCCATAGGAGAAGTTCGTTTAGAGTGTTGAGATAATGCGTGGAAATTTGTTTTCCTCAATCGAGTCTGCGAGGTCGTATCCATCCGATCTATCACTGAATAGATCAATTACTTCGAACCGCATACCTTTCGATTGAAGCCTTCTGATACTGTTGTTGGAACGGCCGGCATTGTCAGCATCGCATAGCCACACGATCTTTCGACCGACTAAGGCGTGCATCTTTTCTTCAGTGAGGCCATTACTGCCCCCTGTGGCTACCCAATCGAATTGAGGATAATAGTAACTTGCAATTACAGCTGTCTTTTCGCTCTCTACGGCGCACACGATCCTATCCAGCGAATAAGACAGCAGATGCTCGCCGAACAAGCATAATTCGTATCTACCCTGTGTACCTCGTGACGATGTCAGATAAAACGCGGACGTTGACTTATCTCGATGACCAGTATTGTCGTATTTGAGGCGTTTGAAATTCACGAATTGTTTTGCGGCGTTCATGAAGCCGAAGACGGTGCGTTCCGCATCACCATACACATGCCACTTTGCCAGATGTTCCCTGGTAATATTTAGTGAAAGGCAATAGTTGTGAAATGGACTATTGGCACTGGACGTTAAATTCTTAATCGTATCCAGGTCAGGTCGCTGTTTTGGCCTTGGGAGTGATGCCAGCACGGGCACGTAGGGGAGGCGCTCACGAAGAGGATCCATCCATGGACCGAGATGATATTGACAGTTATTTTCCCTATCACATCGACCGTATATATGAAGGTCGACCGGATGTCCTGATGCAGTGTCCAAGTACGGCACGAATCGCCTGTGGCCACAAGCTGGGCAACGATACTTTCTCGATGAAGTATCTAATCGGTAGCGATAGTTGCCACCGTGGGTATTAAGTCCTATTTTTGCAATCATCTTATTCTTTTAAGTTTTATGGGGATTTCAGCTGGAACTGAAGTCCCTTCTTTTTTTTAGAAAATAATTTTACTTGATCCTTTGAATAGAATTCGTCGGCTACGGAGGGACATATTTTGTAATTTCTAATTGAACGCACATCCGGATGCTGTTGATGGCATCCGCATGATGCTCACCAGGTATTCGGGAAATTTCAGAGAGGACGTTTAGGAGTTCATCTCGTCGTGCCGGTGGAAGAGTAAGGACCCACTTGAAAAGGGATTCTGCATTTTGTGGCAAGTCAGCTAGCCCAGTCGTCGGTGCTATTGTCGGAACGCCAGCGATTCTGCAAATGATCGGCGCGATCGCTTCAACAAGAGAAGGCGAAATGAGTCGAGCGATCGTTCCGTGTTGATTTCTTTTCGCCGTTTCAAGAACGTTCTTCCGTTTTAGATCGGCCAATTCATCGCGTACAGAATCCAGCTTGTGTTGGTACTCTTCTATTTTATCCTCGTTGTCCTCGCGTTCGGTGCGTTCGTCTTCGTATCGTTCGCGCCACCGTTCGGCCTCGCCAGCAAGCATTTCGATTGCTGCAGAATGC
>DATHKA010000549.1:0-4042 GCA_035489615.1 Chryseolinea sp.
ATCCGGACGCCGCATGGAGCGATGCCAAGCAGCAAGTAACCCCTGCTGTACTGGCTAAGATCGTAGACGGTCTGGTTGTGCGAACCGTTACTTCCGACAACAAGACATTCAAAGATACGCTCAGTATTCTTCGCGAGCAGATCGACCAACTCGATGATGAGATCATGTCGAAGATGGCGCAGCGTATGAAAATTTCGGAGAAGATTGGACAATACAAGAAGGAAAATAGCGTCACCATTCTCCAGGTAAATCGCTGGGAGGAAATCATTCAGACGCGAATCACCCTAGGCAGAGCCATGGGTCTTAATCCCGACTTTACTACAGAGCTGTTGAAACTGATTCACCAGGAATCGATTCAGATCCAGACGAAGGTGATGAATCAGGCGGAAGCCCGCGTATAACGGTTTGTTGCTGACAATGCTTTTCAGGGAAGCCGTCTCGAAAGGGATGGCTTCTCTGCTTCCTCCCCCCGCCTCTTCGAGTGCCTGACCAGCCGCTGATAAGTAAGTTCATTTGTGCGCGCGTTTTATAGTCTTAACTTCCAAAGCCAATTAACGATAATCCACCCCGGAAAATCGGGGGTGCGTGGCGGATTTATGGGATACTATATTATCATGATAATTACGGTGATGGCCATCCTGGGTATGTTGGCGGCCATGTACTATTCTCAGGCAGCGAGGCGTCAGCAACGCGAAGATTTGCTGGTGAAGGAAAACGATGAGTTGAAACAAATCCTCAAGGATCAACAGGCGCTCTTGGAAGATGAACGCGTCCGTATCGGCCACGACTTGCACGATGACCTCGCGCAACTCCTTGCCGGCACGCGCCTGGCCCTCGGTAATCTTCGCCTGGAACCGACGCTGTCCGGAAGGAATAAAAGTCTTTTGTTACGCATCGATCATGACTTGAACGATCTGCTCAACAGGATTCAAAACATCATCTGGAACTTATCGCCCGCCGAACTTTCAGACAAAGGATTGTCGCATGCCCTGTGGAAGATGTGTGATCAGTTGAAAGAGCTTCGTTCGTTTTACATCGACTTCCTGGAAATGGGAAAAGCTCATCGGCTTCCGGCCGACGATGAACTGCTTCTCTTCCGGATCGTTCAGGAGATCGTGAATAATGCTATGCGTCATTCCCTGGCGTGGAACATCAACATGAAAATGTATTGGGGCGAAACGCAACTCAAGATCGAAGTAAAGGATGACGGAATTGGCCGGGAGCGGTCATCGTCGGAAAGAAGGGACAAAGGTCGCGGCCTGCCCGGTATTCAGAAGCGCGCGGAACTGATTGGGGCGAATGTCACTACGGAGCCTATAACGAAAGGAACGTTGTTCGTCGTTTCGTACCCACTCAGAGCATGAGTTTTAGACAGAACAATCTCAGGCGCCATTACGGCTTGACGATTCCGTTGCTCAATGCGTAATGGATGAGTTCATTGGTGTTTCGCGTATTGGTTTTGCGGATGATGTCTTTGCGATAACCCTCGATCGTGTGCTCACTCAAATAAAGCTTTTCGGCAATGTCTTTCGTGCTCAGGCCATGGCACAATAGCACGATCACTTCGAACTCCCGCGCCGACAACTTTATTCGCGGTGGATGGTTAATCCCGTCCGGATTCGCATGGATGACGATGTTTACCTTTTCATTGTAGTAGTTCTTGTCATCCATCACTGCGCTAATCGCAGAAAGAATCTCTTGTTGATGAGTCGACTTTTTAAACAGGATACCCGAAACCTTTGTACGCATCAGGTTGAAGATCATGGCTTCTTCGTCGAACGCCGTAAGGGCGATGACCTTGGTAGAAAGATTTTGCTTGTGGATATATTCAAGGACCTCAAAACCATCCTTTAACGGCATGCGCACATCCAGCAAAGCGATATCAACGGAATGACTGGATAACGTGTCAATGGCCTGCTGACCATTCTCGACTTCGTAAATTTTCCGGACGAGATTTGTCTTCTCCAGCATGCCCCGCAGACTTTCGCGCATGAACAGATGATCGTCTGCAACAAGAACAGTAATGGTTTTCTTCACTTCAGTGAAACTTTCGGGGCTGTTTACCAAATATACATCGTTCAAGCTACTTGTTGATTTGTTCGGGTAATGATTTGTCGATTTAAGGATGCTTTATTTGACTCCAAATGTAACTGCGTAAATGTAAACATCACTTGTATATTAAAATACGTTTAAAGAATTGTCAAATACTATAGGTTGTTGCGACAACCTTGGCCCCCCGGTTTTCGGGGGTTTTATGTCTTTCGCTTGTATAGAACATTTTTTCAGCACTATCTTTAGCCGTTAAGTATGTGGTGACCATGTCTGTTATTCATATCGAATACCTTGGGCTCCAAATAGGTTTAAATATTTCGGAATCATCACCATTCTTCGGTGATTGGTTCTTCGGATGATTCGATCGTGGGCAGAAACTCATGACATCATAAGCTTAACACCGTTAGCAGCATGATACAAATAAAGCCTCTGACTGGGTAAAGAGGCTTTATTTTTTATCTCCCTTACCCCCGCACGGAATGCATCAACGAACCGTTATTTTGTTGATATTTCTGTGAAATCTCCCTATTCTATGCAAAAGCATTCCTGGACCAAGGTTGTCGCCGTCGCTGCAGCCCTTTTGGTCGTCATTGTTGGTATTTTCTATGCCATCAATAGCACGGGTAAGAAGCCACCGGTTCTCACCATGAATCCGGCCTTCGCCGAGTACGTCGGCAGTTATACATCGGGCGTCATTAACTCCGGGTCCACTATCAAGATTGGATTTGCACAGGACCTGGTTGATTCCACCAGTGTGGGTGCGCCTACATCCGTGAAGCTGTTTTCCTTTAGTCCTTCCGTGCGCGGTACCGCGGTATGGCTCGATCGTCGGACGATCGAGTTTCGGCCCGATGAACGACTCACCTCAGGGCAGCGCTATGAAGCTTCATTTGAACTGTCGAAAATTCGTGATATGCCGAAAGGACTTGAAACCTTTGAGTACAGCTTCCAGGTTATTCCTCAAAACTTCGATGTTATTGTAACTAACGTCAAACCTTATGTAAGTACAGAACTGACCAAAGTTAAAGTCGAGGGTACGGTAGCTACGGCAGATTACGCCGATCATGAGCAAATCGAGAAGACTATCACTGCCGAGCAAGATGGAAAGGAACTTAAAATTCAGTGGGTGCACGGCGGCGATGGCCGCGAACACACGTTCACGGTTGAAGAAGTTGCGCGAAAGAACGAGGCAAGTCTGGTGCGATTAGCGATTGATGGCAAGCGCATTCAGGTGGATCGAAGCAGTGAACTGTCGGTAGCCATTCCGCGACTCGGTGATTTCAAGATCATGAGTGTGCGCGTAGATCAGGGTTCCAGCCAACACATCGTCATTCAGTTTTCGGATCCCCTGGGGGCACGGCAGTCGCTTGATGGGCTTGTTGATCTGCAAGAGGCAGGCACCGTCGATCTGGAGGTAAGAGACAATGAACTGAACATCTATCCGTCAGTAAGGCAAACGGGCGACAAATCCTTGACGATCAGTCGCGGTATACGCAACGTCCTCGATCGTACGCTCGCCAATGACACAACCCTCCAGGTGCAGTTCGAAAAGCTGGATCCGGCCGTGCGTTTTTTGGGCAAAGGATCAATTCTTCCGGCAACGGATGGCCTGGTGATGCCTTTTGAAGCGGTCAATCTGAAAGCCGTCGACATTCGTGTCATTAAAATATTCGAGAAGAACGTGCTGCAGTTCTTCCAGGTGAATAACTACGATGGGGCTGCGGAGCTTCGGCGGGTAGGGCGTCCGGTATTGCAAAAGACGATCTCACTCGAAAACATGGGGGTTGCTGACCTTGGGCGATGGAACCGGTTTACCCTGGATCTTTCAAAGCTGATTACGCCTGAACCAGGAGCGATTTACCAGGTTCACCTTGCGTTCAAACGCAACTACCTGGCATATGTCTGTGCCGATAGCGGACCATCAACCGAAGCGGAAGTGATTCAGGATGATTGGGATGATCAGGAAGGCGAGGGCAGCAGCTGGGACTCG
>DATHKA010000550.1:0-5957 GCA_035489615.1 Chryseolinea sp.
AGGCCGCACGTTGATCTTAGGTATTGCACTTCGAATAAAGTCATGAATGTGTTGCTCTTCGTAGAAATCTAAATGCGGAGTCCTCGGAGCACTGCGGCTCAGGGGTGAATGCTTCGCCGCCGAAGCGTCGACAGCAGGTGCCCGCGGTTGAGCCGCACTGCTCCGATGACTCAAAATTAAATATTCTACGAAGCGCAAAGCCAGATCATCCAAACGTTATTTGAAAAGCGACACTATTTAACGAGGTACACACGCTGATCTCAATGGCGTATTGCTTGGATGAACATCCAAAGTCAAAATGGATCGTACTACTAAGACCTCTCTTGCAATTGCTGCTGTTCGTTTGTAGCAACGCCAAAGCAATGCGTGTAGCCATCACCATCAATAACAAAAAACTCCGATTGTCCGTAGTCTCTGACATCGATCTCGGAAACTTCAAATCCAAGTTTCATGAGCTGTTCCCTGGTCTTCTGTAAATCGGAAGGCGTCCAGTACAGGCTAATGCCCTCATAGCCATTTTTCGAGGCCGCAGGCGTTTCTGTCTCGTTGAGCCAAAAGTACGTTTGTTCATTGTGAACCATACAACCAATAAGTCGTCCGTCTCGTCGCATTTCCTTGTCCATCGTTAAACCAAGTCCTTCAACCCAGAAGCGCAGGCTTTTATCGATATCGACACTGGGAATGACAGGTATGCAGGCAGCAATCATAGAGTTATTTTATTTTCCGTGAGTGCATAATAGATTAGTACGATCTACTTTGGACAAATCACACTGGCATGCCTGGCGACCAATCTCCATTGTCCGTCCCGCATCATCCAGATGTTTGTGTAGCGGCGATTGATGGTCTTTCCGGCGTCGGGTGAATTGCCCTTGGGTACAACGATCTCTCTGCCCATCACAATAGCCGTATTTCCGTGCACTTTGATGGCTTCGCTTTCGCGAATGAACGAGGCATAAGTTACGGTTCCCTTCTTTATCCGATCAGCCTGATCGACTTCGTTGAAAGGATTGTTCACGATAAAGTCTTCCGTCCAGTATCTATTCATCGCCGCCTGATCGCCTCGAAGCACGGCATCTGCATGCTCCAGGTCAAGCTTCTTTATCTCTTGTTCGATAGCTGTACTTTCCTGCTCTTTTTGTGCGCAGACCGTCATCCCCGAACCTGTTAACACAACAATAAGTATGATCGCGTATTTCATTGCTTCCGGCATTTAATCACAGTTTATACCAATAGATGATCCCCGTGTGAACAAGCCTAAATCAAGATACATAAAACTCTGCAACCACCTTCACGATTGGTGCATCATTCATTTCGGAAGTCCTGCATGTGGCGCCTGCACATTAATAGCAACCGTGGAAGGCCTTATGCATGACGCGCAGCGATCAACAAGACATTCAACCTTTCAATCCCTTCCTTTTCATGTCTTCCTGAGTTGCTTCCAGTTCTTCCAGGTTCTGCCGCAGTTCTTCTTCCTGCGCCCGCAGCTGCTCCGTTTGTTCGCGCATCTGCTCAATCATCGTCCTGCTTTTCTCCGTATTCTGGACATTAGCAATCGCCGAAGCAATGAACTCTCCCGCCTTTTCCAAAAAGGTAACTTCGTGTTCTTCCAGTATCCGAAAGCCTGCCAGTTCCAGCACCGCAGTAACCACTTCGTTGTACTTCATCGGAACAATAATTACATAGCTTGGTGTCGCGTCACCCAGTCCGGAAGTGATCGTGGTATAGCCCTGGGGCACCTTCTTTAATATGACGGTCTGCCCTTCAACAAAAGCCTGGCCCACCAATCCCTCACCCAGGTCGACGCGTTTCTCGATGACCTTATTTTTATTGAAAGCATAACAGGCGCTGAGGTTAAGGAACTGTTCGTCGTTTTCGTCATGCGCAATCACAAACAAGGAGGCCTGTTGCACCTGCACGTAATTAACAATAAACGTGACGGCTCTGGTAGTGAGCTCCTGAATGTTATGTTGATGTTCCCGGATCAGCGTTGATATGTCGGAAAGCCCCTGCGTAGCCCACATCCGTTTGCTGTCCTCCGCCTTTTGTCGCTTCATTTCATCACGCATCGACAACAGCCGTCCGGCAAGTGTACCCGTGTTTTTTTCCAGGTTCGTTTGAAGCTCTTCCCAGCGGGCATCGTAGTTCCCACCCGAAATGTCGTTCACGAAGGTTGCTGATTGTTGCAGGTCCTTGATCAGACTTCCAATAATTCCATTGGCATCCGCGGCGGCAGCTCTGCCATCGTTGAACAGATATTTTTTGTTGTTATCAGCTACGCTGCTGAGGAGTGCTCTCCGGGCGCGTTCTTCGCGTATCAGCTGGTAAATAACAAAGATCATCGTTGGTAACCCGGTGATGAGAAGCAGGAGTTGCACAATGGTATTACTAGTGGTTGCCTGCTGATAGGTACTCCTCGCCTCCTCGTTGATTTGCGCCTCAAATTCGTTTACGTTCTTTGAAAAAGGATTGAACACGTCCCAGAAGTAGCGACCCAGATCCTTCTTCAACAGGTCGATGTATAGCGAATCCTCATTTGCCTGCAGGTGTCGAACCATCTGCGCGTACATACCCGTGTAGTCAGCCAGGCCCTTCTTGACCTCGTCGTATTTGTCCGGCTTAGCAAAGTCCTGAGCCACGAAAATGCTGTCGAGGTGACGAAAAATTTCAGTGTTCCGATCACGTGCCATTTTAACTGTCCAGAACAGGTAATCAGGCTGCCGGATCAGCGCATATCCTCGCGAACTGATGTCCATGAGTTGGATGTTCTGGTAGACCCGCTCTACTTCCCGTAGTGCAAAGTTGGATTGTTCCTTAAGCACAATCGCCCGTTTCATAATGCGACCGTTGTAAAGGGACGATCCTACGCCCAGGACAATCAAAACACAAATGAGGCCTATCGCGGTGCGGATAAGGTTTCTCTGAAAAAAGTCTCTCATAGGAGTATAGCGTAAAATAGTACTCGCCAAATTTACAGCAAGGAAAGTAACCTAACGTCAGATTCTATTAGCAGCGTTGCACGCAGAACAAACGAACTGCCGGTTCCGGAGTTCATTGGGCGTAAGGATCAATTGTTCTCTGCAACTGGAACATTTGAAGTCGTCACCACCGACCACTATCGTTCCGGCAAACAGGTCTCCCACGCGTTGGTGATGTGGCGTATTCTTAACGGTTATGAATGCCACTATTCCGAAGAAGAAAAAATCGAGCACATCTACTAAATGTCGCTTGAATGCCTGCACGAATGAAATTGACTTACCATTCATCGAAACAACCCGAAGACCAAGAATGAACTTTCCGAGTGTCTGCCCCTTTATTGATTCAACGACCGGAAAGTACACCAGCCAAGCAACAAGAATCCACCAGCCCTTTGGGTCGTTACTCAGGGTGTAGCCACCTTCATCATTTGGTACGCCGTAGGTGATTACCAGCCAGGTGAAGAAAATCAAATACAATCCGTAATCTAGCATTATGGCCGCTGTTCTCTTTAGCAACTTTGGTTCATTGGCGATTGTCATGGTCAAATTTAGTATTGTTTGTACCATTCTGCTCCCCGCTTTCGCCAAAAGTCAGATTCCGACGGTCATTTAATGAATTGCCGGCGCAACGCTGTTCTTCTTTGAACCCAATTCTTTAATACGCCATTTTTAAATCATCTCAAAGGAGCAAGTGAAATATTTATTTTTACGTAACCCTTCAACCAAACCACAGCGCTATCGTTAATTCACTCATTATCTGATCGATTTTTTACATATGAAGCACGTTCCACCTGAGGAAGCGTAGCTCTCTACGAGGGCAGCTTTCTCCAAAGAGAAAACCGCAAGCGCCTCCGCGCAAACTGTCCTCTTCGACTTTCCATCCACTTTAGGAATATTCCTGCTTGAGAGCCACCCACTCGTAAAGCTGTGTTCAATTAACATTTCCTAACCAAGTAAAACTATGTCCGGTTTTTTCAAAAAAGCCATGGGCCTCTTCGTGGAATTCGAGGAAGCCCCAGGAAAGTCATTTTCCAAAACTACCGCGCCGCCGGCACCGCCTGGCCGGATAGCGTCGCCCCAGGTGCTCAACAGTGAAGACTTCGACAAATTCGAGAATCACTTCGAGAAGCTGTTCGATCAGGCCAATCTGCCTGGCCCAGACTATTACGAGTTCATGCGAATGAACGAAACGCTCGAATTGCACATCAAGGATGATAAGGCAAGGCTTGCGGCGACATTCGCATCGCTCTCTATTCAGGGCCTCACGAAAGATACCCTCATCGCAACGGCCGATCGGTACAGGGAGATCATTGCCGAAGATCGGGCAAAGTTCGAACGCATCGCCGTCGAGAAAAGTGAACACGAAATCGGCAGCAAGCGGAACGAGCTGCTACGCCTCGAAGACTCAGTTCGCAACAATGCGGAAGCCATTCAGAAGCTCACGCAGGAGATCAACGTCGCACAACAAACCATCAATGGACTCAAGACATCGATCTCCGGGGAGGAACAGAAGCTGGATAGGAACCGGCAGGGATACCTCGTAGCGTCAGAAGCCATGATGATGAAAATTGACAATGACATTCAAAAAATTAAACACGATTTAACCTAATGGAGACACAATTCTTCCCAACTGACGCACAACAACTGAAGTCCTACTGGAAGCGCCCCGGCGGAAAGTTTGGAACGCTCGCAGGCGTTGGCCTGTTGGTGGCCGCCGGATACTACCTGTTGCCTATACTCACCCATGTGGTATGGAACACGTTCAATTTTGGTGTTGCGCTCGCTGGACTTGGTCTCTTCTTGTATGCGGTAACGCACAGGAAGTTGCGCCTCGGACTTTTCTATTTCTACGAGATCCTTATGAAAAGATTGGTCGGCGTGGTAATCGAACTGGACCCCTTCATCATCGCAGAAGATTACATCAGTGACATGCATGAAGAGCGCGAGAAACTGTATAAGCAGGCAACAGACGTGGATGCGCAAAAGGAAAAGATTCACTTGAAGATCAAGGAAAAAGAAACGGAGATCAACAAGCTTATGAGCAAGGCGCATGCTGCCCGCGAACGGAACATGATGCCCGAACTAGGCAACACGACCCGACAGATCGGCAGGCTAAACGATTATATCAACCAGCTCTCGCCGATCCATGAGAACCTGACGCGCATCGGCGACTACCTCACGAACATCCATAAGAACAGTGCTTACCTCGTTGAGGATGCGCGGAACGAACTGGAGCTCAAAAAGGACTTGTACAAGTCTGTTACATATGGCAACCGGGCACTGACTTCAGCGCTCAAGATCTTCAAGGGTGATCCCGAGAAGAAGCTACTGGTAGAGCAGTCGATGGAGTATCTGAAGGAAGACATCGCCAGCAAGTTGGCCAACATGAAGAAGGCCATCAGCTACTCGTCGGACTTCATGAAGTCTATTGACCTCGACAACGCCACGTACGAAAAAGAAGGCCTGCGCATGCTGGACCAGTTCAATACGGATAATGCGTTTAAACTTTCCCGGCCGGAAGCAAAGGCCTCCGTTCCAGGAAGTGATTATAACGAACTCTTAAAGTAAACGACAACAAAACACACTAATAAAAACTAAAACAATGGCTGTAAAAGTTAAGACCTCGGGAAAAATTGTGATGATCCTGCTTGTACTGGCAGGGCTGTTCGCGGCGAAGACGTACTGGTGGGACAGACGTCCGCAGGAAGCAAAACAGTCGCAGGACATTGGCAAGGTAGCATTGCCCGATGCACCGGAGGCCTCACTCGCCGGGACGTCGATGATGATGACACTTCCCTCGGAAGATCAATCCGTGAACGGCGGCACCCGTATCGTTTGGAAAGTGATGGCGTGGAACTCGCAGTTCCCGCTGATGTACGCCAACGGCGGTCCTGTAACAACGAAAGGTTCCATACTTGACAAATCGAAATTGCAAGTGCGAATCGAACGTCAGGACGACTGCTTCAAGTCGCTTGCCGACCT
>DATHKA010000551.1:0-5998 GCA_035489615.1 Chryseolinea sp.
TTCCATCTGATGTCGATCATCAGCCCCGTCGACCGCGACCTTGCCGTCGTGTATTCGCCGCTAATGCCGATAACCTTTCGCGAACAACTTCTGGCGCGTGGCTTCGCCCTGATAGAAGTACCCGATGCAGAATTCGACACCATGGGTTGTAACGTACTGGCTATCGGTCCGCGAAAAGTGGTGATGGTGGCAGGCAATCCAGTTACCCGCTCCAGGCTGATCCAGGCCGGTTGTACGGTGTACGAGTACGACGGCGCAGACATCAGCGTCAAGGGCGGTGGCGGACCGACGTGCCTTACCCGGCCTTTGCGCCGGGCGGTGGATGAGATGGTTACCTGGCGCTAAGGAGCGGGTGCGACCTTTTCAATGCCCTTGGAGGTTTCAATTCTTCCTTCTGGCGAGAACTTAACTTCAACCTTGTCGTGACCATTTCCTTTTCTGAATGTATAGCTCAAGGGTTGCGCAATGCTTTTGCCGCCGTCGTTCAGCACGTGAAAGGATACCGTCCAGGTACCGTCACCTACGTCTCCAAAGTTTTCCACAAAGCTGCGCCTCACGGCCACTGGCACCTCTGATTCGGAGATAGTTTGTACCTTTTTAACCGGCTGTCCGAAGGAGGGCAGCGCCAACAATAGCACGAATAGTGCGTAATACATCTTGCTTTTCATGGTTGTGTATCGGATTGTGTTCTCTATTTCAAACGGATGATCCCTGTTCGAGTTAGCCTTCAGGAGTCACGCAAGCCTCCGTATTTTTTTTTCGATTTTATCCCACGCTGTTTAGATCAGTCCAAATATTTCACAGCTTTGTAAACGCCGCAGACCAAACCACTTGGCGTCACCCTCATGATACGAGCCGTCTTTACCGATGTCGATGGAACGTTGCTGAATAGCAACCGCGAGCTTTCAGCGAGAACTATCCACGCCATTCGGGCGATATCGCAAAAGGTGACCGTTGTGCTAGCCTCGTCAAGAATGCCGTCAGCTATGCGTCACCTGCAAGTGGAATTGGGCATTGAAAATCACCCGCTCATTTGTTACAACGGTGGCTATGTGCTGGCTTCGGGGTTAAAGGACCAGGTGTATGCCAGCCATGTCATTCCTTACGACGTATGCAAAGGTATACTTACGTATGCCGGTGATGGGCCGGTACACGTCAGCCTTTACCACGCTGACAACTGGTATGCACAGCAGCGCGATCATTGGACAGACAAGGAGGAGCGGGTTACCAAGGTATCGCCGCAGTTTCGTACGTTCAAAGACGTGTTGGCAGACTGGGAGCGTGAGGGTATAGGAGCGCATAAGATAATGTGCATGGGAGAGGCGGCCGTCATCGCGGACTTTTATGATTGGCTGCACCGTCATTATCACAACCGTATCCACATTTACAAGTCACGACCAACGTATCTGGAGTTGGCCACACATGAGGTGTCGAAGGCTACGGGAATGTCGCTTATCATGCGTAATCATTTGCGCCTGGACAACGAGCAGGCTATAGCTTTTGGTGATAATTATAACGACGTCGAAATGTTGCGCGAAGCAGAGATTGGCATTGCTGTGGAAAACGCCATTCAGGAGGTAAAAGAAGTGGCGGATGAAATCACCCCGGCGGGCAAGGAGGATGGTGTGGCAAAGTCACTGGAGAGGCATTTTGAACTGCTCTGGCAACCTTAAAAACTTTTTCTCCGGGCGTAGGGGGGGCCGGCGTTTCAGGTGTCTGAAGGGTACAAAAGACAAAAACCATGAAACGATTTATCAAATCAGCAGCGATCAAGATGGGTACGCTTGTGTTCGCGTTATTCTGTGTGAGCCTGGCCGTCGCGCAGGATTCCCAAACCGACGACGGCGACTATCAGATCAATACATTATTTTCTCCGGGCAGGATATCCACGACGGGCTACGGGGCCATTACCAACAAATTCACCGCCATCGACGGCCACTTTGCTAACCTGGCAGGCATCTACGGAGGTGTTTACCTGAATCACAGTCTGTTCATTGGCGCATCAGCAGCAGCGCTCACCAACGATATACGGGTGCCGATTGAACACTCCGCTGAACCCCTTCAGAGCCTCAGCTACATGTATGGTCAGGTCGGCGGGGTCGCCGAGTATGTGGTCGCCTCTGACAAGGCAGTGCATCTGGCTTTCAATTTGTTTACAGGTGCCGGTTTTACGCTGCAATACGAGCGCGATGCATGGCACGATGATCCGCATGAGTTCGACTGGGACTATAACGAAGACGAAGATTGGTTTTTCGTAGCTGAGCCCGGCGTTACCGTAGAATTCAATGTGTTCAAGTGGATGCGCTTTAGTCCCGGCGTTTCGTATCGCGCCGCCTTCAATAGCGATGGTCGCGGTTTGGGCGACCGTGCGCTTAGCAATATGTCGTATAATTTGTCAATGAAATTCGGGAGATTCTAAAGGGCGGTTACAATACTCTGCTCCCCCCGCGTCCTCCTCCGCCCGTGTTCTTTGTTTCCCCGGAAATGAATTCTTTACTTTATATTAGGCCACGATTAAAATTTGACCCCCATGAAGATTGTTCTTGGCCTCCTGGCTGGCTGTGCGGTGCTCACGATGGCATCCTTCCTCCCTATGCAAAAAAAGAAGGTAATATTCTTTGGTGACTCCATCACACAGGCGGCTGTGAAACCCGGCGGATACATCCTGAAAATTGGCGAACTGGCTACTGCCGACAAGGTCGCGGGCCAGTATGACTTTATAGGTGCTGGTATTGGTGGCAATAAGGTTTATGACCTGTTTCTCCGGATGGAGGATGATGTGTTGTTGAAGAGCCCGGATGTCGTCATCATTTACATCGGCGTCAATGACGTATGGCATAAGCGAAGCTACGGCACGGGAACAGACCCCGACAAATTTGAACGCTTTTACACGGCAATCATCAAGAAACTGCAGACAGCCAATTGCAAGATCGCGCTGTGCACGCCGGCGGTCATTGGCGAACGGACCGACTTCAGCAACGAACTCGATGGTGATCTGAATCAATACAGTACGATGATTCGCAACCTCGCGAAAGCAAATAACCTACCGCTGATCGATCTCCGAAAGGCATTTCTCGACTATAATCTGAATGCCAACAAAGACAACAAGGAGTCGGGTATTCTTACTACCGATCGGGTTCATCTCAATGACAAGGGCAACGAACTCGTAGCCGCCGAGATGTGGAAGGTGTTAAAGACTCTATAATCCGTACTTGACCCTCTTTTCATTTCACCTCACCTACGGAGAGTTGCTGCTGTTCCTCACGGTGGGTATGCTCACGGGTATGGCGAAGACCGGCGTTCACGGCGCGGGCATGCTTTCCGTACCCCTGCTGGCATTGATTTTTGGAGGGCAAAAATCCAGTGGCGTGATGTTGCCCATCCTGGTGCTTGCCGATGTGTTGGGCGTATGGTATTATCACCGCCACGCTGCCTGGCAACACCTTAAAATACTGTTTCCCTGGGCGGCGGTGGGCGTGGTTCTTGGAACCATCGTTGGCAATTACATCGACGACGGTGTTTTTAAGGTGATCATGGCGGTGGTCATTGTCGCGAGCGTCGCGACCATGATTTGGCTGGAACGCGGACATCGGGAGCAGGTGCCCCACAATAAGCTGTTCGGTGTCGGTTCCGGGATCCTTGGTGGATTTACCTCTATGGTAGGCAATCTGGCGGGCACCGTTATGGCAGTATACTTTCTTTCCATGCGGCTACCCAAGAACGCCTATATCGGAACCACCGCGTGGTTTTTTATGGTGACCAACTGGTTCAAGGTGCCGTTTCATGTTTTTGCCTGGCACACTATTAACCTCAACACTGTGCTCCTTGCCCTGGTCACGCTACCGGCAATTGTACTGGGCGCATTTCTGGGTATTCAAATCGTGAAAATCCTTTCGGAGACGATGTACAGGTGGTTCATCATCGTAATGACTTTGGTGGCCGCCCTGTTTATGCTTTTCTGAGCGGCACAACCTGCAGGCATCAATTGTCGTTGCTTACCCTTGAAGGGCGACATACGGTCCTTGTAAAATGTCGTCCGGAGGTATTGCTTGCGATATTGTACCAAATAGATCAATTTTCAACTTGAGGAAACTTATTACCACCACCTTTAATTTATACCGTTAATGGACAAGAATTTTGTTGATCGGCTGTACGCGTCGCACCAGACATGCCCCACGTGTCCGGCACCAGCGGAGGTGTCGGGTTTCTTTGTGGAATTGCTCGGCGTGCTCTTTGCAGACTTTACACAATTGGCTTCGTTATCGCGTGACGACTTTGATCGGCACATCGTCCAGCTGGAGGAAGAACTGGAACGTTTTCTTCGCCACAATTCCACAAAGGGGGTAGGTAACCCGACGCAATTGAGAATCGCATTTTTCGACGCGCTGCCTGAAATTCATGAGCGGCTGGAAGAGGATGTGACGGCGATGTTTGAAGGAGACCCGGCTGCGAAGACACGCGACGAAGTAATCAGGACTTACCCGGGATTTTTTGCCATCGCGGCCTATCGCATCGCACATGCCTTGCACAAGATGGGTGTAGTCGGCACGCCGCGCATTATCACCGAGCATGCGCATAGCCGCACCGGTATCGATATCCATCCTGCCGCCGATATTGGCTCACATTTTTGCATCGACCACGGGACAGGCATCGTGATCGGCGAAACATCCGTGATCGGGAACCACGTCAAGCTCTATCAGGGGGTAACACTGGGTGCCCTTAGTGTAAATAAGGAGGACGCGGAAAAGAAGCGACATCCGACCCTGGAAGATAACGTGGTGGTATACGCCGGGGCAACGATCCTGGGTGGCGAGACGGTGATTGGCCATCACAGCATCGTAGGCGGCAACGTCTGGCTCACCAGCAGCATCCCGCCTCACTCCAAGATCTATTATCAGGCCAAGATGTACAACGGCAATACACATGAGATTGACCACGTAGTTTTTAAATCCGATGTCTGACCGCCCAGCTTTGCCGTCAATGTCCCGCCATTACTAATGCAGAAGTTTACATGACACTACAAGAACTCATCGGCAATACGCCATTAGTTGAATTACAACACATTCCCGTAAACAAAAAGGTACGTATTCTGGGCAAGCTCGAAGGCAACAATCCGGGCGGTAGTGTAAAGGATCGGGCCGCCTTGGGAATGATTAGCGGAGCCTTGGCGCGGGGACATATCAAAGCCGGCGATAAGCTGGTGGAGGCGACGAGCGGCAACACGGGCATTGCCCTGGCGATGATTGCCCAGTTGAAGGGACTTAAGATGACACTCATTATGCCCGATAACTCGACCCGGGAACGGGTGTTGTCTATGGAGGCGTATGGCGCGACCGTTGTCCTGACGCCGTCGGCAAAGACGATTGAGTATTCCCGCGAACTTGCCGAGCAAATGTCCCGGGAACAGGGGTATTTCATGCTCGATCAGTTTGCCAATGCCGATAACTACGGCATGCATTACAAGACGACCGGACCTGAGATCTGGCGCGACACGACGGGCGAGGTAACGCACTTTGTTTCAGCGATGGGAACAACAGGGACCATCATGGGCGTCAGCCGCTACCTCAAGGAACAAAATCCGGGGGTACAGATCATTGGAACACAACCAACAGACGGTTCTTGCATTCCTGGGATCCGCCGGTGGTCCAAGGAGTTTTTGCCGAAGATATTCGAGGCAAACCGGGTCGATCGAATCGTGGATGTAGCCGAGCAGGAAGCGCGCGTGGTAACCCGCCGGCTGGCACGCGAAGAGGGAATTCTTGCCGGCATGAGCAGCGGCGGAGCACTGCATGCCGCCCTGCAAATCGCGAATGAAATCGACAAAGGTGTTATCGTATTCATCGTATGCGACCGGGGTGACAGGTACCTGAGTTCTGACCTGTTCGCCTAGGCCGCCGGTAATATTGACCGACCGACTGTCTTTTGGTTGTTCCCCTGTTTGTGTTCGGCGCTTGCTCGGACGGATTGCCTTTTCTATTTTGAGGGATGACATATCTGT
>DATHKA010000552.1:0-45337 GCA_035489615.1 Chryseolinea sp.
GTACCTCACGGACGTCAAGGGTCACGGCCTGGGTAGGGGATATGGTGTCCGATCTGCACCGATCTACCCGGGCACGGGGTCAGGGATAGCCCGGCCCACGGAGAGTTTGTACAAACTGTATCTCGATACGGACAAACGAAAGGCCGTTACCTTCATCACATCGTATGTGTATAACAGTGTCACGACGAATCTTTCCATTACAGATCCTGATTTTACCAAGGCAGTTTCTTTCCAGAAACTTTGGGACCGCAGCGCCAAGACCGCTTCTGGTGAAGGCACCAGTTTGCCGATTCTCAGGTTTTCAGATATTCTGCTCATGTACGCAGAAGCAGCCAACGAGGCCAATGGCGCACCGACGGAAGATGCCTACACGGCATTGAACAGGGTGAGGATACGCGCCGGTCTCGACCCACTCTCAGGATTGACGTATCAGACGTTCAAGGAGGCTGTGTGGCTGGAGAGACGCCTGGAATTGGTATTCGAAAATGTGCGCCGCTTTGACCTTCTTCGGACCGGCCAGCTCATCGATGCAGTGAAGGCAGAGACCAGTTTCAGTCGCAACCCAACCATCGAACCTTTTCACGTGCTCCTTCCTATTCCGCAACAAGACATGGATGCAAATCCGGCCCTTGAACAAAATCCTGGATATTGAGTGTCACGACCATGGCAATATAACAATGGCTTTTGCCGGTAGGCAATTCAGACTCACCAGAGGGATGCCTATGGGTTGGATTGACAGACAGGCGAGTACTGCTGTCTATGTCAGAACGTCGAATCACAATTTGTCTGTAGAAACGTAAGCAGAATAAGTAACCAATAGAATCTGAACGAAAACAAATCGCCAAAATGAAACCAACAATAGACCGCCGATACTTTCTGAAACGATCTTCTATGCTCGTCGCTTTGCTGGCGGGTATCCCAGCCGTTGCTAACGGACCTAAGAAGTCGATCGTCCTCCGTTCCTCGTGGCAAACGGTAAATATCGGCGATATCGCTCATACACCGGGCGTGCTCCGGCTGCTTGAACAGTACCTGCCCGACGTTGAAGTGAGGCTATGGCCTTCGAGCCTCATCAACGGTGTAGAAGACCTGATGCGTAAACGCTTTCCGAACGTAACGATCGTGAAGACGCCCGAGCTCGAAGCCGCCTGCCTGAAGGAATGCGACTTTATGCTTCATGGCTCCGGCCCCTCCCTGGTAGGGCGCAAGGAATTGGACCGATGGCACAAGGAGACCGGGAAACCTTTTGGCGTTTACGGCATTACCTTCCCCGGCGTGTACAGCAATGATCCGAAGGCCGCCGCAACGGCAGCGCCACTGGACGTTGAATTGCTCAACCAAGCAAATTTCGCTTTCTTCCGAGACTCGATATCGCTGGACTTTGCCAAGAAAAACGGCGTGACTTGTCAGGTGATGGAGTTCTGCCCCGACGGCGCCTTTGCCGTTGATCTTAAGAACGACGCGGCTGCCACAAGTTTTATGAAGACGCATGGCCTGGAGGAAGGAAAGTTCTTATGCGTCATTCCGCGTACGCGTTTTACTCCCTATTGGGAGATACCTAGCAAGAACGCTGCATTCGATGAAAAGAAGGACGCTCGAAACAAAGAGATGAGGGAACATGACAACCTCCCAGTGCGTGAAGCCATCGTGGCCGTCGTGCGTCAGACGAACCTCAAAATACTCATTTGTCCGGAAGATGAGACGCAAGTGAAATTGGGAAAGGAGATTCTGTTGGACAAACTACCTGACGATGTAAAGGGGAAGGTCGTCTGGCGCGATAAATACTGGCTCACAGATGAAGCGGTGAGTACTTACCGCCGGTCGGCGGGGATGTTCGGCCTTGAAATGCACACGCCCATCATGTGTATTGGGAATGGTATTCCGGCTATCGTGGGCAGGTTCTTTGAACAGACCAGCAAGGGTGTAATGTGGCGCGATATTGGACTCGGTGAGTGGCTGTTCGATATGGATAACGAGCAGGATGTTGCACGATATGTTCCCGCGGTACTGGCAATGGCTAAAGATCCAAAGGGTGCCAAAAAGAAAGCCGTCAAGGCGCGCGAGTTCGTCGAGCAACGGCAACGCGATACAATGGCGGTATTGAAGAAAAGTCTGCTTGTTTGAGTAAGGGAGGGATTTCCGAAACGACTTTGATTCGGGCACACCCTGGGTTTTTTTGCCTTTTTCTGAAACCTCTATTCAAAACAGGAGTATTAGCTACAAAAGGGACTTTAATCCGCTGTTTTTAGCTACATTTAGGACTTTAATCATCAACTATGCCATCAACTATGCCATCAAGATACTCATTGGGCGAATTTGAGGAGGTCGTCTTGTTAACCGTCGCTGTTCTCAACGGCGACGCATACGGTGTTGCTATTAAAGGTGACATCGAGCATCGCCTTAAAAGAAGCGTCAGTGTCGGCGCCATGCGAACTGCCCTCCGGCGTCTCGAGGACAAAGGATTCCTGGAATCGGAATTCGGGGAAGCAACGGCCGTACGTGGGGGCAAACGCAAACGCTATCACAAAGTGACGCCGCTCGGTAAGAAAGCGCTCGACTATGTCATGAACTCCCGCCGAAAACTCTGGGCGGCCATCCCGGCTACCGCCTTTCAATTCAAATAAAAATGAGGGACTATTCTAACGATATCAAACCGCCACAGCTTCCGCTAAAAGCCCTGCGCTGGTTTTGTGACCCGGAATTGCTGGAAGATATCGAAGGAGATCTTTCTGAGCTGTTCCGTTCAAGGGCGTCAAAAAATATTCGGCTCGCAAAATTCCTTTACGCACGCGATGTGCTTCAACTCTTTCGCCCCGGTATTGTAAAAAAGATCGGGCGACTTAATACCGTAAACAGCATCGATATGTTATTCAATCACATACAGACCGCCATCCGCCAGGCAGGCAAACACAAAGGTTACACAGCCATCAACATCGCGGGACTCGTAGTGGGACTCGCTTCGTGCATGCTCATTCTCCTTTGGGTAGGTGACGAAACATCCAAAGACCAGTTCCATGAAAAGTCGGACCGCCTGTACCAGGTGTGGCGTAATTTGGTCCAGAGCAACGGCGACGTACAAACGGTGCGGGGAATTCCACTTCCGCTCGAACACGTGTTGCGCACACAATACCCCGAAGTCGAGGCAGTGACTTCGTACACCTGGGAAATGGAATACATGTTCCGCCTGGGTGAAATTTCCTCGTTTGAAAAAGGACGCTTTGCAACAGGGGCATTCTTCGATGTTTTCAGTTATCGCTTGATCGTCGGCGATCCGAAAAAGGTGCTCGTCGATGGGCCCACGATGGTGATCTCCGATCGAATGGCACTCAAGTTTTTTGGCAACGACTGGCGCGAGAAAGCAATAGGACAAACTATAAAGCTTGATGACCGAACCGACTACGAAGTTACCGGCGTCTTCGAAACTCCCGGCGACAAATCGTCGGTTCAATTCGATTGGGTTATCTCCGCGAAACAATTCATCGATCGTCAAACGTGGGCTAACAGCTGGTATAACGGCGGCTTCAGCATATTCTTTACATTAAGACCTGGTGCCGATACCGAAGCAGTACGTAAGAGAATTGAACAGGAGGTCATCAGGAATACCAACAAGGAATCGAACGAGCCGCTGTACATACAACTGTTTTCGGAAAACTACCTGCATGGGACATTCGAAAACGGGATTCCGATGGGTGGAAGAATTCAGTACGTGCGCATACTTTCTGCGATCGCGATATTCCTGTTGTTGCTGGCATCGATCAATTTCGTGAACCTCGCAACAGCGAGATCGAGCTTACGCGCACGCGAGATCGGTGTGCGTAAGGTGATGGGTGCGCAACGATCGACGTTAAGTCAACAGTTCTTTACCGAAGCTACGTTGTATGCTATCGCATCTACGGTTGTTGCATCGGCTATTGGTTATCTGGTCCTGCCCTACTTCAACACGCTAACGGGCAAATCGATACACATCCGCTTTTCGGACCCGCTGGTATGGCTCACGTTGGGCGGCATGATCCTGTTGACCGGCATGTTGTCGGGCGCGTACCCGGCCTTCATGTTGTCGTCGTTGTCAGTTGCGAAGTCCCTGAAAGGGAGAACGAAACAGGTCGGCAGCAATTACTTCCGTCATGCGCTCGTTACTTTCCAGTTTGCCATTTCGATATTCCTAATCAGCGGCACCTTTATTATTTCAAAGCAGCTCTCTTACATTTTGAATAAAGACATCGGCCTCCAGCGCGACAAGCTCGTGAGTATCGACCTGACTGGCAAACTGTACGACAAGAAAGAGGTTTACATGAATTCTTTGCGGAGCATCCCGGAGGTGAAGGACGTAACGCTGAGCAGCGCCAGCCCGATTAATTTCGAGGAGTCAACCGGCGGAGCAAACTGGCCGGGCAAAGATCCAAACATGGTCATCGAGATCAATTTACTCAGCGTGAACGAAAACTTTGTCAAAACGATGGGAATGAAGGTTGTGCAGGGAGAAGATTTTTCCAACGTCTTTCTTCGCGACTCTGCCCGGTTCCTTATCAACGAGGTGCTTGCAGGTATCCTGGGCTTCGACGATCCCGTTGGCAAGGAGTTAACGGTCTGGGGAACGACCGGCACCATCTCTGGTGTGGTCGGGAATTTTCACATGGCCAGCTTATATGATCCGATCGCGCCGCTGATCATTCGGTACAGTCGTGTCGATGCCGGCACGGCGTTCGTCCGCATCAACGGCAACACACATGATGCGCTCACGTCAATTGAACGTGTGACGAAAGACATCAATCCTGCCTTCCCTTTTCGCTACAACTTTCTTGATGAAGACTTTGCGCGACAATACCGGGGCGAGCGATCAGTGAGCTCGCTCGTAAACATCTTCGCCGGCGTCTCGATCTTCATTGCGTGTCTTGGATTGCTGGGGCTGTCGTCCTTCTCCGCCGATCAACGTGCGAAGGAAATCGGCGTGCGTAAAGTTCATGGCGCAAGCGTAAGCTCGCTCGTATTGCTGCTTTCGAAACAATATGCAAAGCTCATGATTATCGCGTTTTTCGTGGCAACACCGTTGTCCTACTTTTATATGCAACGATGGCTTGGGGATTTCGCGTACCGTATCGATATGAACATCACCTTATTCGTTGTCGCGGGTATCGTTACGTTTGCGATCGGTGCGTTGACGGTAAGTTATAAGTCGTATTCGGCAGCGTTAGCTAACCCGGTGAAGACGTTGAAAGAGGAGTGACTTCCTGACCAACGGGTTCAATTTGCAAATCGCAAATTTGGGTATTTTTCTGACATACACTCCTTATTGGTAGCTAAAAATGGACGGTAAATACGGTTATGTCCAGTTTTTATAAAAAAATGAACATTTATGCGATTACTGTCCAGTTTTTAACAATATCTTTGTGATGCGTTCAGATTTATCTTAAAAATGGACACTCACATGGCAAAAACCGATAGAACAGTCCCTTACAATGACCTCCCGGCACTGCCTCCACCGGCAGAAATTGAAAATGACCCAGAAATACTGAAAAAATTAGTAAGGACTTCGCGAGCGCTGGCAACATTCGGCTCAAACGTGCAGTGGCTTCCCAATCCTACAATGCTGGTAAATACAATAGCGCTTCAGGAGGCCAAAACTTCAACTGCCATCGAGAATATTTTTACAACAGAAGATGAACTATACAAAGCAATATCAGACATGGCCCGTGAAGAAAGGGCAAACCCTGCCACGAAGGAAGTCTTAAAATATAGAGAAGCGTTATGGGAGGCATATCGTCAATTGCAAAATGATAATTCAGTTTCCCTGGACCTCGTTATTCACATTTTCCAGCAGATTAAAGAAACAACGGCTGGTCTTCGTCCACCGCAAGCACAGGTTGTCATTCGCCAGGGTCAAAGCGAATTCAGAACAGGAGAAATAATTTACACTCCACCAAGAGGTGAAAACATGGTTGAAAATCTAATGAGCAATCTTCTGGATTACCTTAATGATGACGATAAGTACCCAGCAGATCCAATATTAAAAATGTGTATCGCTCATTACCAGTTTGAAGCAATACATCCGTTTCAGGATGGTAATGGTCGAACAGGTCGTATCCTGAATTTGCTCTACCTGGTACAGAAGGGACTACTTTCACAACCGGTGTTATACTTATCAAAATATATCATCGTCAACAAAACAGACTACTATTATAATCTTGCGGCCGTAACACAGCGAGGCGCGTGGAAGCCTTGGATATTGTATATGCTAGATGCCATAGAAGTTACTGCGACTATGTCTAATGAATTGATCAATGAGATTGTCTCCCAGATGAAAGCCACACTCGACCATGGCAAGAAGCATATTAAATGGTATACAAAAGAAGTGAATGAAGCGCTGTTTCATCAGCCTTACAGTCGTCTGAAAACAATTCGTGATGCCGTTGGGAAAACATCAAGAACAACATTGACCAAATACATGGATGAACTGGTGCAAGCGAAAATGCTTACCCCAAAAAAGGAAGGCACGGATGTATTTTATCTAAACGATGATTTGATCCGGATTTTGCAAAAATAAAACCCAGGTCGGCCTGAGTCATTTTTGCCTGCTTGCGAGCATAAATTTCATAAAGCTCTATTATGTTTTTAGCCTTACCGAATATTTTTTGACGCTGACTGTCGCCTTTCACGATAATAGCGTAGTCAATGATTGCAGATGTCATATGCATTTCTATTATGACAGCAGCAACGAAGCTGGGTTACGGTAAAGGTTACGGTGCACAGAATTCAGAAGGCGTCTTACCAAACTTTTTTTTAAAAGAATGAGAAAAATGAGATAATGATTCAAATCCCAGGTCGAGGTAAATCGCAGATGGCTTCATGTTCTTCTGTGCTATCAGGTATTGGGCCTCTGTCAGGCGTTTCTCCTGTAGCCATAAGCGCGGGGACATTCCGAATGTTTTTTGAAAGTCCCGCTTGAACCCGGCAAGACTTCTGGCGGTGAGTTCTGCAAACTTTTCAATCGTGACATTAAAATGATAATTGCTGAGCATAAATTTCTCCAGGTCGATCTTGTGTGGTTCTGAAAAGTCGAACAAGAATTTCACGAGATCAGGCTTTGCTTGCAGAAGCAGCTTTACCGCTTCCTTTACCTTCAAAATTCCCATGTCAGGCGTTATCCTTTCAGCCGGATTGCGCACATAGGGTATTATCGATTGAAAATAGCCCCGGAGAAAGTCGTTTGCCGGAATATGGACATTGAGTGGACCTGTATATTTCTCCCGTACCTCTATTTGCTCCTCAAGCGCGATCTTTCTAAGCATTTCCTCCTGGAGGCAAATGATGATTGTTTCATAGTAGCCTTCACCTGGCAAAGGAGTCTTGGTTAATTGTCCAAGTTGATTTTTGCCTATCAGCAACATCTCACCCGTTTGCATTGAAATTTTCTGAATAGAGGATTCGAATGTAAACTGACCGGAAACCTGTAACACCAGCTTGTTGTTTCCGAGGAAGCATGCCTTCTCCTTTCGAACCGCCGAGAGATAAGAGTAAAAAATAACTCCGGGGAGTATTTCGTTTGGATTTGTCACAGGTAAAGATATGAAAAAGAGAGGTTTAATCAGGCCTGCTACCGCTGCAGATACGTGGCACCAAGTATTGCGCCGGAGGCAAAATGTTTGTTCAAAGTGTTCATCTCTTCAGGACTGAAGGTGATGTCCATTGCCTTGATATTTTCCGGAAGCCTTGATCGCCTGCTCATGCTTACCAAAGGCATGATATGATCACCCTGGACGTTAACCCAAGCTATTGCCAGCTGCGTTGGTGTGTATCCTTTTTCCTTTGCCAGTTTCTTTAATACTTCGACTTTTTCCAGGTTCTTTTTCAGATTGTCTCCCTGAAATCGTGAGAAGTGGTTATGGTAATCATTCGCCGGAAGAGGTGCTTTCATATCGCCGGTAAGTAAACCTTCAGCGGTATTGGCAAATGCCGCAACTCCAATTCCCAGCTCTTTTGCTGTGGGAAGTAGCTCGCTTTCTATTTGCCGGTCTGCTAATGAATAGCCAATTTCCAATGCTGTTACAGGATGCACCTGGTTAGCTTTGCGAAGCTGTTCTGCGCTGATTTCTGACACGCCCAGGTAGCGCACTTTTCCTTCTTTGATCAGGTCGGCCACTGTTCCGATCACATCTTCCACGGGGACACTATTATCGATCCTGCACGGCTGATAGAGATCAATCGTGTCAATGCCCAGACGTACCAACGAATAATTAATAAAGTTCTTGATGGCTATGGGACGCAGGTCCAATCCGAGCCATTGACCGTTATAGAAAATGGCACCAAACTTGACACTTATGAAAGCATCGTCTCTGCGATTTTTAATTGCCTTTCCAATAAGCAGCTCATTGTGACCATTGCCGTAAAAGTCTCCGGTATTCAGAAAATTAATACCGCTGTCCAGGGCCATCTGAATGCTCGCAATACTTTCACTTTCTTCATTCACTTTGCCTCCCCAAACGGAGGACATACGCATGCAGCCTAATCCAAGTTTAGAAACAAGTGGACCATTTTTGCCGAGGTTTATTTTTCTTATCGTTGTCATTGCCTTGTGTTTATGAATTTAACAACACAAAGATGACTGTGCCTTCGCCTTTAATGATGTCGCCTATGGCTCAATTTACTTGTCTGTATGGCTCACTACAAAAACCATTTCTTTACCCAGTGCCCCTTCCACATCCAGAACCCGGAAAGGATGACGAATGGAAACAGCACCCATTTGACCATTAGGGCGGCGTTTGGAATATCGGCCACCGGACCATAGATATAGCCCACAATGGGTATACTCAAGACGATGTGAACCCATCGCCATATGTTTCTTTCAGTTGATGCTTTCATTCCATTGAATACTTTTTTAGTTGGGAGACTGAAGCTCTTAATAAAACGCGCGGCACATACTCATCGCACACATTTTGTGGCGGTTGAATCCTGAGTCGTCGCCCTGCAGTTAGTACAACGTCAGAATTTCGTCGCACACGGTTTTTCCCCAGCGTGGATAAATTTTATCAGAGGGTTGACTTTTAAGTTTTTGGAGAGCCAGCGTAAGCAGTTCTTTGGCCTTGTCCTTATCTCCTCCCCACATTTTAGGCGCATTGTATTTTTCCCATGCATCCAGATAGAGTACCCTGGGGTTCTCGGGTTCAATTGCTTTGGCCATTTCAAGATACATTTTTGAGGCTGTTCCATACTCCTTTCCGTATGTCATGGGGTTAATGAAGACCCAACCCCGCTTTATCATACTTTGCACACAATATATTTCTGTCATTTCTTTTTTCTGTGTTGTGCTATCTACCAGCGATCTGGCTTTGACGATCTGCTGAGCAGCAATAGCAACGTAAGCCTCAATGCGTTCAGGGTTGGATTTTTCGTGCATCCATCCTATGCGTGCATTGCAAAATGCCGCGTAATAGGGAGGTAGCCACTGCTTTTGGTTCCCAACGGCAATTCGTGCGAAATCATTTGCCAATTTCTGATAGTCACCGATTGATTTCGCCTTATCCAGATTGGCGACAGCGATTTCCATCCGTTTGGTAAACGTCTCGTCCTGTGCGCGGATTACAGAATGAGTTGCCGCAAATAGGAACAGGAAGGCAATTACTTTTGTCATGGTTATTCTTGTTAATGGTTATTGAATGTTTTGATTCAGCACGTCATCTCTGCGGTCAATTCCGAAATTGAAAAAGAGGCCCATGTAATAGGTTCGGGTGGCAGGCAACGTTATCGGCACTTTGTTGGTACCATCATGACTATAGTTATAGCCAAATACCTGGTCGGCACCGAGCAAATTATTGACACCTAAAGCGATGCCCGAAAAGTCTGGCTGCTTCCATTTCTTAAAAAATGACAGCAGATAGGCCACATGCAGGTTTAAGGCATTGTATATTCTCGTGTTACCATTATCAACGAGTTTTGAGTTTCCTTCACCGTCTGATGCAATGTGATAGTACGGTCTGCCTGTGGAAAAAAAGTAGGCTGCATTGACGCTAAGGTTAATGTCGGGAAAGAATTTTTTCGTTGCTATGGAAACGGTATGAGGAGTTGAAAAGGAGGGTGCCAGGGAGTAAGGGTAATTGGAGAAATCACGCTTGGTGTCGAGGTAGGTATACGATACCCAGTAGTCGATATCTTTGATCGTTTTTTTGTCGCGGAAAAACAATTCTATTCCGCGCGCATATCCTTCGCCAGTGTTCGACAAGAGTGGAACAGTCTTTACAAGATTGTCGTACGTCTTATAATACGCCTCAATCCTTAATAGCCTTTTCCCGACCGCTTCTGGTAATTGACAATGTAATGTGTTGCCCTGGTAAAGATTAAGGAATTGCTTTGCCGCAAGTAGTGATTTTCCGGTGACTGAAAGAATACGCCATAGGCCACATTCAATTGACCGCCCTTGTTGAAGCGATAGGCCAGGTTGATCCTGGGTGCAAAGGCGTGGGCATTTAGAAGAGAAGAACGCTCGAAACGCACACCCGCCTTCGCTGCAAAATTGCCGGTTAGGTAAATGTCGCCCTCAATGAAGGCTGCGATCGTGTTGTCTTTCAGACTTTTCAAGGTATCATTGGCTGAGTAGTCATCTTTTGAAAGAAAGACCTCGGTCCCGAAACGCACCGTGTGATTTCGCTCAAAGAATCTGCTCAGCACAATTCTTCCTTGGACCAAGCCAGACCGGTTGCGAATGATGCGGTTCTTATTAATAAATGGATATTCATCGATCGTAACGACTTCATAAGCTGGATCGAGCAACTGATTTGTCAATGTAACATCGTCATGACTAAGGGCTGTGCCAATGTCGACCTCCCATTTGTTACGCAGATAGGAGGTGTAGGTAACATTTGTAAAGATATTTTTTCCCAGGTTTTGGAAGGACGATTGCAGTTCAGTGCTGTCAATGTCAGGGTTGCGCATACCCACACTGTTGTAGCCCAAGTTGGTATAGAATTTCACCATGCCATTTTGTCCAGCCTTGATCCTGAAATTGGCATCGGTAGCTAAGTATTCGGGACCGTGAAAGTAATCCGGCTTTTGAGGAACGATATTGTTGTAGAATGTATCGAAGTTGCTGTATCCAGCATTGATTCCATAACTGCTCCGTTTGTCTTTTGACAAATGCTGAAATCCAATTCCCTGGTGTGGTGGGAAGATACTGAAGGAGGCCGAGGACTTTTCGGGAATGTCTACGCTTTCAAGAATCAGGGCACTACTCATGGCTTGCCCATATAGCGCAGAGTATCCTCCTGAACTAAAGATAATGCCTTTGAATAGAAACGGACTGATTCGGGCAGGCTGTAATATGCCGGGGACATTGGAAAAATTTGGACTCTTGACTAACAAACCATCTATAAATTGTTTCGCCTCCTCGTTTGTGCCGCCCCTTACAAAAAGCCCGGCCTGTTCGCCGATTTGTTGTGTGCCTGGTAACGCGCGCATGGCATTGGCTAAGTCTGCTCCGGTACCAGCCACGGTGACGGCATCCATGGGTGTGAGCGATGCGCCGCGTGCTTTGTCGCTTGCTTCAAAAGCTCCGGCTGAAATAACCACTTCGCCCAATTGCTTTGAATCTGCTAAGAGTATAATGTTTTCCGTGACATTGCCTCCCGATAGCACCACCGAGTGTTCAAAACTCTTATAGCCAACAAACGAGGCTGTTAACAATTGCTGGCCTTGCTCGGACGTGAGAAAGCTAAACCGACCGAGACTATCTGTTGTAGCACCGTCTGCGCTCCCTGCCAGAAAAACATTTACATATTCCAGCGTGTTGCCATTAGTTTCTTTTACTGTGCCCGTGATCTGCGTCTGACCGAAGGCTGTGTTATTTAAAACGAGTAATAGTAGTATTACGTAGACCATCTGCCTTTCCATGCATTGACACCATTTGGTGATGCCTTTACGAAGAAACGGGCTGGAGCAACAGACGTTGGAGAGAATATATCAACAAGGAAGCGTTGTCGATAAAGGAGGAGGATCTGGCTACTTAGCTGAGTTTTTTACGTGTTCCCCGTAATTTTTCTAATACTGTCTTTGAAAGACTGCCCGACCGGGATTTCCTTTTCGCTGATGCATACAAAGTCGCGTTTAATGGCGGTTACTTTGGGGATGGCTACAATGAATGACTTATGCGTGCGCACAAACTGGCTGCTTGGCAATTTCTCTTCGATCGATTTAAGATTCATCCTGGTAAGGACTGGTTTTGAAGAAGTGGTGAGGTATATCTTGATGTAATCTTTGAGTCCTTCGATGTAGTTGATATGGCTGAATACAATTTTGACGAGATTGTATTCGACGTTAACAAAAATGTGTCCATCGCTGTCAACTGCCTGTTTTTGTTTTGCCTGTCGCATTTCGAAAAGCGACTTAGCGCGATTACAGGCTTTCGCGAATCTTTCCAGCGAAACGGGTTTTACAAGGTAATCTACTACCGAGAGGTTGAAGCCTTCGAGCGCGTATTGTTCGTAAGCGGTCACGAGGATTATCAGGGGAGGTTCCGTCAGCGTCTGTATGAACTGCAATCCGTTCAAACCGGGCATCTGCACATCAAGAAAGAGAAGATCGATCTTTTCTCGGTGAAGGACTTCTGACGCTTCGCGGGTATTCTTGCAGCGCGCTGCCAAGTCCAGGTAGGGAATATGCTTTATGTTATCGGTGAGCAGGTCCAGGGCCCATTTTTCATCGTCGATAGCTAAACAGCGCATCATCTCAATTTAATCGTAAGGTTAGCGTGAAACACGTCAGTGCTTTCTTCAATGGCCAGGTTATGCCGGTGAGGGTATAAAAGCTTTAAACGAGCCGCCAGGTTGTTGAGGCCAATCCCAGAATTACTGTCCTTTGAACTGCCGTTTTCCGCGCGGCTGTTTTTGACGCTGAGGGAAAGGACGTGATCAGTTATCCTTAGGTCGATCGAGACAAATGGATTGCTGCCAGCGGTCACGCCATGTTTGAAGGCATTTTCAACGAGTGGAATCAGCAGCATTGGCTCAATAGCGTAGCCGTTGTCTTCGCCTTGAATAGTAGTCCGGATGTCAACATCTTCTTCAAACCTCATTTTGGTTAACTCAATATAGCTCTTTATATAGTCGATCTCCTTAGCAATTGAAACCCTACTTTCATTGGTTTCATACAGCATATACCGCATTAGGCCGGATAGTTTTATCAACGACGGCTCAAGAAGATCAGATTTATGTCTTGCCATTGAAACCAGATTATTTAAAACATTGAATAGGAAATGGGGACTTACCTGTGAGCGCAAGAATTTCAGTTCCGTAGCTAATTGTGTTTTCTCAGAGCGGATTTTATCAAGCACTAACCTGTAAACCGTACTGATAAACAGGAAGAACAGTATGGGAAAAAATGTAAAACCAAACAGGTTCTCATCTTTTGCCAGGTCGGGAAACCATTGGTAAATGATGAGTAATTTGGCGTAGTAGAGCCCTGGGATCAGAATGGCTACGGAAAGTACATACACCCACCATCCTTTGCGCGTAAGGAAGTTTGCATAAAGAAAGAACGCGTTGAAATAGAATAGCCCGATATGCAGAACATTGGCCAGCGTGAAGAAATTGCAGACTAACACGCCAATTTGGCCGTAGTGGCTTTGCGGGGAGGTAAAAACATACGGTAACCCGAGCACGGCACTCCAAATGATAATGTGAAGGGCGATAGTAATGTTCTTAAAAGGTTTCATCTGCTATTCGTGGTGCGGCCTACAAAAATAACATACTGAAAGATATGTTGCAGATTCACCCTGGATATGGGAATAGCTGTGTCTACCAACCGGTTATATGTGAAGACAAACGCACATCATTGCTCAATCGGGATGAACTACCTTGCATCCGCGGAATCCGGGTTACTTTTCGCTTGATGTCTCATAAGAGGTGGGCTGAAGTGTTTGAAAAATGTACTCACCTTCTGCGCGTTTGCGGAAATCAGAAATTATGAATCATCAATGAGCTTACCTCCTGATCATAAACGAATCAAACAGCATGAAAATAGGCATCTACATCGCAACATCGGCGAATGGTATGATTTCCAACAGCCGCAATGTTCCTGATTGGTTGTCGGCAGAGTATGGCTACGGCTTTGACGCAATCTGCGAGCGAATGAAGGCGGTTATCATGGGGAGGAAAACTTATAACATCCTTGACCCCGATTATTTGCCACTCAAAGTTGGCGGAACGATTGTGGTCCTGACCCATGACGTACGAACAAGGCCGGCAAATGAGTCGGTGATGTTTACGAACAAGACACCCAAAGAAATAGTCGCCATGCTTGAAGCAATGGGGCATATAGAAGCGGTGATCATTGGCGGTGCGTTAACGATGAGCCAGTTTATTAATGACGGACTGGTAGATGACCTGTATATAGTGATGGAACCTGTAATTTTCGGAAATGGGTTGCGATTACTAACAGACATTGAACTTGAGTCAAAGCTCACCCTATTAGAGGTAACCAAAATGAATGATGGTACTATTGAGTTGCACTATGAAATGCAAAAAAGTCTTAATGCTACCTGTACCTTTTGTTGTAGTCATTTATCGCCTCAACAAACTTCTGCTTCCTGATCAGTCTTATCAAATCATCGTCTTCACCGATCATCTCTTCAAGTACCTCTGGTAAAAAGGGTATCAAAGGTCCATCATGCTTCTGCAGGTGCGATATTATCTGAGTTTCTTCCTCCGCCAGGTAGTAATAACCGTCGATTGGCCCGTCGATAACTTTAAAGAGCCACGCATTTTCAAATGGCTGTCCCAGTAACTGCCGGCCGTCTTTCGTGAGACGTGAAAGTGATTTCGTATCGGAGGGTTTGATGATTTCCTGAGGGTTGAGTTTGTTGGCCGCAATGAAATACCCGTCATTCGACACCTCTATTTTTCCATCAACAGTAACCGGCGTCCCGTCGTTCATCAGGATATAGAAATTGTGCGACAGACTGGCTGGACCTTTCGGTAGTGCGTACGGCTTGTCCGACGGGCTTCGGTGGCGTGGTCGGTATGAGCTATTAAATTGGAAGAATAGCGAATCGTTCTGTGTGGCCGAAGGGATGGCGATAAGTCCATAAAGCGCCGAGCCCGGAACGATTTTCTTATTCCATATTTTATGTCGCTCCTGATTCTCCAGATTGACACCATTGGCCTTCGACGCTCTAATGGCATTGCCAATTCCGACTATCGCACCAATGGGTATAAAGATAAAGTTAACGTCGGTTTCTCCGTATTCATCCTCCTGCCAACTTACTGCCCAAGGTCCCCATAGGGTATGAAGAAGATGAATGGCGGCCCACTGTTTCACTTTTTTCGAATAAGCAGCCGGTGTATAAATAGTTTTATTTCCGGTTGGTGAAGAAACACTAAAATTGTTTCTCGTTAATTCAATGGTCGTGTCAGTTAGGTTTTCAATCTTCACGGCGACAGCTGCCATTCCATGCCTGCGCTCCCGTTTATCGTAGCGTTTGTTGCCCGTCATTGCCTGCGTCTTGTACAAATAGTTGATCCTAAGGGTGTCCGGGATCTCAAACGACCTTGAGTACGTAAACGAAGCGGGATCCAGTGGCTTATACGTTGAGGCACAACCCATCGCTGATATTAGAGGGACAAGCACTATCATTCTAACGGTAATCTTAAAATTCATGACATCATTTTGTTTGCCGCTTAATTACGATAATTTGAATAAACTGCAAAGCGGTAGGAGTTGTGAGGCCCATCTGGTAGATAGGTTACCATATTTCAGATACAGAGCGTTATCGCACGTTCGTTGTGCTTTCAATATCGTCCAACCAATCCGCATACGCACCCAACACAGCTGCCCATTTTTATAAAGAGCCTTTCAAGAGACCTCACTTGTCGGGCGGGCGGCCATTATTATTATTATTATTGATCCACCTCAATATATCGCTTACGTAATCTGATCGTGTGCCATCCCTAAATCGCATGCCATGATTGGCGCCGGAGACTATCTCAATGTATATGGGCTGATGAAATTCATCACGAACTTGTTTCAATATTTGCAAACTGTGATCAATAGGAATGCTTTCATCCTGGTCTCCGAAAATCCAAAGTGAAGGCCTGTCCAGTTTTCTTAAATAGGGAATGGGGTCGAATCCCGCGCTATGATTAGAGGAAAGAACCATTTTGTTAGCATCTGCGACGGAGTAATTCTTACTTTCAGCCAGTGAGCTATAGTATATTTCTTCACCGACGCTGACGGTAGGGCCTGAGAAGATGGCCGTCGCGTAAATATCTTCAAGCTCGGCCGCAACGGGAATTATCCAGCCCGCCTGACTTGCGCCGACCAAGACACATCGGGAACTATCGATCCTGGTATTTCCTTTCAGGTATTTGATCGCTGCGGCAACATCCATGGCAAGTGTATGGATTGTTACGGGGCTATTTTCCGTACTGACGTCTACATCGCTGTAAGATCCCCCTGAATTGCCAACGCCGCGTTTGTCGAATCTGAAAACTGCGATGTTATTCTGGAGGAAGGGAGCTATGAAGTCTGCATAGTCAGCCCGCGTTCTCATTCCGGAGCCGTGAACGAAAACTGCCATCGGAACCCTTCCTTCGGAATTCGGCAAGTCCAGCTGGCCTTCCAGGAAGACGCCGTTACTATTAAACCGGATGACTTCTGATGAGTATATGCAGTGATTGCCAGCTGTGGAAGAAAGCGCCATGGGCAGTACGTACAGAAGCCATGAATGTATCCTCATGCCTTCAACCATTAAACTCTGGCAATTGGATTGTCTTAAGTACTGTCATGAGAAATGTAAGCCGGGTTATCATCAACACGCCAGATCCTGGGATATGTTATTTTTTCCTGGGCGGTAGTGACAGACTAAGATTTTCCGCCGCCTGAAAGATAAAGTCTTTGCCCTTAAAAAATCCCTTGCCCCAGGTGGGATCATACTTGCTCGCAATGGCAAGCCCCGAGATCTCATCGACTTTCTTTCCCTTCTTAAGAGCCGCCAACGTCTGGTCGCGGATGTCGGCCAGTGTATCGCGGAATTTTTGAACATCAGTCTTTCTGCAGATGTCACCATGACCTGGAATGACGCGCGTTTGATCGTTCATCAAAGACAGTATTTTATCCAGGTTCGATATAAAGCCGTTAATGGAGCCGCCTCCCTCATAATCGATGTAGGGATAGCCGTATGTAACAAACATGTCACCCAGGTGCATGACATTGGCGTTTTTAAACCATACGGCTACATCGCCATCCGTGTGAGCAGGCCCGAAATAGAGCAGTTCTATGTTTTCTCCGTTCAGATGCACATTTAGCGAATTCGGAAATGTAACTACAGGCCAGGCGTCTTTATCACGCGGAGGCGTGACCTCTTTCGTCTTTGAGTTTACAGCGCTACTGCTCATTCGTTTTCGCACATTATCCTGGGCAATGACAGTCGATCCCATCCGTACAAAGTTTTCATTGCCTCCGGAGTGGTCACCATGAATGTGTGTGTTGATCACAAAGCGAATCATTCCCGGCTGGATGGATTTAATAGCATCGTCAATGCGTTTCGATAGGGGAGCGAACTGGTCGTCTACCATCAAGGTACCATCTGGTCCGACCAGCACGCCGATGTTTCCACCCGCGCCCATCAGCAAGTAAAGATTGTCGGAAACCTTTTGCGTTGTCACCTTGACTGAATCGAAGTTGTCTTGCGCAGAGACGGCACAAGTCATGAAAATGAACCCGATCAAAAAAGCTTTACGCATAGCTTATGGTAGTTTGCATTAAGGTAAGCAAAAGGCTGGATTATGCGAATATCCAACCGGCTAACTTCTTCCCTTAAGCGCCGACGCGAAATCACTTCGATTCAAACTGAACGCTTGATAGGCACATAGTCCAATGATAACCACGAGGCAGAATGCAATGGGATACACAGGATCTAACCAGGAGAATTTTGTCGCGTATACAAATGTTTTGAGTAGTTCCGTCAGCAATAGGTACGTTACAGGCCCAAAGAAAACAACCGCTATCAGCATTTGTCTGAGTAGTCCCAGTGCGAGTAAACGGGTGACATCTGCGGACTTTGCTCCAAACAGCTGGTGAACAGCGATCTCTTTCAGCTTGTCACGCACCAGACTTACCGTTAGTCCATAGATCGCGCAGCCCGCCAATAGCGCTGATATTAGGGTCAGGATACCCGACAATGCATTCAACTGATCCTGATAAGTCAACCAAGATTTAAAGTGTGGATTGAGGAAATAGGCACTGCCGTGAGAACCCTTTTCGGCCATGCGCTGCTCAATCCACCGTACCGTGTGACGGATGTCCACCTCAAGCACGCGAACGCATAGCCAGTTATAATTGCCGTTCTGCGCAAGCCTGATCTTGACTGGCTGCTCTGGCTGATTAAAAGAACTGCTGAGATCATGAATTACGCCAATAATATTTTGATCAGGCTTGGGTATTTTAATTAATGCCATTTGGTTTACCACTATGGCAGAGTCACTGTCGGTCGGCTCAAACCATCTCCCTTCCTGCATAGTGAATTGAAAGAAGTCCATAAAGTTCCAGTCCGCCTGAAGTGCAAAGAGACCAGATCCGACATCTTTGCTTTTCAAATGACCCGGAAGTTGCGAAACGGCCATCGCATCGATGATCTTCGGGTTCCTATTGGGCCATCCTGCACGCATTTTATGAACAGCGCTATCGGAAATATTAACCGGACAAGCAATGTAAACGACCTGATCGTGATTTTGGCCCGACTCCTTCAACAAAGAATAATTGATCTGGCGCCTGACCACCACAGACGAAACGATGAGAAATATGCTCACACCAAATTGTACAATAGTAATTATTCGTTTGAATCGCGGGAATGTGATGGTGTCGATACTCAAAAGACGCGTCGGCGAAGCGCGAATAAAACGAATGACCATGAAGACTGGAGAGAACACGACCGCGGAAACCATCAACACGATAATGCCTAGAAATATCGGATTGGTGTTTAGCAACATAGGTACAATATCAATACCTAACAGCGCGCTTACATAGTGACTGGTGGCGAGAAGTATACAAGCGGCCAGGAACAACGACACGCTGGTGAGTGCAAGCGATTCGTAAACAAATTGCAACAATAACTGACGTTGTGTTGTGCCGGCAAGCTTTTTTACGGCGATCTCCTTCGATCGGTTTGGCAGCGTGATTGTCGATAAATTGACAAAACTACAGAGTGCAAGCAGGAAAATTAGGGAAACAATACTAATGAGGATCACCATGCTGTACATGTCGCCGTGTCGGGCCTCCTCATAGACAGTCCGGGGTCCGAAGTAAATTTCTTTGATAGGTTGAAGTAAATATTCTGTATGACCATTCTTGATTCCGGCCAATGAAGGAGGTGTGATCATGTCAGACGAAAGGCGTGCGTAGACACCGCTCTGATCTGGAGCAAAGTTTAACGCAGCGATAACCAATGAATCATAGCGGATAAAGAAGTCAAAGTCCTCATGCGTATTGGGTGGAAAGTCATTGAATACTGCCACGACAGCAATACTGGGTGCGTTGCCGATGGTTGTCAATCGGATCGTTCTGCCTACAGCGCTTTTATCGCCAAAATACTGTAAGGCCTTACGACTGGATAGTATGGCAACAGCACCATGAGATCTGGTAAAGTTATCGATATTTCCATCGATGACTTCAAACGGGAAGATCTGATCAATAGTCGGGTCTGCTGCGTAAATTCGTTGGTTATAAAATGATTTACCCGATGCGTTAACGCGCACATCGTTGAGTATCTTAACGCGAGAAGTAGTAACGCAGTCTCTGAATTTTTTGTTGATGTCTTGCAAGATGTCTGGAGGTATTAATCCCGACAATCTATTGCCAGGATAGTCTTTGTCCGTATTACGAGAAAGCAGGCGAAACACCCGGTCCGGGTCTCTATAGTGCTTGTCGTATCCAAACTCGTGGAGCGAGAAGAGTATCACCAGGATGCTGGTAGCGAAAGCCACTGCGAGCGTAACGATCTTGAGCAAATACACATCGCCGTTGCGCGAAAGCGTTCGTACAAATAGCCTGGAATGGAGACGTGTCATCAGCGTCGGATGAGAATGATATTCAGCAACCAGCTACGGTCATAGGGCGCCTTCATCAAACCTATCGCGCAGGCTAACATGATTACGCGAGAGGAGTAATGGACAATAGCCGGCGACAGCGGTTCTTTTTCACTCCTCACACTAATGCAATTCCGTGCCAGGTAAAGAAACATCAATCGGGCTGAGATTTCGCGTGTCTATAGTCCCATATGCGAACGTCTTCGTGCGAAATTGGACAAGGAGTTGAGTCAGCCGCTACAACAAATGAATCGTTATTTGTTTCTATTTATCGAATTGATGCTGACAGGGCCTAACAGTCCGGCAGGGGGCATAGGTGAGTCTGCCTGGTAGAACGGCATTGTTGTATAGGTGATTTTATTAGTAACACCGGGCTGCGCATCGCCAATCAATCGATTTATCCAGAGATTGATCACTTTTACTTCTAATTTATTATCACCGGCTTTTAATGCGCTGGTTACATTTACGCGGAATGGCTTTTTCCAGAGAAGGCCCAATGACTTGCCGTTGACGATTACTTCTGCCATATTTTTTACATCCCCCAGGTTTAGCCATAATTCTTCTTGTTTAGTAAACCACGCCGCTGGGGCTGCGATCGTTTTGGTATAGGAGCCAGTGCCCGAAAAGTATTTTACGCCGGTATCTGAATTGGTTGACCATGATGACAGCGCTTCGAGTTTTATTGAAGCAGGGGCACCACGGTCTCTTTGAAAACTCAGATCCCAAGGTCCAGTAATCATAGCCAGTTCTTTTACCTTAATAGGTGGAATTTCGACTGAAGTGTTTGTTGTTTGTTCTCTGAAAATCACAAAGACTGCGTCATGCGGTTCCAGGCGAAGCATCACTTTTGTGACACCATTACTGATGCTATATGACAAAGGCTCTGTTGCTCCTGATTCGGCAAACCATAGCACAGGAATTTTTCCATCAACACGGAAGGCCAGGTTGAGGTTTTCAACATTGTCAGTTCTGTTATTGATCCAATAGATATCACGATCGATTGTTTTGCGGTGAACAAACAACAGCTTAGTGTTGGATCCCGGATTTTCATAAGCGAAATCAGGCGTAACACGTAATGCACGCATTACCTCGCCTGCCGTTTTACCTTCGAACACTTTTGCATTTGAAGGAGACCATATTTCTTTTACGAGTTTGTGGAACTCAGCCGGATCATCCATCAGACTTGGAGTCGCTTCAGGTTTCACGCCTGCCACCGCTGCACCGGCTTTTACTAGAGAGCCTATTTTGCGAAGAACAGATAGCGACATCTTCTTAGCATTCTCGTCCAACACCAGCACGTCGTAACTCATCCCGCTTGGCGTGACCAGTTTACCGTCCTTTACAGCAAGCAGATTGATTAAAGCATCTGCATTGACGAAATCATAATTATATCCTTCCGGAATGACCGGTAGACCTTTGCCAAACAACCCGGTAATGTTGTTATCTTCACCGTAGTAGTAAGCGACGTCCGCTACAAATTTGCCCTGTTGTAATAGGTAGGAGCTGCGACTTAAATAGTCCGTCCATGCTTTGGCTTGTTCTGCCCACGTTTCGTGTCGGTTAAACCATTGTCCGAATGGTCCGAGACCTAACCCAGGAATTTTGTCATCTACCGGTTGATGCACAGATGTGTGAATCACGAAGCGGTTCAAGCCATGCGCCAATGCCAGATCTGCCGTTGGTTTTAGAATCTCCGGGGAGTACGACCACGCAGAGCTGGGAAATCCCAATGCAGTAAGGGATTCAGCTGCTACAATATTCTGTCCATAGATATGTGCCACAGAAGCAGATTCACGAATGTCGGCTGTGTGGTAGGTAAGGTCATTTTGATTGATGATTACGTTGGGAGTCCAAATGGCAGACATTGGAACGGCTGAGTTCCTTTTTACCTCCATTCCATCGGCAATCAATGCCCGTCCATTTTCATGGGATTCGGAGTATCGTTTCATTCCACGTTCGGCAAGAATGGCGGTCAGCGCGTCGTAATGGTATTCGACTACCAGATCGCTCAACGTTTTTCTGAAATCAAAAAGAAACTGTTCGCTGGCCTCGGCACTTTTAACCACATTGCCGGCCAGCACAGGCATCCACGGGATCATATTGTATCCGCGTCTTTTCTGAAATTCTTGCGGAAGATTTGCGGTCCAGTTTTGCGCACCGGCTTCCCAACTGTCTGTAACCATATACCGCAAGCCTTTCTTACCCATCAGGCCACCGGTAGCATCTTTGTATTGATCGAGATAGTTGGTGAAGTATCTTTTTACCGCATCTGCGTCCAATTTATCCACTTCCAATCCGGTTGCTTCTGGTGATGCCGGATGGTTGGTGATGCCCATCAAGGAATAGCCAAACCGAAGCACTTTCCATTTTCCTGCGGGTGCCACCCAATTCAGTTTGCTGTCTGCACCTAGTTTATTTGTTAAATCGATGATGTCAGTTACTGAAACAATATCAGTTGTTGAGGCGGTTGTCTTTGCAAAGAGTGTCGCATCAGGAGCATAGGCATCTTTCTCTTCAAACATTTGAATGCGAACCAACGGATACAAAACGATTTCCTTAATTTCAATGCCCGGAGGGGTAACAAGAGGTGCGTTAATTCCGGCCATCGCCATGAAAGCATTCCTTTGTGCCGGGGGATTTTTCACAGTAATGCGAAAATACTTTGCCGTGGTAGGTGGTATATTAATAGTTTGCTGCAGTACGGCTCCTATGGGAATAAGACAAACCGATTTGAAATGCTCTCCGTCATCACTGGCTTCTAGTGCCCGTGAATCTTTCACATCGGCACCCATACCAAATATTCCGGGATTTCCTCCGCCCACCATGGTAATGGCTTTGATAGTTTGAGATTGTGGAAAGGCAAATTGAATCCATGCGAAACCTGCGGCGGAATCTCTTGGCAAAAGGACCGATTTATTTAAGTCTCCATCTGTCAATTGTTCAAGCGTAAATTTTCCACCGCTGGAGGTAATAACCGCCTTTAGCTCTTTCAACGATTTGTCAGCGTCCGGCAATTTGAATGCGATAACGGCAACGTCTTTGTAAAAGAGAGGAAGTTTGGAAGGATCGACAGGCCCGCCAATACCTGGTTGCTTAAACATATTTTGAAACGGCCCGGTAATACCTTGTTGGCTCTCCAATTTTATATTGGAGGTTCCGCCTGCGACACGCGTTTCGGTCCACACCAATTTTTTCATGCCATCTTCGGGTTTCACCCAGGGACCACCAGATTCGCTCCAGCCAGGCGAGCCGGCAATTGCCATCTCCAGGTTCAATGAGTCGGCAAGTTTTGTTGCATAAAGAAATGCTGCCTTCCACTCAGGTGTCATGTAGGTAAGACGTTTGTCAATTATCTGCGGAGTCATCAGGCTCGCATCGAAATTTTGAAAACCACCAATGCCCGAGCGCTTCATCCACAGAAGGTCTTTGCGAATGCCATCTTTGGTAATATTACCATTCATCCAATGCCACCATACACGTGGCATAGCTGCATTGGGTGGAATTACAAATGAATTGTAAATGCTGTCTTGTTTTGAATCTTTCGACTGACTAATTCCAATCACGGAATAGAAAATGACAAGGATGCAGAGCAGATATTTTTTCATGTGTTAGGTGTTCCCAATATCCTGAAGGCCATTGTTGTTTCAAGATGGTTTTAAAGATCCATCTAGCCTTATTAGCAAAGGTGTCAAACTAAGATTTATCAACTGTCCTGAACTGTTATGTTAGGTCTCAAAATGGCAATGCCGATTCGTTCTTTGCCAGGGAGATATCTTGGCATGAGGATTGAATTTGGTGCGGCTCAGTTTGAGTGAGTTCTGCTATTGCTTAAGACGATATGCCCGGGCGAACGAATGCGCCCGGCGAGAGCGGTGCATTAGGAAGTCAACAGGTTCATACTGTGCCTCGAAAAGTTTTGTCCGCCAGTTACTCTGATACGCTACTCACCTTGCTGATCGGGCGCTTTCATGTGCTGGAGCACCGGCGAAAGTTTAGCCAATTCCTTTACGATCGAAGCCCCGATGTTTTCATTGTTTATGTCAACTGCGTCGGGTGTATAATTTCTGCCTATTATGAAATCGAAATACATCCATTGATCGGATTTTGTAAATTCCCATAGCGTGTCTTCGGTCGGAAACGTGTCTATGATCTTTCTTTCACACGCCACGTCAATCCAATAGCCAGCCCCCAACCCGCCAAGTAACTTAAAGGTCTGTTTCCGATACTCAACATCGTTCATCCTGCGTTTAAAAGATTCCCGATCGACTTTCCCTTTCCGGGGGGTGCCTGCAATGAGGTAAATACCCATTTCCCTTTGGTTGAGCGCGATTTGCACGTGCATCAGATCAGCCAAGACTACTGCATCATACTTTTTCAACCCGGTTGTGCTGTGGCCATAAGACAACCACATGCTGCGCAGTTGACCATCTGCGTGGTGGGCAGGATCGGGACTGCTTACTATGGAATGCGGATCTGACGGTGCCAGAAGCCCCAATTTCCGAAGATCATCCTTTATCAGTTCATGAAACCCCATGAACTTGTTTTGCATGCCAGCGCGTTCGGCAACGAGTTCGGGTGTAGTGAATGGTGCTTTGCTGCTGCTGAAGGTGAGGTAATCTTCTTTTTTGAAGTACTGGTGTTTGAGCTTGATGTGATCCCAGCTAAAACCGGCAGTTGTGAGTGCGAGAAATTGCTTCTTTTCCAGTCGTGATGCATAGTCTCGTTGCTTCATCACCGGATAGCGCCATTCATACTCTGCCATCAGTGTTTCCGTCAGCGGCTGTGCGAATTCGTAATAGCCAATGAACCACGACTTGAGGTTGTCAATTTCTTTCGGATCACTGACCTTGTAAAAGAGTTCTTCGCTGTCTTTAATTCCGTCCAGGGTGAAGTCGCCGGACCCTACAAATGCAACGGACTTCCTGTACGGCAGGTCGAAAATGTATACGTTGGCACGAAAATCGTTGCGCGTGTAAATATTCAGCGTGATGCGCCCCTGATAATTACGCCAGATCCTTTGTAGCACGGCGGGCGAAGTGGGCATCCCCAATCCCGTGATGATTTCCATTTTGGTTTTCGTGGGAATTCGCGTGCGGATGAAGTCGAAGCCGCCTTCGGAGATGGCCGCAGTGGCGATGTAACAATGTTCAACTTGTTGAAGGAGCTTTTCGTTGATGAATGGTACAGCGAGTTTCTTAGTGATCATGAAAAGCGGCGTTAATGGCTTTCGCGTGTAAATTACAAATTGAGGACGATCGTATGATGGTCCCGGGTGGGTTTCATGTGAACAGATTGGGACCACAATGACTTGAATAGGAGAGGAACTGAGTAGCAATCGACTACTTGCCAAGTATTTTCTTCCGATGCAAGGCTCCCCAGTTTCGCAATTCCAAAATTACTCTATCCAAGGTCTTTGAATGGGGCGTCAATTTATACTCTATGGTTACGGGTAACGTATCATACACCGTCCGCTTGATCAATTGGTGCTCCTCGAGGCTTTTTAATTCCTTCGACAACATGCGCGGCGTAATTTTCGGTATCTGCCTTTCTATGTCTTTGAATTTATTTTGACCCGATGAAATGGCGATAATAATTTGAAGTTTCCATTTTCCATTAAGCACATCCAGGGCATCTCGTATAGCCATCAATGATTTGATGCATTCTGAATGATCTACCGATTCTTCTGCGATAGCTTCCCTGGGTGCCATAGGAGTGGTTTTAAGGTGCTATACTTTAGTATAGTGCTTACTGTTGTATAGCAAATATACAGTAGTTTTGTGAAATAATTAACCACGGAAAGAAAATGGCAAAGACAAAATGGTCAATGGACGCAACGCACTCTGAAGTGCACTTCAAGGTACGCCACCTGATGGTTTCATGGGTTACGGGTTCGTTCCGGAAATTTGATGCAACAGTTGAGACCGAAGGGCATGACATAACAACAGCCAAAGTTAATTTTACGGCTGACCTCTCTTCGATTTCTACCAACAACGAGCAACGCGATGCTCACCTTCGATCGACTGACTTTTTCGATGCAGAGAATCATCCACAATTGATTTTCGAAAGCGGCAAGCTGGAGAAGATAAATGAAGAGGAGTATACGATGCACGGAACACTCACGATACGAGGCACGAGCAAACCCATTACCTTGAAAGTTGAATTTGGTGGCATCATGAAAGATCCCTGGGGAAATACAAGAGCGGGGTTTGCACTGAGCGGCAAATTGAACAGAAAGGACTTTGGTGTTAACTTCAGCATGTTGTCAGAAACCGGCGGCGTATTGTTGGGCGATGAGGTAGCCATCAATGCAAACGCGGAGTTTGTGTCGGCATAAAGTGTAGACATCACGCAGCTTTAATGGTTATGACTACAACTAACGGAAATCCTCAGGAAGTGCCGGGCTGGTTATCGTCGTCTTGAGCTCCTGGAAAACTGGTCGTGATCCCTCTATCGTAGCAATCTTGACCACGGCACAACAAACGAGGTCCAGCCGCATGAGTCCAAACGCATAACCGGCAGCCACACCTGTACTTCAAACGGGCGAGGGACAACCGCCTGAAGGGAGCAGAATGTTGACGATTTAATTATTAAATTAGGCAGCCAGCCCGTCTGGTAGCTGTCGTCACCAAACCCTTCCCATGGTCAACGCGCTCAGACTATCCGTCCTGTCCTGCAGTATACTGGCAGCGTGCGTAAGCCGTGATTCGGATTCGTCCTCTGACCATGCCTCTGAACCGAGTGGACCACAGGTACCAGAAGGCTATTTCATTGAAGTGGCAGCAGATTCCTCTCTTGTTGACTTTCCCATGTTCAGTACGTTGGATGAGTACGGGAGACTTTTCGTGTTTGAATCAACAGGAGATAAATACAGCGAAACACAGGATGCGATAAAGAATCCGCAATTCAGGATCAATCTTCTGGAGGATACTAACAACGATGGCCGGTACGATAAGAGCACCATCTATGCCGATAAGGTCGGGTTTCCTCAAGGAGGCGTATTTTATAAAGGAAGTCTTTATGCTTCCTCGGCGCCCGATCTGATAAAATTTACCGACAACAATGGCGACAACGTGGCAGATACACGCGAGGTGATTCTTTCCGGATGGGTTCTTAATGTGAATGCCAATAGCCTCGTCGGTCCGTCATTGTCGCCGGACGGCTGGTTCTATATGAACAGCGCGATCATGGGATTCGACGTCACGACCCGTGAAGGGCAGCGATTGAAAGGTGAAACTGCCAGGACGTGGCGCGTCAGACCCGACGGGTCAGGTCTTGAATGGGTCTCTGCAGGAGGTATGAATAATCCGGTAGAGCTTACTTACACGGAAGCCGCTGAACCGATTGGAACGGAGACTTATTTTACAGAACCACAGGCGGGCGAACGCGACGCCCTGGTTTACTGGATTGAAGGCGGCGTGTATCCGAAGCCCAATAACAATATCACCCGCGACAAACTTCCCCTTACGGGAGATCTGATGCCCGTGGTTTCAAAATATTCGCGTGTAGCCCCCTCCGGTATCACACGGTATCGTCAGGATGTGTTCGGAGACGACTTCAAGGACAATCTCTTCAGTGCGCAATTCAATACGCATCGTGTGCTAAGGCATAAGTTGATCAGGCAGGGTGCCTCATTCCGGACAGAAGATGAGATTTTTTTCTGGAACAACACCAACGAGGATTTTCATCCGACAGACGTATTGGAGGACGCTGATGGTAGCCTCCTAATAGTAGAAACCGGAGGATGGTTTATCAAAGGCTGCCCATTGTCGCAGGTTTCCAAGCCGCAATTGAAAGGTGCCATTTACCGTGTTCGCAGGAAAGGAGGAAAACGTGTTGAAGATGCTTATGGTAATTCTATCCAGTGGAAAACGCTCGCACCAAACGCATTGGCCGCTTATGTTGAGGACTCCAATCCTTTCATTGCCGATCGCGCCCAGCAGATTCTGGTAGACCGCGGAAATGAAGCGGTGCCTGCCCTTGTTGAACTGGTAAAAAAATCAAAAAGCGCGGATGCAAGGACCAAAGCAGTGTTTGCCTTGTATCGCATGGGTACGCCAAAAGCAGTCGAAGGCGTGCGTGGTGCGTTAAGAGATGCTGACGTGCAGGTGAGCGTTGCAGCGGCGCGGTCCGTCGGATTGTTGAAAGACAAACTCGCTGTTCCTGAATTGATCAAACTTCTGGAGGATGCGGCAGAGCCCCTGATGCGACAAGTAGCGACGGCACTCGGTCAGGTTGGCGAAAAGCAAGCCGTTACGCCTTTGCTCGACGCTTCGGGAAGGACAGACGATCGGTTTATCAGGCATGCTATCATTCATGCGCTCATATCTATTAATGACGTGGCAGCGGTTCGTCAAAAACTGGCAGACACCTCAGCGCGTGTACGCGAGGCGGCGATCGTTGCGCTTGACCAGATGCCTGCATCGCCTTTGACTATAAAAGAGGTGACACCGTTCCTAACCGATAGAAATAAGAACCTCCAGCAGATAGCACTGTGGGCTGTCTCACATCATCCTGAATGGAGTACCGACGTCATCGCGTTCCTGGACAGGCAGATGGGGACAAAACAATTGGGCGCATCAGAACAAAAGTTGCTGACCGACATCCTGGTTTCGTTTGGAGGTAATCCGGCGATGCAAAAATTCATTGCGGACCGGCTGTCTGGTGGTCCGCGTGAGAGGCAACTTTTTTTGCTAGCGGCGATCGCTCGAATGAACATCAAAGAATTTCCATCAAGATGGATAGCTAAGCTGGCATCACTTCTTGACGGGAAGAACGATGTGATGGTGAAGACCATAGCCATCGAAATCATTCGGTCCCGCAGCATCAAATCACTGAATGAAAATGTGATCGCCCTGGCAAACGATGAGAAGAACCCGGCCGCGCTCCGGATGCAGGCACTGCTGGCCTTGAATGATGAGGGCGTAAAAATGAGTGACGAGCATTTTTTGTTTTTGTACCAGCAGCTTACGCATAAAAATGAAGCGTCAATTCCGCAGCAGGCTGCGACGGTGCTCGAAGGGGCAAATCTCACCGATACACAATTGCGTACGCTCGCAGAAAAATATCTGCCCCAGTCGGATCCCTTCACTCTCCCAAGGCTGGCCGCTTCATTCAAAGGCGAGCATGCATCAGACATTGGCAAGGCCTTGGCGAGAACGCTGTCCAATTCTTCCACGCTCGACGGATACTCGGAAGAAAGTTTGCGCAAGATTTTTGAAAAGTACCCGGCTGATGTCAAGCCCGACGTTGATCAACTGATTTCAAAGCTCAATGCTGCACACGCCGATCGCATTAAACACCTGAAAGAAATGGAAGATGCACTCGGCGACGGCGTGCTGGATAATGGTCGTGCGTTATTTTTTGGGAAGGCAACGTGTTACACCTGCCATAAGATCGGTTTGCAGGGTGGTCTGTTTGGACCTGACCTCACTTCCATACAACGCGACCGGTCCATCCATGACCTGCTTGAGGCCATTGTTTATCCGAGTGCCTCTTTCGTGCGGGAGTTTGAAACCTATAAAGTGCAAACTGGAAGCGGTGACCATACGGGTATTATTAAATCCAGGAGTCCTGATGAGATCATCCTGGAGACATCCGTACAGAGTTCCATACGCATACCAGGAAGCGAGATTAAAAACATCGGGAGTTCAGATGTGTCCATGATGCCTCAGGGCCTGGACAAGTTGCTCACCAGGCAGGAGCTGGCAGACCTGATGGCTTTCCTGCTCGGGCAGGATCAGGATCCGGATACAGACCAGCGCATCCTCAGGCACACGGTAAACCAATAGAAGGATGAAACGAAGAAACTTCTTGCAGAAAAGCCTGACAACGGGAACGGCGATTTTAGCGGGTAGCGAGACCGTTGGAGTTGCACGTGGCAATGCAAGGCCGTTTAACATGAAGTTCTCTCCGGAGTTCGGAATATTCGAAGCGGCCTCAGGCAAAGATATTGTCGACCAGATCAAGTGGGGATATGACCAGGGATTCAGGGCATGGGAGAGTACCGGATTAAAATTCAGATCGGTGGCCGAGCAGGAATCAATTAGCAAGACAGTTCAACAACTCGGCATGGAGTTCGGCCAATTTGTGGGTACCATGACCTTCGAAAAGGTAACGTTTGCGGGGAAAGATGACTCGGCGCGTGAGGCAGTGCTCCGCGACATCAGACAATCTGTTGAGATAGCCAAGCGAATGAATACAAAGTTCGTTCACAACGTGCTGGGCATGAGTGACTCACGCCTGGCGTATGATTTTCAGATGGCCAATGCGATAGAGTTGCTGAAGCGAATTGGCGAAATATATGAGCCTCATGGTATTGTCATGGTGATGGAATCTATGAATCATAAGATCGACCATCCTGGCATGTTTCTTCACACGATCCCGCAGGCATACGCATTGACAAAGGCCGTCGCCAGTCCGGGCGTAAAGATCCTTTTTGATTTCTATCATGTCCAGATAGAGGAAGGGAACCTGTTAAAGACCCTTGACTATGCCTACGATGAAATAGCGTACTATCAACTTGCCGACAATCCGGGTAGAACGGAGCCCACCACCGGAGAGATCAATTTTGTCAACGCGCTCCAGCACCTGCACCAGAAAGGGTATCGAGGGTTTGTGGGACTTGAGCATAGTACGAAACGTCCTGGCAGAGAGGGGGCGCTGGCTGCCCTGGAGGCCTACAGACTAATCGATCCCAAAACGGCCTGATCAAAATGCGCGCGGCCAAGTTTATCTCTGGTGATCTAATACCGACAAGCTGGTTTGAATGATATCGCTAAAAAAGACGCTGTCATTGGTTGACTTTGCAGACACGCGTATCCCCTTTATAGTATTTACAAAGAACCGGGTAAGCACTTTTGCATCTTGTTTGTTTTTGATCTCACCACTTTTCTGCCCTTTAAGTATGGTTTGATGGAAGGCATCTTCGATCTGACGATCATTATCACAAACCATCTCCATTACTTCAGCATCCTGCGGTGCCACCTCGACTTCCGCATTTAACATAAAGCAACCTTTATGTTGTTTATCCGACATCAGGGCATTGGCAATGAATTCCAAAAGGTGCTTGATCGTATCTTTGGCAGATGGCGTTTTTGCCACGATATCATTGATCTGACGAAAAGAATCCTTTTGATAGAATTCCAACGCCTTTAGATACAGGGTGTGCTTGTCAACATACGTATCATAAAGGCTTGAACGGCTTATGCCCAGGTAATCGACCATTTCCTGCATGGATGTACCTGCATATCCCTTGAGCCAGAATAGCTTTACCGCTTTGACCAAAACTTCATTTTCATCAAAATCTTTACTTCTTGCCATAACAAGAAAAGCTTTACCTGTTGAGAAGGCAAAGCTATTCATTTTTGAATGGTTATCACCTGGGAAGCTCCGCTACGCGAGGTGCGTTCGCTGAGAATTATCTCACACCGCCACTGGCAAGGATCGTTTCACCGGTCAGCCAGCGTGAATCATCCGATGCTAAGAATACGGCCACGGGCGCGATGTCAGCGGGCTGACCGGTGCGTCCGAGGGGTGTCGCATTTACCGCGTTCGTGTGAAACTCGCTGCCAATAAAACCAGCGGTATGCGTGCCTTCAGTTTCTACCATACCTGGATTAATGGCGTTAACGCGAATTTTTCTGGATCCTAATTCTTTTGATAAAACCTGGGTGATGGAATCCACGGCTCCTTTCGTGGCTGTATAGATTGAGCTGCCCGGAGGCGTGATGCGTGTTACCGTGGAGCTGATATTGATGATGCTGCCGCCTTTTTCACCAAAGCTCTTAACAGCACCTTTTGTGACCAGCAGCAATCCCAGCACATTGGTATTAAATTGGCGATTGAACTCTTCGACAGTCACATCTTCGATTGCGCCGAATTGGTAGATGCCGGCATTATTCACCAACACATCTACACCACCAAATTCCTTGAGCGCTTCGGCGAAGATGAAATCCACATCAGCTTGTTGTGATACATTACCTTTGACTGCCAATGCTCGTCCGCCGTTGTTTACAATGTCTTGTACTACTTTGTCCGCGCCGTCTTTTGCGGATGCATAATTTACAATAACAGCGGCACCTTCTGCGGCCAGGCTTTTGGCTATTTCAGCGCCGATGCCTTTTGATGCTCCCGTTACTACTGCGACTTTGTTAGTTAGCTTTTTCATGATTCCTTTTTGGTTCGGGGTTTATTGTGGAATAACCGTTCCGAAATGAAAATGAATATTCTGGAATAATCGTTCCTGAATCTCAGAAATTAATTGAAATATTTCAATAAATGAATAGATAAACCCAGAATTCAAGTCAAAAACAAAGAAAAATGTGGAATCACACAAGCTCTCTGGCCCCGTCCTAAAAGGTGAAGCCGCCCGGTACAGCTAGCATTCCCAAGTTTATTCTTGATGAATACGCTGCCGCGGGCGGCTTGATCGTCACCTCGTCTGAGGTCACTTCATCATCCGGTTATTGAGGCTTTTTCACGGTGACCCTCAGGAATGTCGCAGGAATTGAAGTGGCATGCGCATGGGCGCTTTTGTTCTGACTGACGAACAATCTTTCCAATTCGTCTTGCAAATCACTAGCCTTTCCGTTCTTTTCTGCCGCCTCAAAGGCATTCATGGTAGGTCCGTAGTAATTCTTGAACAACGCCACAAATTCCCAAGGGGAACCATTAAAATTGAATGTGTACGTATCGCGGAGAAATGAAATATTCTCTTTATCGATTCCGGCAATTCCAAAACGATCGGTCACATGACTTTCAACGCCCCAAAGCATTGGGCTAACGAATCCCTCAGTGGGTGGAGGCGTGTATGACGAACTGATCTTGAGTATCTGCGCGACAAGCGTAGGATCGCCAGGTATCCAGTTTCCCATCACGATCTTTCCTCCTGGCTTTGTAACGCGGAGCATTTCCTTGGCTACATCGGCCGGCCTGGGCGCAAACATGGCCCCAAATATCGTTACCACCATGTCGAATGTCTCACTTGCGAGATCCTTCAGATCACTCGCGTCGCCGTGCTGGAAATTAATTTGTGAAAGCCCTTCTTGCTCAACACGACTGTTTCCGGCGTCTACCAGATTCCTGGCTATGTCAACACCGAGAACCCGGGCCCCAAGTTTTGCCGCTGGAATGGCGGTTGTTCCATCGCCACAACCCAGATCCAAAACATGGATTCCTTTCGTAAGGCCCAGTTGATTTACCAGCGATGCTCCGCTTTCCCGCATGGTTTGCGCGAGACGCGTGAAATCACCCTTTTCCCACAGTGCCTGGTTTGCGTTCACTGCTTTACTTACAATGGATTCTGTTTGCATTTTGTTGTTAGTTAATGTGTTTCTATTTTCTTTCAGGGGTTCAGTCTCGACCTTAACGCCTCCGCGATTTGATACACCTGATGCCAAAAGAATTTTATCCCGGCATTTGTGCATGATGTTGAAGACACGTCGTTGAACGGACAAAACTATGTCCGGGTCAGAGGTTCAGGCCTGGAGAAATCTGCCAAAAACATGTGCATGGGTTTCAAAACCCTTCACCGGACCTCAGGAACGACCATTTTAAGGGATACAGATGAATTGTATAGATGATGGATCGCCCGATTCGAAAAATACCGGTCTGGTTGAAACCAAGCATTCTGAATCGCGTACAGGCTGGTAGCTGTGGTAAGGACAGACGGTCATTCAGTTCTTAGTTTGTCCGTCAACTGCGGGCCGTATTGCGTTGGGGAAACGCCAAAATGTTTTTTGAATGATTTTGAAAAATAGGAGTAGTCATCAAACCCGACCAACTGGGCAATTTGCGTCACCGAATCGGCGCGACTGGCGATAAGTTTGGCGGCTTTCCTCAACCGAATACTTCGAATCAGTTCGCCAGGGGCAAAGCCGGTAATGGATTTGATTTTCCGGTGAAGACTCGTACGGCTCATGTTCATCTCATCTGCCATCTTTTCAACGCTGAAGAGTTTATCACTAATATTTGCTTCAACTACGGAGATCGCCTTTTTCAGAAGTTTCTGGTCGTTCGATTCGACCTCTTCGTGTGGTACCAATGCAGATCGAAATCTATCCTCAGTTTCCTTGTGTTGCTGTGTCAGGAAGTCAATTTCAAGATTAAGCACTTCCCTGTTTTTTCGATGACGATAAGTCTGCAGGTAATACAAACCGATACCGATCAAAATCAGAAAGACCATAGAGGCAATTAGTAAGTTTGTCCAAAGGGCCTGTACGCGCTTTTGACTCTCCAACAGCTTTATGTTTTGGTCTTTCAGTTGAAGCTCATATTTGCTCTCTAACTCCACGATCTGCCGGATCTTGGATGTATTCATCAGGCTGTCGCGCACGGCATAGGATTTCCTCAGATACATAACAGCTTCGTTTCCTTTGCCCTGTTTCAACTTAATATCCACCAGGCCGCTGTAAGCATGCCTGATAACCCGTCGTAAACCCAGTCCACGCGCTTGCTCCAATGCTGCCTGAAGGGTTAACTCTGCTTCTTCCAGCTTATTGTCCCGCAATAGCGCATGGCCAATGACGTCGCCAATGGAAGCTTCAGCGATGCTATTTCCCGTCTCTCTCGCCAGGGAAATCGCCTTTGTGAAGTAGGTAAAACCCAGTTTAGGATTCTCTGATGAATAGCATTCGCCGATATTCGAAATGATCCGCGCAAAGTTGACGGGATCAACGTGGTGTTCCTTGCCCAGATCAAGTGCCTTCGTGTAGTAATACAATGCGCTGTCTTTTTTGTCTTCCACGTATAGCACAACACCCAACAGGTTATAGACACTGGTTAACAGTTCCCAATCTTTGCCATCGCTTGCCAGATCTTTGGCGATCTCAATAGTTTCTCTTGACTTAGCCCGGTCAGACACATCCATGTACCCTCGCGCGAGTGTATAATAGCTTTCGGCCTGGATGAGTGGATATTCCTCATCGCGCCCAATGTGCAAAGCCTCTATACCTGCTTGTATGGCCAGATCATTATCGCCGAATGACCAGAAACAAAAGCCTCTTAAATTTTGCGCCAGGGCGACACCTTTCTTGTAGTCGATCTTTTCGGCCAGCGCCAGCGCACGGTCGGCATATTGTAAGGACCGGTACGAATCCCGCCACTTTTGATTTTTGCTCAACTCAAGGAATGCGTTAACGGCCGTTGTGTCAGTTAACGTTGTGTCTGTTGCAACGGTAGGTGAATGATTCTGTTCACAAAATCCAGAGTAGGATAAAAAGATGATTGAACACAAATAGCAGAATTTCATTTTGCAACGAAGTTCATTGAATTCACTGACCTATTCTGCAGCCACCGAAATGCTGATGTTAAATATCACGTTCCGGCAAAAAGTACCGTCTTTGTCAAAGATTAAAAACATGGACGTTGAAAAATCCCCGGCGAAAACCTCGGGCTTTCCAGATGACTTGAAAATGAGCCGTTGCGCATAGAAGCGTTCGAAAGGTAATGCCCTATTTGATCTTCGAAAAGCTCGTCGGGTTCATGTAAACAGACTCCACCTTTTCAACAATCTTTCCATCTTTCTCAGATGCGTCTCTTACTTCTATCCAGGCAGGATCACTGCGGAACGCAGCCCATGATTTCGTAGCTTCCTCCTGGCTCTTGTGAGCAAGGAGATAGACCAGCTTCGCCTGGGCTCCGTCCTTTTCTATGCTGGTGAAGTAGACGACATTCTCCATTCCGTGTTTTTCGAAAAGTTTCGTCGTGTGATCCTTGAATCGCGTGATGAGATTTGGAAGCCGGCCAGGTAAGCAGGTATAGGTCCTGAGTTCAAATACCCTGCCGTTGCCCTTGCCCGGTTTGATCTTTGGCATGATCTCGGAAACATTCATGAAGACAGAGGCAACGGAATCGACGATCTTTCCACTCTCTTCCGATTTGGTTTGAACTTCCTTCCATTTGGGATCGGCTGAAAATGCAGCCCAGGACTTGTCGCGGGCTTCCTTGTTGGGATAAGCCAGGATGTAATATAAAGTGTTCGGATCGTTTGCAACGGGAACCCAGTAACCGATGTTCTCCATTCCGTGTTTTTCAAAGATCTTCGTCGTATGATTTTGAAAGCGTCCGAGCAGGGCGTCAAGCCGGCCGGGATAGGTGTAGTAGATCCGAAGTTCAAAATACCGGTTGTCCACTTTTTGTGCTGACAAACTAAAGGCGGCGGCAAGCAAGAATAGGGTAAGAAAGGCTTTCATGAGGTTATTTCTAAGGATGTAAATTAGGATGTTCTGCTCAAGATATCAACATCTGCCTTGCTAAGTTATTCAGGCATAGATTTTTTTCTTCACCACACCGTTAATGAATGAATAACGCGGCAACGGTTTTACGGTGTCACCCGGTCTGCATACACTGACTATTTCAAGGGAAAACAGATGTCGAATGATGAAGCGTGATCTTTGAAACATCGCTTTGTTATTGACATCGCCTCACTTAAGAGGCGGCATCAAACCGCCGTGAATTCATCTGGACGGATGGCGTTCATGCCGAACTGGCGGTATCATTTTGGTTCTAATCGATATCCCAGCTCGGCAGCATGGCTTGCGCGGTCGGTATAGAAACTCCTCTCGCGCGGAGCCCATGTATTGAGACCATCCACATAGCGGTTAAACATGCAGAAGGCCGCAGCAATCAAAACGGTATCGTGAATTTCGCGGTCGGTTGCACCCATGCTTTTTGCCACTTCAACCTGCACCTCTGTTACATGCCTACCTCCTTTTTGCACACTGACAGCAATCGACAGCAGCGATTTCAGTTTGTCTGAAATATCAGCCGACGAAAAATCTTCCTTTACCCGATCAATGAACGCCAGGTCGCATTGCAGGTAATGCTGCGCGACGCTTCCATGAGCATTCTCACAAAAAAAGCAATCGTTCAAAGAAGACACCACCGTCGCGATGAGTTCGCGTTCTCCGCGGCTGAGAGAATTTTCGCCACGCATCAGCGTTTCGGTAAAATCGCTCAGGGGTTTGGCTATATCTGGCCGAATTGAAAGCGGGCCGCGAATTCCAGGAATCCCTTCCGGTATTGATATGTATGGCATTTTCTCTTTTATTAAAGCATTAGTTGCGCGATGGAGCAATGAGGATATCAGGGTCCAAGTTATGAGTTTCTTTTTAATCGATGAATCGCGCCAGGCACGACGGTATGCCTATCCGTTCGCACCCGGCTTGGCTTCCATCGTCAGTCTGCGAGTTCACTGATCAGGAAGTTTGGGAACGAAGTAGAGACGGATAAAGTTGGTAGTGTTTCGGGACTGACTATTTAAGTTTATAGGCTACGACCGATTTTTTAAGAAAGGTGGGCACGTAAACAATTCGTTCCGTAGGATTGTATCCGATATCCGCCGTATTTTTCTTTTGCTCGCGCGAATCCAGCATGATCTCCAACTTCCCGTTTTTGTCTAAATAGTAAATCAGGCCGGGCCAGCATGATATAACATAGTCTCCGTTTCCTACAGGCTCAATTCCGTCACCGCCAATTTCTGTGGTAGCAACCGTAACCAGCTTTTTACCGGCACCTGCCTTGAATACATCATTCGCTGTCAGAATATACAGATCATTATCTACGGCCTTCAATCCATTAGACCCTTTGAGGTCACTCACGTAAAGCTCGGCCTTGCCCTTCTTGATCTGATGCACCCGTCCAAGCTTCGAATCGGAAACATAAACGACCCCCTTTTTATCAATGGTGATATCGTTCAGGCCCGTGGCACCTTCAACAGCAATTTTTGATTCAATTTTCCCCGTTTCTGCATGGATCACGACCACCTCTGAAATGTCAGCAACGAAAAGCTTTTTGTCCCAAAGTCCCATTCCTTTCGGAGCGTTGAGCCCGGTTACCCATGTGGCGTTGAGCACCTTACCATTCTTGTCCATTTTTGCGATTTGTCCTTTACCATCAGCGTCCCATGGCTGGCCGTCAATCAGGGAAACATACAACACGTTTTTCCCGAACAGCACGGATTCGGGAATTGCAAGGGTGGTGTCACTTTCCCATATTTTTTCCAGCGAGTGCTGCGCCTGGCTGGCGGCTACTACAAATAAGAGAAGGAGAGAGGCGATAATTTTCATAAGGAAATTGTTTTTATATGGAATGTTATCAGGTCTTTTGAAAGATACTATTTAAATCCCGGAATGAAATCAGCGTTCCGGCTCGCCGCGCTCCAGCGGCCATCCACCATGGTTACTTCCCGCCATGCATCTATGAGAATTTTGTCCCTCGCCTCTGGCCAGAATGCTTTAATGGCCGGAACAAGATCCCTTAGCACTGGCGCAATACCGAAAAAAGAAGTCGTGCTGTTCCACGTGTCTGCCAGGCGCCTTTGAACCCAGTAAGACCATGAAGAGTTTATTCATTTCCATGGGGTGCGAAGTTGTCTCTTTTTCAATTTGTCAGATAACGTATATTGTATCTGCCAATCATTTAGTAGAAAGAGCACCAAGTTCGCAAATATTTGGCTGAGTGTTAGCCTGCTATCAGCTCGCCCCTTTTTCCAGAAAAAATGTATATTGTGTAAATAATGACATGGCCATGCCGATAGTGAAGAAATTAGCGCAAAACAAATTCAATTTCGTCAGTCTCCTGCTTTTTGCAGCCATCCTCAGCGCTTGTGATAGCAACATTTCAACACCATCTGAAGCACTGAGAGGAAAATGGGTTGAAGTAGAATCCACTACGGATACATTATCCTTTGAGTTGGCGGGGGACACTGAAGTGATGGTGCTTGCCAGAGGAGTGATAAGTAACGGCGGCGTTATGCGTCCGAAACTAGATTCAGGACCGTATGATTATGAACTTCTGGATGATAATAAAATTTCCCTTCATTGGTATTTGTCGGCCAGCAGTATTGACAAAACATACTACTTTAAGCATTCTGGGGAGAACCTGACGATAGAGCAATTCTATGAGAATCCGGTTGCCGGGACTATCCTTACCTTTAGAAAAATCGAAGATTAGCTAATAGCAAGGCCCCGGAAGTATTTCCGGGGCCTTTTTCATTTAAGCCATTACAAGGAAAATAGAACGGATGACGTCTCCGGACGGAACGCCTATCCAAAAACGGAATGATTGTCCTGGCCTCGCCGTTTCCCTTGCAGCATCGAACTATTTCTTTACAAACTTCAGAATGGTCTTCTGGTTTTTCACAATCTCGTCGAGTGTCTTCTGATTCTTCAGAATCGACTTTTGATTTCTTATGATCTCCTGTTGATTTCCGATAATGGTCCGCTGATTTGTCTTAAGCGCGATCTGATTTGTAACGATTACTTTTTGGTTCGACTGGATACTGTTCTGGTTTTTCAGGATAGCATTTTGATTGCCTTTAATTTGCCCCTGATTGGAGATGATCTGTTTGTCTTGTGCCATATTCAGTTTATTTATTGGTTACAAAGAGGTAAGGTAGTAATTACTCGTTATTTGAAGGGATCTTGCTAGCGTCGATCGGCGCTTCTTTAATCGCTTCCGGCACAAAATTGCGATCGATCAGTTCATTCATGGGGATGTGTTTTTGGAGAAGACCCATCCGCAATCCCATCTCCTCTATTAATTGAAGATCTTCATCTGTTGGGGTCAGGTTGATATAGCTTACCCGTTGCGGGTCTGCGGTCAGCACAAAGTTCAGCACTTTCTCATCCTGTCTGTAATATGGAGCAACCAGTTTCGCGGCTTCCGCACGATGTGTTTCCGCCCAGGCACCAGACTGTGCTATGCCACGAACGAGATCTTCGACGACGTCGGGTCGCTCGGCAATCAAGTCTTCGTGTACGACCAGTGCGCAAGAGATGAAGTTGGGCCATATATCTCTCGCATAGTATAGAACACGTCCGATACCGTCGAGTTCGGCCTTGGCACAAAAGGGTTCGCCGACGAAATATCCATCTATCGCACCGGCAGCAAGTGAGGTTGGCATATCCGGTGGAGGAAGGATCACAAACGTAATGTCGTCGGGTTGCATCTGATAGTCGGCCATCAATTTGTGAAGTACAAAATTCTGGTTGCTGAACAGGCTTGGTACAGCGACCTTCTTGCCTTTAAGGTCGAGCAAACTTCTGATCTTGCTGTTCTTACCAACGATAACCTGCGAGCCATCGCGGTGACCCAGGTAACATATCTTTACAGGCACGCCCTGCTCACGGAGCTTCATCGCCAGCGGCACAATCATGAACGTTGCTTGTATCTGCTTTGCTTCAAGTGCACTCACTACGGTCGGGAAGTCAGTGAAGACCCTTGAATTGAAATTGGTGTTTGTCACCGTCGTCTTCGATGCAAAATCGGTAACGGGACAGGTGAGGTGACAGGTCACGGGCAAAAATCCTACGGTAAGTTCCCGGGTAGCGCTTTTGTTGCCGCCTTCATGTATGACATCGACAGGACCGCTTGTGGTTTTGCTAAATGGGCGATACCTCAGCACACCCAGCCCACCGATCACGACCATGATGCCAAGGAGAATTTTAAGGCCTGTTCGCTTCATACTTTATAAATATACGAGTCAAAACGTTACATCGCCAGAAACAAATATCAGTCCGGTGCACTGCTGGCATGGCTCAAACCTAGCTCGTTAAGGATCATCCTCATGGCTTCCACCACGCCATCATCGGCCAAACCTCTGGGGCGCGGCGCCTGAATGTGCAGTTCCCGACAAATAGTCGCTGGCCTCTTGGACAATACTAATACCCGGTCTGCAAGTTGAGCAGCCTCTTCGATATCGTGCGTCACAAAAACTACCGTACGCGGTCTTTTTTCGAGCACGCGTGCCAGTTCCCTTCTCATCTTGAGTCTTGCTTGATAGTCAAGTGCAGAGAACGGCTCATCCATCAGCAGGATATCAGAATCGCCGGCGAGAACGCGCGCGAGTTCAGCACGTTGGCGCATACCACCCGACAACTGATGCGGATAATGATGTGCGAATCCATTCAGGTGAACCAACTCAAGCAGCTCTGTCATTTCATGATCACGCCGTACGTCATCTTTTACGGAGCGAAGGCCGATGCCGATATTTTCTGAAACAGTAAGCCAGGGAAAGAGTCCATCCTGCTGATAAACTGTCCGCACCGTTCCTTCCCGTATTATTGAACCAGACACTGGCTCAATGTGCCCGGATAGTAAATTCAAGATGGTTGTTTTGCCGCAGCCGCTTGGTCCCACGAGGACAACGACTTCACCGGCTTTAACGTCGAGGTTAAGGTCCTCCAATACAGAAACGGAGCCATAGCTGTGAAACACTTTCTGAAACATCAGCTTGCTTGTGGATCTCTTATCGTTCATAACCCCAGCGGACCCCCGGTAGTCTCGTTAGTTGAGCAATAAGGCGATCGATACCCATCCCAAGCGATCCGATTACAATCATATAACAAACGGCAGAGTCGAGACGTAATCCATTTCGGGCTTCCCAGATACCATAACCTAATCCATCCTGGCAACCGACCATCTCCGCGGCAACGATGACGACCCATGCAATTCCGTAACTCACTCTAAGCGCTGTGATCACCTGAGGGAGAATGGCGGGGAACGTGACATTCGTGAGTAATTCTATGCCGCGATAGTTATAGTCTTGTGCAACCCGGAAATAGATGCTTGGGATGCTTGCAACGGCCACCATGGTGGCCAGTGCCATAGGGAAAAATGTTGCCATGAATATCAAAAACATGGCCGGTTTATCGCCGATGTGAAACCAGAGGATGGCAAAGGGTATCCAGGCAAGTGGTGAAATGAAGCGAAAGAAGTTGAGCATCGGCACAAGCGCCTGGCGCGCTTTAAGATGCTGACCCAACCACAATCCGACTGGAATGCCAAGGCCGGCTGACAGTACAAACCCAATTACAACACGCCAGAGAGATGCAACGATGTCGTTAAGCAATCGTCCTGTTATTATTTCTTCTTTGAAACTGGCAAATACCGAAAGCGGCGACGGGAATGCGTATGCCGGGAACAGGTTCATGACAGATATAAAGTGCCAGAACACGATCACACTGAGCAATACAATTATCGACGATAACCGGGATAGCATACTGCTCTTCTTAAGCGGTGATGATGAACTTTGCATTTTAGCGATCAGGTTTAGAATTCATCATTATTCCAGCTTCTCCTGTATCCTTCCGCACTCCAGCATGATCTGACCTATAGCTTTCATCTTCCCTGTTCTTTGGTGAACATGAGTAGAAGGAAGCAGTAACAACAGCGACGATGACGGCAAACGATTGCAACTGACGGGGCATTTTCATCATCTGAATTTACGGCCTGAATTTACAAGTTCGCTATCACAAACAGGACCTTCGAGGGAAAACATGTATGTCCGTATGGACCATTTTTGCTTTTCGAGGTGATAATGTTCTATCCTTGTCAATGGAAGTCGTACTTGAGAGCGCCTCTCGTCTGTTCGATTTCTGGCGACCCATGGAAACGCAGGCAGTGTAAGAGATTGATTTTTAATAGGTTAGAAGCGAATGCGTCAACGCCGCCGGGATGCTGAAAGCAAGTTAGAAATTGTTGCCCATCTGGACTGGAGCTGGGTAAGCATCATTCGTAGCTGAGGCCGAACAACGCGGCAATCTCCGGACGGTCACGCATACGATTGTTAAGAGGGCCAGTAGGCTGGAAAGCCCTAAACCAGCCACAATAAATTGGACGTTAAATGGCAAGAGTATTCATCACAGGTTCAGCTGAAGGACTAGGTCAACTGACAGCAAAGTTGCTAGTTGAACAGGGACATCAGGTAGTCTTGCATGCGCGCAACGAGGAGCGCGGACGTCAGGCAATCAAAAATGTTGAAGGAGCGGAAGCTGTGCTTACAGGAGACTTGTCAATAGGAGGAGAGACAATAGAATTAGCCCACAAAGTAAATGCACTAGGTACTTTTGATACCGTCATACACAACGCCGGAGTATACCAGGTCTCAGGCAAGCTGATCTTTGCAGTCAACACATTGGCTCCTTACATTCTGACATCCATCATAGAGAAGCCAAAGCGATTGATTTACCTCAGCTCTGGGATGCACTTGCACGGGCATGTTAACCTCGAGAGCTTCGCCCGGGACGGAGATCGCATAAGTTATTCAGATTCGAAATTGCACGTTCTGATGCTTTCTATGGCCGTGTCCCACCAATGGGCTGATGTATACTCCAATGCTGTTGATCCAGGCTGGGTTCCAACAAAGATGGGAGGTAGGGGAGCACCTGATAATCTTCAGAAGGGATACGAGACACAAGCATGGCTCGCTGTGAGCAACGACGATAAAGCGAAAGTCACGGGTCGCTACTTTCACCATAAGCGGGAAAGCCGCTATAATGCTGAATCGGTTGACGTAATAGCTCAGGAAAAATTTCTTGAGCGATGTAAAGAGATTACAGGTGTTGCCTTTAATGAAGCGAATTTAAAGTCTTAGCAGGGGTACCAGCTGGCTTGTATCTTTATTGCCCATTACCCAGGGAACTCCAAAGTGGCTGCCAGTCCACGCTCAGCAAACTAACCTGCCTCGTCCACGAGATAGAGAATTGATTCGTAGTTTTTCTGCACACTTTCCGACATCGCCATCTCGCAAGTTTTCGTAGACGAATAGTAACCATCATACGACGTGGCGCTAACCTCTGCTGCTTCAGACGATGTTGCCGAAGCCGTTAGTTCAGGGAACAGAAATCCGCGGTCTCCTGCCATGCCGCAGCAGCCTGCATTTTTTGGAATGGTCACTTCTTTTGCAAAGTGCCGGGCAAGCTGAATGAATTGGTTTTCAGTTTTCATTTTCTTCAACGAGCAAACGGGATGGAGAACAATGCTCTTTTCTTTTCGCTTTGCTTCGAGATGTGGCATGACCATGTCGTGCAAAAACTCCACGCTATCCAGAATGGTGAGCGCCTTGTATTTTCCTCTTCTTTCTTCGTCCAGTGCCGTATGTAACTGACGGAGTGTGTAGGCACAGGAACTTACATCAATTACAATTGGCAGTAGCCCTTCCAGGCTGGATTTCCACAACTTGTCGACAATATTATTGGCTGTAAGCCGATGGGCGTCCTTAAATCCCTTGGACGAAAAAATCTGGCTGCAACAACTCCCCACGGCGTTATCCAACATGTGTACCTGTACTCCTGCCTTCTGACAAACACTTATAAACGTTTCCATGAGATTTCTCTTTTGCCCCTTATAACTTCCCATGGTTCGGGATATACAAGCGGGAAAATAGACAATCGCTCTGTTGGAATCAGCACGCGATACACGTATTGCCTTGAGTGAAGAAAGGCCGGGGGGCGATTGAAGATAATTTGACCAAAGCGGTATTGATGGAATTATTTTCTTCAGCGCTTTGGACAGGTTCAGCATGGCATTATGTCCAAAGGTCCAATTGATTCCGACCCCTGCTCTTAAGGCGAGACGGGTGGCCCATTCTACAGCCTTAAAATTCCTGGCTGTGAACAGCGCTACCCGGTTGGCTAGTGCCGAGTGATTTTCGCGTCTCAATCTCTTTACCAGGTCGCCGGTATTGATGTCTACAGGACAGGCTGTTGCACACAAGCCATCTACCGCACATGTCTCCAGGCCGTCGTACTGATACTGATCGAGCAACAAATTATAATTTGGCAGATCGCCCTGAAGTTGAAGATTTCTTAGTACCCGTCTCGTAACGATCCTTCTTCGGGGTGTCGAAGTAAGATCCCGGCTTGGGCACACATGTTCGCAGAAACCACATTCAATACAGCGGTCCACCTCTTCTTCTACTTCCGGCAAATTCTTGAGGTGCCTGATGTGTGCGTTTTTGTCGTCATTGATGATCACTCCCGGATTCAGCAAATTGTCCGGATCTATTACCTTCTTGAGCCTTTTCATGATGAGGTAGGCGTCGTCACCCCATTCCGTTTGCACAAAGGGTGCCATGTTCCGGCCGGTGCCGTGCTCAGCCTTCAGGGTTCCGTCATATTTTGCAACGACTATCGAAACCACCTCTTTAATGAACCGATCATATCGCGCAATCTCTTCTTCGGTATTGAAGGATTGGGTCACGACAAAGTGAATGTTGCCGTCTTTTGCGTGACCAAAGATTATCGCATGATGGTATTCGTATTTCTTGAAAAGCACCTGAAGGTCGAGAATGGCATCTCCCAGCCTCGCGACCGGGAAGGCAATGTCCTCCAGGACTACCGTTGTGCCGCTTGCTCTTACAGCGCCAACAGCCGGGAAAAGACCTTTTCTCACTTTCCACAAAAGTGCCTGTTCATCCGGATCGTTTGTGAAGACGGGCACGTTCAGCATGGACAGTGCCGTAGCGGCGACGGCAAACAGTTGAACGCGTTGCC
>DATHKA010000553.1:0-3205 GCA_035489615.1 Chryseolinea sp.
GCGATGAAAATGAGGAAAGCGGAAATCAGCACGCCCGGTCCCAGTAGCGGCACGATCTCATGTGGATAAACGAGTAGCCCAAGCGTGAGGAACATGACGATCTGCATGAGCCATGCCTGACCGTCATAAAAACGTATGAGACTCTTCTTGTGCAGAAAGTTACTGTTCCCCAGTATCACGGCGGAAATGTAAACGGCCAGAAATCCGTTACCACCGATGAAATCGGTAAATGAATACGTGAAGAATACGAGAGAAAGGATCAGCACCGGATACAAGCCATCGATATCGAGTTTAATTTTATTAATGACAAACGTCATCACCTTGCCAGATGCGTAGCCCGCCAAAGCGCCAAGCGCCATACCCTTAAAGAATCTCGGGATAAGGGATGTAAATGAGGCGTCTGGATCTGCAATGAGGTACACCAGGCTCACCGTCAGAAAATATGCCATTGGATCGTTCGACCCACTCTCGAGTTCAAGGGTTGGTCGAAGATTTCCCTTTAGCCCAACCTTGCGCGACCTTATGATGGAGAACACAGCAGCAGCATCGGTCGAGGACACGATGGCTCCCAGCAGCAAGCCTTCGAGTATGGTGTAACCCATCAGGTAGCTCGTAAACGCTCCTACGGAAATCGCGGTGATCAACACGCCGAGTGTGGAAAGCGAAAACCCTTGCCATAAGATCGGGCGTATGCTCTCCCATTTCGTCTCAAGGCCACCCGAAAAAAGTATGAAGTTCAGGGCAACAACGCCTAGCAGCTTAGCCGTCTCAAAATCGTTAAAGAAAATTCCGCCCGGACCATCGGACCCGGCAAGCATACCCACCACGAGAAACAGGATGAGCGACGGTATGCCGATATGAAAAGATGTTTTGCTGGCAATTATGCTCAGAAAAAGGAGCAATGATCCCAAAAGCAAAACATTTTCGACTGAGAAGGTCATGGAGCGCGTTCACAAAAACTCGTGGACCTTAAATATAGGGGTTTATTTGTTCACCTCATGACTTTATGGACTGAAAAAACACTATGCTTCCCTCGAAGGAGGCAAATCAATTTGCCAGAAACGCCGACAACATCCAATGATGCTTTTCAAGGGTATTGATAAACTTCTTAACCATCTCTTCCGTGCCGGAATCATCTTGCCCGACGGCCACCTCAACCACATTAAACATGTACTTGAGCAGAATGGTATAATCACTCAATATCTCGCGCACCATCAGATCGGACTCCAGCGCAGTTGTCGTCTCCTTGATCTCTGCCGTGTCAAGATAGTCCTTCATGGTGCTAAGCGGCGTTTCCTGGAAGATGCGAATACGTTCGGCGATGTCATCGATGTGTTGGAGCGCTTCATTGTATTGGCTCTCAAACTGTTCGTGAAGGTCGAAAAAATCCGAACCCTTTACATTCCAATGATAGTTGCGCAGCTTTTGATAGTGTACTGAATAGTTGGCGAGCAGTTCGTTTAGGGCCGTTGATATCTTCGCCGTTTCCTTGGTCGTCCAACCAAGCTTCACGGGCTTGTTCTTCGCCATTTTAGTGTCCAATTGTGTCTGGGGCACGTCTTCCAGGTGGTCGATCTCATTCTCCTTTTTCATAATATTCTGTGTGTTTAAGAATTTGCTTATGTAAAAAGTCTTCAAGAACTGTTCCATATTTACCCACCATGGACCGTCGACTTGCCGTGTTCGTTTGGGTCCAGGTCTTACAATCTCCAGTAGAATTTTATCCAACGATGTGGAATTTGTTCACAGCCGCGGCGTAACGCGCCATACCGGTACGATCATTTTTCGCGTGGCACGATTTTTCTGTCTCCCTGATTGGCTTGCCAGGCGCCGGTTGCCTTGGTAGGTGGTCACTGTCTTTTTATTGCCCTATGAAAAACGTCATCATACTTATCAACATTTGCATCGTGGTTGGCGTCACCATGCTGTTGTTGGACTTCGAGGCCGATCCAGCAACGCCTTTATCCATCGCCTCGATGCAGCAGGCCAATCCGGGAATCACCGCGTCATCCGAAGAGGCATCCAATGCCACCAAAGGTGCCGCACTTGCGTCACTCAGGCGGGTTCGCGTAACAACTCCCCTTAGTAAGAATGAGTCTTTGTACGTAAAGGATTTTATCAGCGAGATGACTCAGGTGCGAATGATGGATCGGGAGGAAAGCAAGCTTGCCGTGCAACGTGGGACGTCGCGCCCATTGAAAGATTATGGCGCATGGATGGTGCTCAATCAACAGCAGATGCTCGATGACCTGAACAGGCTGGCTGCCCATCACGGAATTGAAACAACGCGTACTTTGAATGACGCATTAACGGCCGATCTTTCTGAACTTCATAAACTCCACGGCAAGAAATTCGACGTTCGATATATCAAGTCGATGATCGCAGAACACAAACGAGACCTGAAGCGCCTCGAGCGCGCTAGTTATTCACAGGATCCGGACGTCCAGGTGTTTGCCGCCCGATACATCTCGCTGGCAAAAGACAATCTTGCCAAACTCCAAGAGATCAAACGCAGCTATTAACGCGCTGCTTCGGGCAGAAATTTTTTTATCCCCGTTGCCCACAAATCGTAGCCCTTCTTATTTAGGTGCAAATTGTCTGGCTTGAAAATATCGGTGAACACATTTCCGTCCTGGTCAACCAATGATGACCAACCGTCCACGTAAATCACATTCTCCTTCGTACTGATCCACTGCTTTAAATTCCGCGCGTGCTCAAGATAGGCATCCTTCAATTTCCACCGGGCTACGCTTGGTTTTGGTGAAATAAAGTAAACGGGAATCGTGGTTGGAATTTGCTGACGGATGCGTTGCAACAGGCTGTCGGTAGTTGCCAGAATACGTTTAGAATCCTTTCCACCAGCCAGATCGTTGTCTCCTTCATAGATAAAGATCTTTGATGGGTTCAAGCTCAGTATCAATGGATCGACATAGTAAAGCAGGTCACTGGTCTGAGACCCGCCAAAACCGCGATTCACAATTTCATAGCCAGAGAAATAATCGCTGATGTCGTTCCAGATTCTGATGGAAGAACTGCCTGTAAAAAGTACTATCCCTTCTTTTGACGGAAGCGGGCGGGATAGAATTTCGGTCACTTCCTGGCGAAATCGTTCCGGTCCAGAGACGGCGGTCTGACCACTCGCACTCAAAGCCAGGAACCAAACCAACGCCAGTGTTGCCAGACCCCTTACGCGGAAAAACAGATA
>DATHKA010000554.1:0-5756 GCA_035489615.1 Chryseolinea sp.
ACAAAATGCTGCCCGTGGTGTATATGGCCAGGAGTTTACTCGGCGATAACCAGGTCATCAGGAATGTACCGACGACCCTACCCGCCAGCATCATGACCATGCTGAAGCTAAACCAAACCGCTGCCGTGGCATCTGTCATTCCGGGCATATAAGCGACGGAATAATTAATGAAATAGGCCCAGGTTCCACCCTGCGCAGCCACATTGAAAAACTGTGCTACTACCGCCCACCGGAAGTGCTTGTACCTGAATAGTTCTGCGTATGACCGCTCTTTGCCAGCCGGCCGTTTTGATTCTTGTACCGGGGGCACCTTGAGAAAGTAGAACGCTATGGCGATGCTGAGCACTACGGCGCCAATAGCTGCGTATAATACTTTCACAGACATGAGATCGGTCTGCGTATCACCGGTTAACGTGCCGCCCAGGATGAAGAAGCTTCCCAGCAGCGGCCCGATGATCGTTCCGACCGCATTGAAAGTCTGCGAAAAATTGATTCGCTGCTCTGACTTCCTCTCGTCGCCAAGTGCTGCCGTAAAGGGATGCGCAACTGCCTCCAGCGTCGAAAGTCCGCAGGCCAGGATAAACAAGGCGATGCGGAAAAATCCAAAGGACTCTGCTCCTGCCGCCGGAATAAACAAGAAGGCCCCGATAGCGTACAACACTAAACCCAGCAATACACCATTTTTGTATCCGTATCGCTTCATAAACAAGCCCGCCGGAATCCCCATCACGGCATATGCGCCGAAAATGGACAACTGCACATTGCTCGAGTCCGCTATTGATACGTGTAAAACCTTCTGAAAATGTCTGTTCAGGACGTCGCCCATAGCAATGGCAATACCCCAGAGCATAAACAAACTAGTAACAAAGGTGAATGTCGGGATGTATTTTCGATCGGTTAAGGGGATGCTTTCCATGGTACAGAAGTAAGTGCCTAATGAGCGCTCGTAATGATAAACGCGCTCAGCTTAAAGCTAAGATAAAATAGGTGAATCAAAAACGATAGTAGCTTCATACCGGGATGTTATATTCGTGATCGGATTGACTATTTACCAGCCACGACTCATCGAGGATTGTGAGCTGCAGGCAGGGTTGCTGGCTTGGGTGGGAAAAAAAATCTGTCATCGGGCGGTGATAATTCCTCCGGGGTGTGCACATCATACTAAAGAACTGATCATGGAAATCATGAACGACGTCAAGAGTCCCGCGCTTCAATTGGATGAGGCCATGTACACTGCGCTATATGATGAGGTGTTTCCGGTAATAGCGTCTCTCATCAGTCGTCAGGGAGGGTCACGGTCCGATGCAGAAGATATTTTTCAGGATGCCTTGATTGCCCTTCTGGATAGCTATCAACGGACGATCATTCAAGACCCGACCAGGTACCTGGTAGGAATCGCGAAGCATCTCTGGGTGCGGAAGGCAAGAACCCATGGTCGCTTTCTCCAACTTGATGTTTACGAACGATCCCTAACGCTTCCCGATGAGATCGCATCGGAAGCCGACGCATCCACCCTGCTGCGTTTTCTGCAGCGAGCGGGAGCCAAGTGTCTGGATCTGTTGAGTGACTTCTACTTTGCTGGGCTGTCTGTCGCGGAGATCGCGTCCAGACACGGATTCGCTACCGTCCATTCGGCGTCTGTTCAAAAGCACAAATGCCTGGAGAAGGTCAGAAATATCGTCAAGGAAAAACAACTGCGTCATGAAGACTTCGTGGGATGACCTGGAATTGATCGAGCGGTATCTCGATGGCCAACTAAGCATCGAAGAAGAAGCGCCTTTCCAAGGTCGTTTGCAGACTGATGCTGCCTTCAAAGTAAATGTGCTCGCGCAATCTAACGTCCGTCTGCTTATCAAAAAGCACCATCTCGTTCAACTCAGACGGCGGGCAAAGGTGTGGCACGCACGCTTGTATAACGATCCCGCCAGGCGCCCGCTGCGTCTGGCTATTGAAGCACTCTTTAAATCCTGATTATGACATATGCATCTTTGATTCCCATGGTAGTAGACAACCATGGACGGGGCGAACGCGCCTATGATATCTACAGCCTTTTGCTGAAAGAGCGAATTGTTTTCCTCGGTACCGGTATCAACGACGAAGTTGCCAACGTGGTGGTGGCGCAATTGCTGTACCTGAACAGTGTGGATTCAAAAGCCACAATAAGCCTGTACATCAACAGCCCCGGAGGAAGTGTATATGCCGGACTGGCCATCTACGACGCCATGCAAATGATTTCTGCACCCGTGTCAACGGTGGCGGTAGGCGTAACGGCCAGCATGGGAACGGCCCTGCTCGCCTCAGGCACCACCGGCAAACGCTATGCGCTTCCCCACGCGACCATTCACATGCATCCGACCGGCGGCGGCGCAAAAGGCTACACGGAAGATGTCCGCATCGCTTTACGCGAACAGGAACGCGTACAAGCGCAACTTTTCCATCTGATCGGGAAGCATTCAGGCCACACCTGGAAAGAAATAGAAGAGTTCTTCCTTCGTGACCGCTACATGACCGCCCTGGAAGCAAAAGACTTTGGACTCATCGATAGCGTGCTTGGCGACACCAGCAACATTGTGGCGCTCAGTAGTCCCGAGGCCACCTTGACGTTGATTGGAGCTTTGCGGATAAAAAAGGAACAGGCTAGTTTACCAGAATAGGCCAGTCGTCGGTTCGGAAGCTGGAGACCGGCAATCCTGACTTTCCAAACAGATTGCCCAGGGCCCCATTAGCCCAGGCATACCGCACGGCTACCGGCTCCTTCACCTCTTTAGCCGACACCACCAGGGTACTACCATCGATCTTTGCCGTGGCCGGATAAAACTTGTGGTCCGCTCCGGCTACGAAGAACTCATTCGGCGCGCCTCCCCTGGACAGGAGGCCATCGGCTGCATGATCGAAGGCAATTCGAACGCGACTTTTTTCAACCTTCATGGACGCGTATTGAGGCGATTGATAGACGATGCCTGACTGGCCATACGTTTTTGCCAACGCCAGGTTGGCCAGACGCTCTCCCACCGGTTTTTTAAACTGTGGATGAATGTCTGCAACATTATCAACGAGATCCGAAATAACCACCATGCCGGTGTTCGGAATGCTTTGCATTTGAACCTGCTGCTCTCGAACGAGTGTTCCCTTTTCTATTTCGCCATAGCCCTTGAACGGTGCTATTTGAACATAGTAAAACGGGAAATCGGTCTGGAACTCTTTTCTCCAATCGGTGATGAGCGTCTCCATCAGTTGTTTGTAAGTAGCCGGCGCGGCGGTGTTTGCTTCCCCCTGGTACCACAACGCACCAGCAACCTTATATGGTAGCAAAGGATTAATCATGGCATTGAAAACCACGGCCGACCGCGTTGGGCACCACGGCTTATCGTCGATCTGTTTGTTTGCCGCTTGCTTTAGTACATCATCAGCCTCGATGATTTCGGCGGGTACCCAGGCTTCAGCCGGTGTACCTCCCCAACTGGCGTTAATAAGTCCCACTGGCAGCTTTAGATTTTCATTCAACTTCTTTCCGAAAAAATATCCCACGGCGCTAAACCCGGCAACACTATTCTTGTCACATATGGTCCAAATTCCTTCACCGCGAGTTTGACGCGCATCTGCGGCCGATTTTGGCACCTGAAACAACCTGATCTGCGGATCGTTTATCTGGCCAATGATGGTTTTTCCGTCACCCGCCGCAGCCATGCTCCACTCCATGTTTGATTGCCCTGAACAAAGCCAGACTTCGCCGGACAACACGTCATCAATGACGCGCTTTTCATTCCCCGCAATGATGGTGATTGTATGAGGCCCACCCGCTGGTGGCGTCTTAATAGTCGTCTTCCAGAAAGTTGTGTTAGCTGACTTCGTCTTCATCGTCACCGTGTCCCAACTTACCTTAATCATCAAGTCCTGCGTCGGGTGCGACCAGCCCCATATGGCTACCGTTGCATTCTGCTGGATAACCATGTGATCCGAAAAGAGCCCTGGAAGCCGTAGCTGTGCCTGGCAAATGCCAACCGCCGCTGAAATGACCACCGTGATACAAAGGCTGCGCAGCGCAGATTGGTTAAATTTTCGAATGCCGGGAGCGGTTGATATTCTCATAATGCGTAAGGGTTGACCGTAAGTTGAAGTGTTTTCGTTAATGAATACTAAGGGTTGCGTAAATGATCCGGTTGATAACATGGCAAACTAAATTGCCTTCAGCACGTCGCTGTGCTTGGCAACGACCGCATCAAGCTTTGTAACCAGCTCGCTATAGGTCTTCATCACGCGCCTTCCAGTTTCCGTGATTTGCGTGCCGCCTCCCTTGGTTCCTCCTTTTTGTGTGACGACATAAGGACGAGAACCTTTGGCGTTCATCTCTTCGACCATTGCCCAGGCCTTCCTGTACGACATTCCCATGCCCTTGGCGGCGCTGGCGATAGAACCGGAGCGTTCAATCTCCTGCAACAACTCAAGGCGACCGGGGCCAAAAAACTTTGCGCCATCAATATCAATCCAACAACGCATTTTAATTTCCTTCCTCGCCATATATATCCATATTCGTGCAGTTAATATAATGTGCATCGACAACTTAACGAAACCGATGGTGAAGTTCCCGGGTACGGTTTAACTTTATCGATCAAATTCCCATACTATGAACAAACGAACCTGCGTTCCGGCCATCCTCATCGTTGCGCTCAATTTACTGATGTCGCCTTTCGCCGTCCTTGCACAACCCTCACTCCTGTTCGAAAAACAGTTCATAGCGGCTGAGGCGTTCGAATCGGTGGCGGCCGTTGATGTTGACGCAGACGGGACGCTTGATCTTCTTTCAGGATCATTCTGGTATAAAGGACCCGATTTCGCGTCGCGAAAATTTATTGGATCCATACCCCGGCACAGCGAATATTATGACGACTTCTCGGCCATTGTCCTGGACATTAATGGAGACAAGCTGCCTGATGTTGTAACCGGCGGATGGTTTGGCGCGGCCTTATTCTGGCGGGAAAATCCGGGTAAAGAAGGCGAATGGAAGCAACACGTTTTGGGCCGTCCGGGTAACGTGGAGTCCACGCGTGCCTGGGATATTGACGGCGACGGTGTGATGGAGATCGTTCCCAATACGCCGGGGAAGCCGCTGCGCGTATATCGGCTTAACAACACCTCTCAGACTCGTGTCGATTCCATACAGATCGTGAATAGTCACGGACACGGGCTAGGTTTTGGGGATATCAATGGCGACGGGCGCGGAGACTTTATTGTTGAGAATGGCTGGATAGAAGCGCCGGCCAGGCCGTTCGCTGAAAAATGGACGCTTCACGAGGAGTTCAAATACCAGCAGGCAAGCGTACCCATGATCGTGGCTGATGTAAACGGTGATAAGCTGTCGGATATCATCATTGGCCAAGGTCACGATTACGGTCTCCGGTGGCTGGAACAGGTACGCGCAAAGGACGGTAAGCGCTCATGGAAGCAGCACGAGATTGATCCCTATAACGCCCAATATCATACCATGGAATGGGTTGATCTGGACAACGATGGCAAACCTGAACTCATTACCGGCAAGCGCTACCGCGCGCATGATGACAAAGACCCAGGCGCGCACGACCCATTGGGATTGTATTACTTCCGTTGGAACGGAGAATCGTTCATCAAACAAGTGATCAGCTATGGAAGGCCTGGCGAGGGTAAGGGAACGGGACTCTACTTTCAGGTGGTTGATCTCAACAAAGATGGCTGGAAAGACATAGCCGTGGCCGGCAAGGAGGGCCTGTACGTATTCTTCA
>DATHKA010000555.1:0-5094 GCA_035489615.1 Chryseolinea sp.
TATCCCAGAAAATTATTTCTCAAATGCCCCAGGTGCAACGGCTTGTTCGTGTTCGGCGACGAATACTCTATCATGATCTCCCGTCCATGAGGAGCTAATTCACCGAAATGCGGATTGCTGAATATGTCAGAGAAGACCGACAACCAAACGCTGTCGCGCAGCACCAGGTTAAGAAACCCTTTCACAACGTTGTAGCGTTCCACCTGTCCGCCCTGTTCAACCAACCAGGCGCCTATTGCCTTGGCCGTTTCCTCAGGATTCTTTCGCGACATCTTTGTCAACGGGAAACACACCAAAGTGTGCGTGCCTTCGAACTCCTGATTCGTAGGTTGTAATTGAAAGCTGTCGACGTGCTGCCCGAACAAGGCAACCACGGCATCCTGAATTTCCTTTCTTAAAAGCTGATCGAGATTCATGCAATACAGATTCTGACTTGCCTGTGGCTTCGCATTAATTACAACGCGTTGTTAAACTGTAACAAACTGTTCATCGACTGGTGAGGCGCAGGACCAGCTTCGATCTGTTGATCGTCCAACCTGAAGCGTGGCCAACAGATCCGCCGGTCATCTACCATTCCAGCACGTAGGCAAATATCAGCGGCGCCACAATCGTTGCGTCGCTTTCTATGATATACTTGGGCGTCTCGATACTGAGTTTACCCCAGGTGATTTTCTCATTGGGTACCGCTCCCGAATACGATCCGTAACTCGTGGTCGAATCGCTGATCTGACAGAAAAAGCTCCAGAACGGAACATTGTCCATCTCGAGATCCTGATGCAACATCGGCACGACACAGATCGGGAAATCACCCGCAATGCCGCCACCGATCTGGAAGAAGCCGATGCCGTCCTTGCCAGAATTTTTGATGTACCAGTCGGCGAGCCATGCCATGTATTCGATACCACTCTTCATGGTCGAAGCCTTGAGTTCACCCGTATACACATACGACGCAAAGATGTTGCCCATCGTTGAGTCTTCCCACCCAGGCACCACCATCGGCATGTTTTTTTCTGCTGCGGCAATCATCCAGGAATTCTTTGGATCGATCTCGTGGTATTGTTTTAACACGCCGCTGTTGAGCAAGCGGAACATGAATTCGTGTGGAAAGAGTCGTTCGCCTTTGTCTTCCGCGGTTTTCCACACGTCATAAAGATGCTTTTGCAGTTTGCGAAATGCTTCTTCTTCCGGAATACAAGTGTCCGTGACGCGATTGAGATGATTTTGCAACAGGTCCCACTCTTGCTCGGGCGTAAGATCCCGGTAGTTGGGAATACGCTTGTAATGCGAATGCGCCACGAGATTCATAATGTCTTCCTCCAGGTTGGCACCTGTGCAGGAAATAATCTGCACCTTGTCCCTGCGGATCATTTCCGCGAAGCTGATTCCCAGTTCGCCCGTGCTCATGGCACCGGCGAGCGTCACCATCATTTTTTTGCCGGATTCGACGTGCTTTTTGTATCCTTGGGCTGCGTCTACCAGCGCCGCGGCATTAAAATGAAGGAAATGTTTCTCAATAAATGACGAGATGGGTTTGCTTTGACTCATGATTATGGCGAATTGACGTGAAACTCATTTTTCCGGCGAAATTAAGGGAAAACTCCTGAAGATAAAGGACTATTTTTAACCATAGCGCGAACCTGTCGGAGACGCAACCTTTGGCGTTTCCTGTGAGTCATTATTTAAAACAGCGCCTGTCATGTACGCCTTTACCGCGATATTTTTGGGACTGATGCTCGTGCCGCAGCTTTTAAGCGCACAGTCGCCCGACGGTGGCGAGTTTCAGTTGATAAAGCGCTCGGGCGAAATAAGCCTGTACGAGCGATGGATCGATATTCCCGGTGAAGAAGAGAAACAGGCCCGCGAAGTCAAAAGCGTCTTCTACTACAACAGTTCCATCTACGCCGGCCTGACTTTGCTTAAAGACCAGGCCATGGCCATGAAATGGCAGGATCACGTCAGTGAATTCAAATTGTATCCGCAAGGCGACACGGCGCTCTGGTACGAGTATTCTTATCACGATGTGCCGTGGCCAGTAAGCGATCAGGACCATTTTATGGAGTACCGGATTTCATCGTGCGGTCCCCAAAAGTTGTTGATATCGTTTAAATCGAAAGTGAACGAAAAGCTTGCTCCCCAGCGAAAAGGCGTAACGCGTATGATGCTTACCGGAAGCTGGCTCCTTGAGCAAATTGACCCGGGGCGGGTTAAAGTCACCTATAGAATCTTCTCCATGCCCCTGGACATCCCCCGAATGCTGACCGATCCAATTGTGCGGACCAACATGGTGAGCACCATCGAAGACTTCGTTGTGCTCGTAGAACAGCCGTAGTTCTGACTCTGAGCTGTGTAGGTAAGGACGGGGTGAATGTCCGCCGAGTAAAAACCCATCACACAACTTTACCTGGAGACAGAACTCTTTATTCTGCGAGAACAGGCCTGCTCGCAACCGACCTGGCCGTATATTCCAATATTTCAAAGGCACTCTCTGCCATTCGATTCTCGGTATCCAGCGTTGGATTTATCTCAACAATCTCCCAGGCGCAAACTTTGGGGTTTTTCGCCAGCGTGGCATTCAACAATTTCGCTTCCTCAACCGTAAGACCATTGGGAACCGGAGTTCCCGTTCCCTTTGAGATGCGCGAGTCGAGCGAGTCAACATCGAACGAAACATAGATAAGGTCGCAGTGATCAAGCATCTCCAGCGCGCGATCTGCCATGGCCGCAGCGCCCTCCTTCTTCACGTCCTCGATCTCGATGAAGTTTATGTTATATTTATTGACGAGATAGTTCTCCGGTTTTTCCAAATCGCGAACGGCCATGTAGACGATATCTTCCGGATATACCTTTGGGCCAGGCAGGCCCACGTTCTTGATTTGTTCCCAGTATTCAAGTGTCTCTCCGCGCGGATCGTTCACCTTGCATTCGAGGTTATCGATGCCGCAGGCCATCGCCAGGGCCATGCCATGCATATTACCTGATGGTGTAGTATAAGGCGTGTGAATGTCGGCGTGAGCGTCAATCCAGATCACGCCGAGGCGCTTCTTGGGATCGGCTTTTTTGATGCCGGCAATAGTTCCGTAAGCCGTGCTGTGGTCTCCGGCGATGATCAAAGGGAAGAAATCCTCCCAGATGTTTTCATACACCTCGAGGCAGACACGTTCTTCCATGATCATGACGCCATCGATAAACTTAGCGTGTGCGTGCTTGGCGCCGTCAAACAGGAGCTCGTTGACGTTCTCTACTTCGACTGAATCGTATTGCTTAAAGAAGTCAGAATTCATATCGAGACTCGCGATCTTAATTGCCTCCACGCCAAGACTCGCCCCACGTGTGCCGGCACCGATTTCGGATTTCACTTCAATGATCTTCAACGTCTTCACAAGAATAAAAATTAAGGTTGCAATGGTTTCGACTGGGCGCGTGCACGCCGTGGGGATACCGGATCGTCAGAGGTCAGGCAAGGCACGGGTCCCGAAATATTTCGGGCCGAATATCAGCCGATGAAAACGATCTGCCATGCAATTTGAATGTATTGCAAAGATGGCAAATTTATCTCAATATTGCACTTCTTTCGCGGGTACTGACGGGCCAATAAAGGCCCTATGGGGTAGGAAACGCAAAGAAAAAGAAAAGTATCCAACTGCATAATTGTCAGGATTAACCCAACGAAAACCGCGCCAGGATTAGATGAAGAGTTACCGAGAACTTGTTGAGCAAACTTTCGAGTTTCCCCAAAAAGAATTCAAGGTCCGCGACCACGAATTGCTGTTCAACGATGTGCCACTGATGGAAATCATCAAACAATATGGCACGCCGCTCAAACTGACCTACCTCCCGCGCATCAGCGAGAACATTCGCTTCGTGCAGGCGACGTTCAATAGCGCTATCGAGCGCTTCCGGTATAACGGTAAATACACCTATTGTTATTGCACCAAATCTTCGCATTTCTCCTTTGTGATGGAGGAAGCATTGAAAAACGATGATGTGCATATCGAAACGTCGTCGGCGTTCGATATTCCCATCGTGCGGTCGCTGTACGACAACGGTAAGATCACGAAAGACACGTACGTGCTTTGCAATGGCTTCAAAATGCCACAATACCGCAAGTACATCAGCGAGCTCCTGAACGACGGCTTCACCAACTGCATTCCCATTCTCGACAACCTCGGCGAGATCGACTACTACGAAGAAAGCGTAAAAGGACCCTATAAGGTCGGTATTCGCGTTGCGGCCGACGAAGAACCGAAGTTTGAATTCTATACTTCGCGGCTGGGGATTCGCTACAGCGACATCAACAGCTTTTATAAGGGCAAAATTGAGAACAGCAGCAAGGCGTCGCTCAAGATGCTGCATTTCTTTATCAATACCGGGATCAAGGACACCGCGTACTATTGGAGTGAACTTAGCCGCTTCATCTTTAAGTATTGCGAACTGAAGAAAATCTGTCCGACCCTCGACTCGATCGATATCGGCGGCGGCTTCCCTATCAAAACTTCACTCACCTTCCACTATGATTACAAGTACATGATTGAGCAGATCGTGGAAAACATCAAGTGGATCTGCGATAAAAACAACGTGCCGGTACCCAATATCTTCACCGAGTTCGGCAGCTATACGGTTGGCGAAAGCGGTGCGGTACTGTATTCTTTGGTTGACCAGAAGCTCCAAAACGACAAGGAGCTCTGGTATATGATTGATGGATCATTTATCACCCACCTCCCCGATGCCTGGGGATTGAACCAGAAATATATTCTGCTGGCCCTGAACAAATGGGACGACCCGTACCACAAGGTCAATATCGGCGGACTCACATGCGACAGTATGGACTATTACAACTCCGAAGCGCATACGGGAGAGGTATTTCTCCCGATGATCACAGACGAAGAGCAATTGTTCATTGGCTTCTTCCATACCGGTGCCTACCAGGAGGCATTAGGCGGATACGGAGGCATTCAGCACTGTCTGATTCCGGCGCCCAAGCACGTGCTGGTCGATCGCAATGAGGACGGCGTGATCACCACCCGGCTGTTTGCTGAGGCACAGACCAGCGAGAGCATGCTGAAAGTGCTCGGTTATAGGGCGTAATTAGTAATT
>DATHKA010000556.1:0-2568 GCA_035489615.1 Chryseolinea sp.
GGGAAGTGTACAGGCATCTATCCGGTTGGGAAAAAAATCAGTGTTGCGTTCCGATAAGGACTATGCCGATGTTCTGTTCCTGAGTCATATTCTCGGCGGATACTTCGGTTCCCGTCTCATGAAAAACATCAGGGAGGAAAAAGGATTGACCTATGGCATCCATGCATCACTACACGCACTGAAACACGACAGCTATCTCGCGATCGGCGCCGATTTCGACAAAGAGAATATTGAGCTTACGATAGCAGAGATCAAAAAAGAACTTCGCAAGCTTCGTGAAGAACCCATCGATGCCAACGAACTTGAAACTGCACGCAGTCGTTTCGTCGGTGGACTTCAATCCGAGCTTACAACGTCATTTGAGCATGCTGAAAAGATAAAGACCATTGTTCTGTTTGGTCTTGACAACAGCTACTACAATAACCTGATCGAACGCATTGAAAAAGTCAGTGCCGCGGACCTGCAAAAGACAGGTGAACGGTATTTCTCGGAAGATAGCTTTCTCGAGATAGCGGTAGGTTGATTGGTTCGATCATCATTAACTCCATAGCACCACATGGCCTGTGCATTTAATAACGTTCGTGCATTTCGCGCGAAATGGTTTATCTCCTGATCACATTTGTGCGTGGCGCGGGTCGCATTGAATTCCTTTAACCCCCGACGTTTGTCGAGGGCCTACCAAAATCATCCCTCCGGGATTTGAATGCAGTCAGTTCGATGTTGGATATTCGGCATTGGACATTCGATGTTCATCCATCGGCATACCAACCGAAGGCACAAAAATTTCATCCCTTCGGGCAATGTCATTAAGTTAAGGGCTTCAAAAAGCAGGTTTAAAGTTTGTGAAGGTCTTATGTTTACTTTTTGATTGGGCGTTCTTTCTAATTCGCATAAATGATCTTCCCCTTCTAACCGGTAAAATATCTTTTACAAAGTAATCATGGAGTTTCATTAATATCTGAAGCGGGTCTTGGTGAATGAACAAGGAAACCAAGCTTACTTTGAGTTTTCCAAAAGATTTGTTTCGGTTTATTTTGACAGGATATTTCCTTGCGGTTGACGTACTTTCTGCGGTTTGTTGTGCTCCTTTGATAAGGATTGAGTGCAGGTTGGTCATCATCACGGTTGCATAAAAATCCTGCAAAACAGAAAGTACTGTTAAGCCACTAAAAGATTCTAATTGCAAAATGTTTTTTTGTATCGATATGTTGGTTTCTATCCCCCACCGCATAAAGTATAAGTCTTTAAATTCTGCTGTAGGATGTCCTTCTTCTTCCCACAGATTGGTGATCAATACTTCTACTGAGTGAGGCAAGTCAACGCGTACTAGTCGTACAGGGATCAATGTGTCTTTTGTTATTTCAAATCCACTCTTCCTGAGTCCTGTTATGGCTGAAGGAGAGGGCTTCATATTTTCTATTGACGAGATCTTTTTGCTTTTGATGAAATCTTTTATCATATTTTTTGATTCGTTACCTCGGATTATAAATTTTCTCTCTTTTCTTTGCCATGCGTGCAGAGCTACCGCTTTGTAATTGCTGAAATTACGGTCGTAGATCATCAACATATCTTCCTGTATTTCATCCATTGCTTTATAGGCAATAGTAAGCTCACCACACCGATAGGGTTTTATTTCTGCACGTAAGATGATTTCATTAAGGACATCATAGTGATAAAAAGCTTTTGCCTGAACAAAACTAGTTTGTTGATTACTCTGTCCTCCAAAGTAGCCATTCAATGCCGGATTGTTGACAAGACAAATTGAAGAACCGTCCCCGGCAATAACTCGATAACCTTTCCAGCGCTTAATGGCACTACCATAATACAGATAGAAACATTTCTGCAAAAGATTGTGCCAATTCTTAAAAAAATCAGCCTTCAGTTTAACCCGTTGTTGGGAGAATGCACTTACCGAACAGGACATTGAGGCGTCAATATCTTCGAAAAACTTTTCAAGTTCGATACTGAGCGTCTTTTTGCTTAGTTTAACAATAAACAGTACCAGTTTGGAAAATGGTAATTTGCGTTCCCGAACAAAATCGTGTTCGGACATGCTGACTTTTTGAAGAATACATCTGTGAGAAGAAGTTAGCGCTACAAAACGCTTTAATCTGGCAATAATTTTTACATTTGCTTCATGCATGGGCTACAGTAAGTTTTAAGATTCGATACCTCAAAACTATCAATACTGTAGCTCTTTGCTTATACTCCCCTTAACTTAATGACATTGCCCTTCGGGATTGGATTCAGGACATTCAACGTTTCATGCCTTTGGAAAAATGTATCTCACGGCTAAGTGTTACAATGCGCACACGTGGAGTTAGAATGCTTCACACATGCCTTGAAGTCATGGTATTAAAATCCCGAAGGGATGACTGTAAACTGTAAACTGTTTCACACTTCCTTCCCGATCTCCCAGTGATGACCAAAGGGATCAACAACGCGCCCGATCCTCCAGCCATGTTCTTCGGTGACAGCATACACTTGTGAAGCGCCGCCGCAATTGCTTTTGCAAAGGTTGAATCCGGATCAGCGACCGTGAGAATGATCCTCACTGAACTGCCATTG
>DATHKA010000557.1:0-19337 GCA_035489615.1 Chryseolinea sp.
GAGGTGTTCATTTCGCTGGGCGGTGTTTTGTCAAAAGTGTATGCCACCGAAGTGTCGCTCGAAGAATACCTGGCATACACAACCGAGGAATCGGAAAAGATGAAGGTGCAGGCGTACACGCGCAAATACGGTGGCGATATACGCAAAGGCATAGCCGCGCTTGCCAACGACATCCGTATGGGAACCGCAGCGTAACAGGTAAACCAAAACAACTATGCAATGCATGAGAAGAACACTATTGATACTGGTCCTTACAACCGTGTGCCTCACGGCTCCTGCACCCGTGCAGGAAGCCAACGCTGCCGGTGGGGCCATTGTCATTATCATCAAAGAACTAACCAAGAAAGTTCTCAAGGCCCTTGACCTCATGGTGCAGCGGCTGCAGAACAAGACGATCTGGCTCCAGAATGCGCAAAAAGTATTGGAGAACAAGCTTTCGGAACTCAAGCTCACCGAGATCGCGGAATGGACGGAGAAACACCGGAAGCTTTATAAAGAATACTACGATGAGTTGTGGAAGGTAAAGACGGTGCTTTCGGCCTACGTCCGCATCCGGGAGATCATCGACCGGCAGGTACGCATTGTGCGCGAGCATAACCGCGCCTGGAACAGCGTGCGGCAGGACGATCATTTCACCGAGAAGGAGATCGACTACATGTACCGTGTATACAAAGGCATATTGAACGAAAGCATACGAAACCTCGATCAGCTGATGCTGGTGGTAAACTCTTTTAATACGCAGATGACCGATGCGCAGCGGCTGGCCATCATCACGCAAACAGGCGAGCGCATGGAGCAGACGCTGGTCGACCTGCTGGAATTCAACATGAAGACCTACAAGCTCAGCCTGAACCGCGCCAGGACACAATACGAGATCGATAAAGTGAAAAGACTGTATGGATTATAAACCCGGCCACTCGATGAGCACCACGTCACAAACCCGTGAATGCCTGCCGCTGGAACAGCAGATCGATGCATTCTGCGAATTGATGATCCGTAAGGGATACGATGGAATCTTTCAATATGACTACGAGCATCTGGGAAAGCTCGCGGAAGCATTGCGCGGACGGGTCCTGAGCCAATCTGAGGTTTCTCCGGATATAGGGCCCGTTCAATTGACCACGTTCTACGTGGGACAAGGCGAGAACTGTCCGTACGTGAAGTTTGAATTCCGGATCACCTACGATGCAAACAACGGGTTTCGGGTGAGCAGGATGAGTATTACACATGCGAACCTGTGCGTAGCCTTCCGCGTGGTACATGTAATCGCGAAGTCCAACGAGGACATTCCGATCCGCACACAGGCTCACCGGATGGTTTTAGGCACTCATACCGATGAAGGAAACTGAGTGTGCAACGTATGGACGAACATATCAATGATGAGAATTTAAATATCAGATCAGCAACAAACAGAAATACCCATGAACGACATAAGCAAACACGTAGCGGATTTTGAGAAAGCAATGACCGCCAGCGGCTATACGGGCGTGTTCACCTGTAATGGTGCGCATCCGGGAAAGCTTAAAGAATGCCTCGTTGCATACCTCTTTACACAGCTCGACAAACGCAAAGACCTCAAGCCGTTTTTGCTCACCATGTCCGTATCATCCGCATCGAAAGACACGTCCGGTAACGGGATCGACTATGCTTTTGACGTGCAGTATGGACGCTCTACCGGGTTCCGGGTGGTGAAGATAAACGTCACAGACAGAAGCACGGATACCGGAAAAGATACTCCCGAGCTGCACATCAAAGGAACTATCGCCCTGCCTGTCAGGCAGCACATCAACCGGCTGATGTCGAAAGAACGGAAGGGACCTGACACGGCAAACACGAAGACAGAAAAAATGTAACGCGTATGAGAACACTTCTGACGATTATTTTTCTGCTCGCGACTTTACACACAGAAGCGCAGACCCCGAACTTCAACGAATGGTTCCGGCAAAAAAAAACACAGCGCAGGTATCTGATCCAGCAGATCGCTGCCCTTAAGGTTTACCTCGAATACCTGAAGAAAGGATATAATGTTGTTCATAAAGGGCTCACTACGATTGGGGACATCAAGGATGGAACATTCAAGCTTGATAAAGACTACTTTAATTCGTTGAAGGCAGTTAGCCCCGTGGTGCGGAACTCACCTAAAGTAAATGAAATACTGGTATGCCAGGAAAGCATCCTGAGGTTGTTCCGGGCATTCATGCCACACTGTCGTGAAGATGAGAACCTGTCACCCGAAGAGATCAGCGAGATCGAAACGGTTTACCGCGACATCCTCACCGCGTCCGAAACGTCCATCGATGAGCTGACGCTTATCACTACAGCGGGTGAACTCGAAATGAAAGACGATGAGCGCCTGCTGCGGCTGGACAAAGTGCATGCCTCCATGCAGGAGCAGTACGCCTTTGCGAAAAGCTTCATCGATGCCGTATCGATGCTGTCGGGTCAGCGCAGCCGTGAACGGCAGCAAATCCATACGATGAAAGAACTACATGCCCAGTCATAACCGGTAAAACACACCACCATGAAAAAGATATTCACTATTCTCATAGTCATGCTTTCTGCGCATAGCCATTTCGTGATGGCACAGGCGCAGGAAGCGATACAGCTCACGCTGAACCTGGAGAAGCTCCGGCAGCTTGAATCAATCCTCGATAATATGTACGCGGGATATAAAATCCTGATGAAAGGATATAACACGGTCAAGGACATCGCGGAAGGCAACTTCAGCATTCACCGTGTTTTCCTCGATGGCCTTTATGCAGTGAACCCGGCCGTGCGCAACTACAAACGCATTCCCTACATTATACAGTACCAGCAGTTCATCATGAAGGAAGGGAAGCGCGCGTTTGACCGCTTTCGTAACGATGAAAACCTTACCGTGCGCGAGATCAAATACTACGAGAGCGTTTATAGTCACATCCTCAAGCAAAGCCTGCGCAACCTCGATGAGCTGATCACCATCACCACTGCCGCCAAGCTACGCATGAGTGACGAAGAGCGGCTGCGTGCCGTGGACCGGATCTATGCAGAGATGGAGATCCGCGTGATTTTCCTGAAGCTCTTTAATAATCACGCACAGATGCTTGTCATACAACGGGCGAGAGATCAGCGAAGCGTGAACACAATGCGCCAGTTGCACGGAGTAACGCCATAACTTTTTATTGAATGAGAACACGAAACATTCGGATCGCTTACGCAGCGATCCTGGGAATACTTTTTCCCGTTGCAGCGCAGGCACAGGGCGTGGCCGGTGAAATCCGCAGCCTGCAAAGCGTCCTTGATGAGCTTTATGTGGAGATGATGCCGTTGTGCAGTCAGCTGATCGGTGTCGCGCGTGGCATCGCGGCCTTTGCTGCGCTGTGGTATATCGCCTCACGCGTCTGGCGCAACATCGCCAATGCCGAGCCGATTGACTTTTATCCGTTGCTGCGCCCGTTCGCGATCGGGCTGGCAATCCTGCTGTTCCCCTATGTGATCGCCCTTATCAACGGTGTGCTTCAGCCAACGGTCACCGGCACAGCGGCCATGATGAATAACTCGAACCGCGCCATTGCCTTCCTGCTTGAAGAAAAAGAAAAAGCAATCAAGAACACCGACACGTGGTACCTGTATGGAGACGAAGGAACGCCCGGCAGATGGTACCGGTACAACAATCCGGATGCGGAAGAAGAAGAGTTCGGGGTCGGGATGATCACCAACGCCCTCCGGTTCACGATGGCGCAGGCAGCGTATAACCTCAAGAACCAGGTGAAGGCATGGCTTTCCGAAATCCTGCAGATCCTGTATGAAGCCGCAGCGCTTTGCATCAACACGCTCAGGACATTTTATCTTATCGTACTAGCGATTCTCGGGCCGCTGGTATTCGGACTATCCATATTTGACGGGCTGCAAAGTACGCTTTCGGTCTGGATCGCCCGCTACATCAACGTGTTCCTGTGGCTCCCGGTCGCCAACATATTCGGCAGCATCATTTCGAAAGTTCAGGAGAACATGATCCGCCTCGACATCGAGCAGATTGCGATGTACGGGGATACAACGTTCAGCGCGACCGACACCGGGTATATCATCTTCCTGGTCATCGGCATCATCGGCTACTTCACGGTGCCAAGTGTAGCCAACTACATCGTGCACGCGTCCGGTGGAAACATGCTGCTCGCTCGCGCCAGCAATTTCTTCATCGGTGGTCCAATGGCTACGGTAACGTCTGCATTCACAAGAAGGTCAGGACAGGACACCCGAGCGGAAGAACGGCAGCAACCCTTAGTGCCATCGGCATCACTCCCACAACAACAACAAAACAACCAGGCAGCGGGAAGCGAGTACCACCGCAGCAAGCTTTCCGGAAACGCCAAATGATATGTACAAGCTGAATTCGATCACGACCATGGACTGTGTGAAGGGGTTAATGAAACTTCCCGAAGCGCATGTGCAATGCTGCATCACCAGTCCGCCATACTATCGCCAGCGCGATTACGGAATACAGGGACAGTATGGCCTGGAAGATACACCCGCACAGTATATCGAAAAGCTTGTAGAAACCTTTCGACAAGTCTCGCGCTGCCTGACCCACGATGGAACGCTTTGGCTAAACCTGGGCGATGCCTACTGGGGATCGGGTAAAGCAGGTAAGAATCCTTCATCACGATTACAACATAAAGAGTTTGGAAGGGGAATGACGAACATTTCCCGTGCCGGGCTTCCGACACATGGGCGACATGCATACCTGAAACCCAAAGACCTGATTGGTATCCCATGGCTTGTAGCCTTTGCGCTACAAAAGGCAGGATGGTATTTACGCCAGGACATCATCTGGCATAAACCCAATCCCAAACCGGAGAGCGTGCATGACCGTTGCACGCGCGCGCATGAATACATTTTCCTGCTCAGCAAGTCCAGGCAATATTATTTTGATGCAGCAGCAATTTGTACGGAGGGGAAAACAAAAGAAGCGCGACTGCCAGATGTTGTACGCAATCGCCAACAAGGATATAGTTCCAAAGAAAATCTCAATCCCCAGGCATACCTCGGCTACACGAGGCCGTCCATGCAACGTACGCTGCTCGCCTATCAGGTCAAGGACAGACCACGCGTGAATAAGCGCTCTGTCTGGAGTGTTCACACGCGTCCATTCAAGGAGGCGCATTTTGCAACCTTTCCCCAACAACTCATCGCTGAATGCGTCCGCGCAGGCTCACGGGTAAACGATACGATACTGGATCCCTTCATGGGTTCCGGTACAACTGCTGTGGTCGCACGCAAACTCAACCGGAACTTCATTGGATTTGAAATTAATCCGGACTACGTAAAAATCGCCCGGAGGCGACTACAGCAAACGACTATACAAGCTGACCAGACCGATCTATAATGAGATACTGAACCCATAAATACACGCTATGATCTTTCAGCAACTTAAAAATATCGATACCGCCTTCCGGCACATCCGCCTGTTCTCCATCGTGGTAATTGCAGCGTGCGTTTTCATTTGCTGCTTCACGGTATATAAAAGCTTTCAGCTGATCACGCAGACGCAGCAGCGCATTTACATCCTTTCCAATAGCAAGGCATTGGAAGCATACGCAGCAGAACGAAAAGACAACATCCCGGTGGAGGCGCGCGATCATGTGAGGATGTTTCACCATTACTTCCTTACCCTCGACCCGGATGATAAGATGATCCAGGTGAACATCACCAAAGCACTGTACCTGGCCGATATTTCAGCGAAGATCCAGTACGATAACCTGAAAGAAAGCCGGTATTATTCGAACATCATTTCGGGCAACATCAGCCAGAGCATCGAGCCTGACAGCATCCGCATCGACCTGGGGAGCTATCCCTATTATTTCCGGTACTACGCGAAGCAACGCATTATCCGGGCAACCTCTATTGTGATGCGCAGCCTGATCACGGAGGGATTCTTACGCAACGTGGCACGGTCCGATAACAACTCGCACGGGTTCCTGATCGAACGCTGGAACACACTTGAAAATAAAGACATCAAAACTTTAAACCGTTAAGCATATGAAAACACCCAAACGCAAAAGTTCGAAGCCTGTGGCCGGGAAGCCCGGTCGCAAGTCCGACAAAGCAAAACGCTGGCTTGCAGATGTTCTGCAAAAGCAAAGCGAACGGCTTTCGCCCACTCAGAAAAGGACCGCACTCGTTGGCATCGCGGTAATCATCGCGATGATAAGCGTTGCCGTAATCGCTTATCCATTCCGAAATGGATCACTCGATTCATCGGCTCTTTTGCCGATGAAAATCCACGCCCCATCGCTGACAGCCCCGGTGCCGGACAACGTCTTCTCCGAAGAGGACTTTCTCCTGCTGACACGCTTCAAAAAAACGCTCGACAGCCTGAAGCGGTACGACCCGCAGGTTTATAACGACATACTGAAGGGACGTGACGGGCTGCTGGACAGCGTGACCTACCTCATCGGCCTTTATACCCTACAACCAAAACCTTAACGCACACCCAACGACTAAAAACTATTAACTGTCAACGAACAACACACTATGAAGCCGCATACACAAAAATTTTTACAACAAAGGAAGTTCTACATGGCACTGCCCATGTTGGTGCTTCCATTCATTACGATGATTTTCTGGGCGCTCGGTGGAGGACCGGGCACGCCTGTACAGGCACACGCTCCAACGTCAGGCTTGAACATGGAACTCCCCGGAGCGCATTTCAAAAAGGAGGATGAGCTATGGGACAAGTTCAAGCTTTATGAGCAGGCGAAACGGGACTCGGCCAGGTATGAAGAAGCCCGAAGAAATGATCCGTATTATGTTACGACTACCATACAGGTAAAGGCAACAGACACACTGCAGCCGGACAGCAAGCTCAATACATCATTGGGGAGCAAGGATAAATACGCACCCATCGAGGAGAGCGAGCAAATGATCCACCGGAAGTTGGAGCTGCTTACCCGTCAGTTGAATGAGCCGGAGCCCGTGCAAACGCCCGCAGAAACGCAGAGCCAAGTGCAACAGACTGTCAGCGTGGGCAGTGACCCGGTTTCTCCGGATGTCGCACGGCTGGAGAAGATGATGCAGGTTATGTCGGGCCCGGAAGTGAACGACCCGGAGATGCACCAGATCGAAGGCATGCTGGAAAAGATCCTCGACATTCAGCATCCCGAACGCGTCCGCGAAAAAATAAAAGCCCAAAGCCTTGACAACAGCGGGCGCGTATTTCCGGTGACAGCCGCATCGCCTGAGGACAACATTTCCCTTGTGGAAGGTCAGGCTGCACGTACGACTGAAAGCGGAATGACCGACAGCCTGGACTTTTTACTTCCGCAATATCCAGTACAGGCAATAAGAAATTCATTTTACGGACTGGACGATGAAGAGCTCACCAGTCAGGAAAATCCGAATGCCATTGAGGCAGTGATTCATAACACGCAAACTGTCGTGTCTGGCTCCACGATCAAGCTCAGGCTGCTTTCGGATGTCTATATCAATGGACAGCTTGTGGAAGCGAACAGCTTTATCTATGGAGTATGCGCTATCAACGGGGAGCGACTGGCGATTAACATAACATCGATACGCAATGACCATTCGCTGCTGCCTGTGGCGCTGGTTGTTTACGACCTCGATGGACTGGAAGGCGCCTATATCCCGGGCGCTATTGCACGGGATGTCGCCAAGCAGGCCGGCAGCCAGTCCGTACAGGATCTTCAGATGTATTCGATGGACAATTCGCTCGGTGTTCAGGCAGCTGCCGCTGGCGTGGAAGCAGCCAAAGGGATCTTCAGCCGGAAGGCAAAGCTCATCGAAGTAACCGTGAAGGCCGGCTATCAAGTGCTGCTGAAGGACACCAACGCGCGCAATACGCCCGGTTAGCCACGCTCGGGCTGCCCTATGTTTTTATGTGACCGTCCGGCCGGGAAGAAGCAGCTACGTCCCGGAAGAACGGTAAGCCAACTTCCACAGCATTGCTTGCGGAAGGCACCTTGATAATCATTCTCCATATTCATGAACTCACATGCTACGCATGCTTCCATCATCACGCTTCGCGCACGCATGGCCGGTATTGCCTGCTATTGCTGTAAGCGACTGAAAAGTAACGGACGGCCGCAGACAGGCCGTCCTTTCCTGCACGCAGTAACAGCATGTCTATGGTAACCTTCTAACACACATTATTTATGTTCTACTTTCTCAATAACCTGTTTGTCCGGATTATCCTGGCCGGGTTCCTCTCCATGGTTGCAGGGCGCGCGATCAGCCAGTCCGCAAGCGACAGTCATGTTGAAATTACGTTCAACAAAACATCGAGTATTGTTTTCCCTGCCGGCATTACCACCGTAGATCGCGGCAGTCGTGATGTGCTGGCACAAAAAGCAAAAGGCGTGAACAACGTTCTCCAACTCAAGGCCGGAAGGACAAACTTCCGCGAAACAAACCTCACCGTGATCACCAGTGACGGCAACCTGCACCACTTCGTTATACGCTATGCCGAAAAGCCGGAGCGCTTCACGATTCATGCCAGCCCCGCAGGAGCCGATGAGAATTCGGAGACGTTCCCGCTGTTGTTTCAGTCGGACCTAACCGAGGCAGAATTGCAAAAATATTCTGAGCGGGTAATCGCCACAGCCGCAAAAGGCCGCGTGAAAAGCACCGCTGCGTTTGACATGCGCCTTTCATTGAAAGGCATCTATATCCGGAATAACACGATGTTCTATCACATTATCATCGACAACAAATCCAACATTCCGTACCATCCGGATCTGCTGCGTTTCTCCGTGCGCGATAAGAAGCAACCAAAACGCACAGCCTCCCAGGAGCTGGACCAGGTTCCGGTTTATCAATACGGTAGTACGGTTGTGATCGATGGAAAATCTTCCGCTGAGGTCGTGTATGCTATTCCAAAGTTTACGATCCCGGATGCCAAGCGCCTGCACATTGAATTGACGGAACAGCGTGGTGGCAGGCATCTGACACTGGAGATAAAAAACAAACCCATCGTCAACGCGCAGCTCATACCGGCCGAATAATCCTTGAACATCACATTATGGATCGTGAGCACGAGTTACGATTTATCAGGGAGGAACTGGGGTATCTCGGTATAAAGGAGTTTCCCGAAAAAGGTGTTGCCGACCTGGTCAATTCCGGTGCGGATAAAATTCAGGTCACCGGCACGGCAGTGTATCCGCAGTATGGAACTTCTGAAACCTTAGCGTACACAATGTACCTGAAGAAGTTCGACCAGCAGGCTAATGGATATCATGCATATGCCTACCAGGCCTCTTTGAAAAGCGACCCCGTTAAGTCGAGGGTATTCGAGGTACGTCCTGATCCCTGCTTTATGTTACCGGACGCATTCAATTTATTGAATGGACGCGCGGTTCAAAAATTGGTGCTTGACTGGCCTTCCCGGAAAATGGAGAATAGCTGGTTTCAGCTGGACTTTCACAAACGGGATGCCACCGGAAATTTTGCCGTGGAGCGTTATCCGGATTTTAAGATGAACGAATCGCTGGGCAGGTACCCGGTCAAAGCTCTGATGAATCCGGACGAACGGGTAAACCTGTTCCTCTCACTCCTGAAAGGAAATGCGGAACCGGTTATCCTCATCAGGAACGGGATGGAAACGCAGGCCTTCGCACAGGCTGATCCCCGGAACACCGCTGTTCACCTGTATGCAAAGTGGAACGATAAACTGCTGAAGGTCGGCAATCCACACAATCACAAGATGAAGCAGCCTGCGGACTTGATCATAAACGAACCGAAGCAGCCGAGGCAAAAGGGAATGGGCATGTGAGTTTGCAAAAACGATGGCAATCATGAATAACAGGGATCATGAAAATTGGATACTGAATGAGCTTAACGACCTGGGCTTTCCGAAAACGCACGAGCAGGAACTTATTGCTAACCTCCGTGCAGACCCCGATAAGTTTCAGCTTAACGGCAAGGTAAACTTTCCGAACTATGGAAAGGAAAAGCAGATGGGGTATGCGATCTTCTTTAAGAAGTACGAACATCATGACGCGTACCATCCTTACATGTATCACGCCCGGCTTGAAAAGCAGCAGCGTTCACAGATGTTCCGTATTACTGACGGTTCGGGCTTTACCGTCCGCGATGCCTTCAACCTGCTGCATGGAAGAGCGGTGAATAAGACGGTCCGCGATCACAGAGACGGAAAAATGAGGCCCATATGGTTCAGGCTTGATCTTGCCATAAAGGATGTGAACGGCAATCACCGGATAAACAGCGTCAGTGTGCCTGGCCATGAGCTAGTAATTGCACGCCAGCTTGAACAGCAAGGTGTGGCGGAAATGAAAGATCCGTTGAAACGCATCAACGTGATTCTCTCGCTGTATCAGGGTAACGCAGAGCCGGTCACGCGCCACGTGCAAGGCAAGGCCGAAACCGTTTATGCCCTCGTTGATCCGATGCAAAAGACAGTCAAGCTGGTCAAGCCGAAACAGCTGATAAGGAACAATAATTCAAAATCTAAAAACGTAAAAATTATGAACAAAGAAAATATCGAATTCTTAAAACAACGATTATTCTACCTCGGCTTTGGTGAGAACCTGCATGTCGACATGGATAAGAAAATCCGGGAAAATGCAGACAAGTTCACGCTGTCCATGAAAGGTGAGTTCGGACAGGGTGATCAAAAAAAGTATGTGGATTATAAGGTAGATTTCTCGCGCTCCAAGCAGGAAGGCAGCGATATGTACTTTGTAAACAATTATACCGCGAAGCTCCTGAACGAGAAGCCCGAACTTGAAAGATCCCAAAAATTCTTTCTCAACAAAGGAAATGGTGTGACAGCCAAGGAAGCATTTAACTTACTGGAAGGAAGGGCCGTTCACAAGAACAACCTCACCAACAAATTTGGCCAGGAGTACAGCGCGTGGCTTCAGGTCGATTTTGGGAAGAAGGATAAGTATGATAATCACCCGGTACAACAATATCACGAGGCCTGGAAGTATGACCTTGAAAAAGGTCTGAAACCCCATCCGATCAAGGAGCTGCAAAACGAAACGCAAAAAGCTGACTTGATCAAGGACCTGAAAAAGGGCAATCTCCAACCCGTTACTTTTTTGACGCAGGATAAAGAAGTACGCATGTTGATTGAAGCCAATCCAAAAGAACGGAATATTAACGTGTATGACGAGAACATGAAAAAACAGTTCCAGGGAATCAAGGTAGCCTCTCCTGAAACGAAGGAAGCAAAGGAGCAGTCCACACAAAATTCCATGAACAATACACCGGATTCCAAAGGCGCGGATAAAAAAGAAGAGGAAAAGTCAGGAAAGGCAAAATCAGAAAAGGTGGAAAAGCAGTTGGCCCCTCCGGAGAAGACCCGGAAACGGAAGGGCATGTCAGTATAGTGCTGGCGGGATAAGTAACAAACTCCAATACACGGTGAGGGTGCGTCAATCAATCGATCCGAATCAGCGCGCACCCTCACCGTCTTAATCATATTGATACTAACACGTTGTGAAAAAACATTTATTATCCTTTGCGCAAGCAAAGGCATTTCCCATTACTGAGTACCTGGCGCGTTTGGGATTTGCACCCGCCAGTATACGAGGCAACAGCTATTGGTATCGCTCGCCCTTGCGAACGGAAAAAGAGGCATCTTTTAAGGTCGATGCAAAAAAAAATGTTTGGTACGACCATGGAGAAGGGGAGGGCGGAACGATCATCGACTTAATTGTGAAACACGATGGATGTACGCCTTACAAAGCGCTTGAAAAGCTATCCTACGCGAAACCCGCACATTTTTCGTTCCAACAGCCACAGCCGTCAGCGCACGTACCGGAAGAGAAGCTCGAACTGCTCTCGGTCAGAAACCTCGCAAGCGATGATCTTCTAAATTATCTCCGTGGGCGGGGCATTACAGCCGCTACGGCCGGCCAGTACTGCAAGGAGGTCGAGTTCAGGATAAAAAAACGTACCTACACGGCCGTAGGGTTTGCTAATCGTTCGGGCGGATATGATTTGCGCAACAGCTGGTTCAAGGGTTCTTCCTCACCGAAGGACATGTCTCTCATTACCAATAACGAACAGAAGCTGTGCGCCTTTGAAGGCTTTATGGATTTTCTCTCCGCGCTGGAAATAGGCACCGATGAGGTGAAGCAATTGTTGCAGCAGTCTGATTTTCTGGTGCTGAACTCCGTAAGCCTCATTAAGCGCAGCAGTGAGTTGATGCGGCCCTATAAAGAAGTGAATGCCTTCTTTGATAATGACAAGGCTGGAGACAAGGCAAAGGAGTACCTGAAGGCGCAAAGCATTCCTTTCTGGGACGCTTCATTTTTTTATCAAAAGTACAAGGATGTAAATGAATATCTGATCGACAACATCCGGCAAGCGAACACCATTAAGCGCGGCCAAGCGCGCAGATAACCATTAAAATCGACACGCGCTACAGTGAGAGCCGCGAACGTGTGGTTAACTCGGTCATCGTGCGGTCGCACACCTTCGCGGCACTCACCGTCTATGATTAAGGCAGCTTGCTCAAACCTGCAACGCCCTTTGCCGGTCAGCCTGCCCCGGCAAGCGCATTTGGAAGCGTTTTCTAACTTGCAAACCCCAGTTGCATGGGAATTTTCCAGCCTTGAGTTTGAAATAAATGGTTTGTGCAACTTCGCAAACATTTCAGATAATGAAAATTATCTGCACCTTGGGTGCCTGCTGATTGTTGATCAGTATAATTAATCATAGACTATAGTATGGCGACAGAACTAAAATGGTATGAAGGCGAGGATGAAAATGATACTGGTGAAGATACGAGTTTTACGGAGTATGACATTTCGGCCTCTCCCAATGACTTTAATATCAAAACCCTCTTTGACTTTATTCAATCGGGTATTGTTAAGATTCCTGGTTTCCAAAGAAATTATGTCTGGGACATTAAAAGAGCATCGAAACTTATTGAGTCTATTATAATAGGAATCCCTATTCCTCAAATATTTCTTTTTGAGGAGGATAAAAATAAATTCATTGTAATAGATGGACAACAGAGATATATGACCATCTATTATTTCATAAAGAAACGATTTCCTAGAGAAGACAAGAGATTTGAGCTCAGGCAAATCTTTGACCAAAAGGCAGGAATACCTGACTCAGTATTAAATGACAATGACTATTTTGTAGACTTCAACTTGCAGCTAAGTGATCCAAAACCGGGACACAAAAATAAGTACAACAAATCAAATTACTTTACCCTTGATGATGGCGATCGAGTCACATTTGATCTCAGGACCATTCGAAATGTCATCATAAAGCAAAATACCCCAGATGATGGTAACAGTGTGGTGTTTGAGATATTCAACCGCCTCAATTCTGGAGGAGTGAACTTGAAGCCGCAAGAAATAAGGACAAGTCTTTTCCATTCAAGATTTTACGACTCGTTGTATGCTCTGAACCTCGACCAAAATTGGCGGCAATTAACCCCTCAAAAAGAACCGGACATTCATATGAAAGATATTGAAATCCTGTTACGAGGTTTTGCAATGCTGGTCATGAAAGATGATTATTCGCCATCGATGACTAAATTTTTGAATAGTTTTTCGCTAAAAACAAAGAAATTTCCTAATGAGAATATTGACTACTTGAATTCAATCTTTCATGAGTTTGTAGCATACTGCATTCAGTTGGATTCAAAAATATTCTTTAACAAATCCGGGAGATTCAATATCTCAGTTTATGAATCCATTTTCTTCGCACTTTGTAAGGACGCTTTTGATAGAAAAGATATTAAGATTAGGAATGTTTCGATCGACAAAATAAACGCGTTAAAGGCTGACCCCGGATTTATCGAATTCACGCAATCCAATACAGCTAGTTACAACAACGTGACAAAGAGACTGGAAATGGCCTACGCGCAATTGACATAAAATGAATGCAGTTGACATATTAAACTCTGAGTATAATACAATTTTTAAATTTCTTGATGAGAACCGGCAACCATCGTTGTCAAGTGATCTAAACAAGTACTTTAAGAAGGTTTTAATTCTCTCTTCCGCGAGTTTTTTTGAGCATGAGATTCAGAGTGTTCTTATTGAATTCATATCAAGGGTAAGTGACGATAATCAAAAAGTAATTTCATTTCTCAAGAAAAAAGCTATTGGTATGCAATACCACACTTATTTTACTTGGGGTGAAAAGGATGAACCCAGCAAACCCGGAAAAAATGCTAATACTTTTTTTAGCATGTTTGGCGAGGAATTTAAAAGCGAGTGTGAAAAAGAAGTAAAAGCAAACGGTGAACTTGACAGGGTTATAAAAGCATTCCTGGAATTAGGACATTTGAGAAATATATTGGTTCATAGCAATTTCGCAGCATTGAATTTTGACACTAAGACAACAAATGAGATTTTTGAGTTATATCAAGATGGACAAAAATTTATTGAATTTTTAAAAATTAAGTTAGTTCATCCGCCCAACAACGTGCAGGCTCCGACTCAAGTTTAAATTTAGAGATGTCTTTTTTAGCAACTGCGGACGCAGATTAGCGAAATCTAAGAACTGTTTTATCCAGGCGCCTAGCGTGCATAATCCCAATAGCAGATGAAGTCGGCTTGCTGTAAAGCCCCATTTAAACGTAAAATTTAAGGAAGGATGTTCGAAACCTCCTGAATCGGCACGAAAACCTCTGAAATCGCATGAAATCCAAGGTAAGAACTAAAAAAATTAGTTGTTCAATACTAAATAAATTAGTTTTTTATCTTTGAAGCATTCGGATGACGTTATGGTGCTGGGAAAGAGGTCGGAGATTTTTGAAAAATTGCAGCGGGATATTCTCCGCCTGGAGAAATTTAACCCTGCACAAAACGCGGGCCTGGATGCAGGGCTTGAACCGATGAAGGAAGCATTTCCCGAGGGGCGTTTTCCAGTGGGCGCAGTCCATGAATTCCTGTCAGCGCGCATTGAGGATGCAGCCGCTACCGGGGGCTTTATCGGTGGACTATTGGCATCGCTTCTGCGAAGCAGCGGGGCTGCCTTATGGATCAGTTCTTCACGGACACTTTTCCCACCGGCATTGAAAGCGCTCGGCATTCAACCGGAACGCGTTGTCTTCCTTGATCTGAAAAAGGAAAAGGACGTGCTGTGGGCGATGGATGAGGCATTGAAATGCGCGGCCCTTGCGGCTGTGGTCGGGGAGCTGCGTGAGATAAGCTTTACGGAATCCAGGCGGCTTCAACTGGCGGTTGAGAACAGCCGCGTAACAGGTTTTATCCTCCGTCATAATACGCACAAGCCAACTACGACTGCATGTGTTTCCCGGTGGAAGATCACAGCATTGCCAAGCAAAACGGTTGATGATCTTCCCGGTATTGGATTTCCGAGATGGCAGGTCGACCTGCTGCGTATGCGAAACGGAAAGCCTGGTACATGGAACATTCAGTGGAGGGACGGGGCATTCGTACCGGACGAACCTGTGCCTTTGGTATTCCAGGACCAACAACAGAACGCGGGATGAAATGGAAAAGCGTTTTCTATCCCTGTGGTTCGGGCATCTTGCAACGGACTGGTTCAGCCTCCGGCAGCCTCAGCTAAAATCCATACCGTTTGTGTTACGGACTTCCTCCCACGGGCGGATGATCATCACCGCTGCCAACACGGTAGCGGAACAGCAGGGCATTCGCATCGGAATGTCGGTCGCTGACGCGCGTGCCTTTGTGCCGGATCTCGAAGCGCTTGATGATAAGCCTGACCTGGCCGGTAGACTGTTGAAACGCCTTGCCGAATGGTGCATCCGGTTTACTCCGGCAGTTGCCATTGACTTGCCGGACGGACTGATCATGGACGTATCCGGGTGCACTCATCTGTGGAGCGGTGATGCTTCTTACCTCAACGATGTCGTCAGTAAATTGAATGCGCGGGGATATGATGTGCGGGCTTCCATAGCCGACACCATAGGGGCGGCATGGGGAGTCGCACGTTTCGGGAAAGGATCTCTCTTAATTGAAAGCGGAAGGCACATAGAAGCCGTGATGCAGTTACCCCCCGAGGCGTTGCGCCTGGAACAGGAAAACGTTGAACGCCTGCATAAGCTTGGGCTCCGCGAGATTCGGCAATTCATCCGGATGCCACGGACTGCCTTGAGAAGACGGTTCGGTCAGGTATTGATTCAACAGTTGGATAAAGCAGTCGGCCAGGAAATTGAAACGATCGATCCCGTGATGCCCATTGAGCCGTATCAGGAGCGGCTGCCATGCCTGGAGCCGATCGTTACCGCAACGGGGATTGGAATAGCCTTACAGCAATTGCTGGAAATATTATGCCTTCGCCTGCAGCAGGAACAGAAGGGACTGCGTGCAGCCGCGTTCAAAGGGTACCGCGTGGACGGAAAGATCGAACAGGTTGACATTGCTACGAACCGTCCTTCGCATCACGTCAGGCATCTTTTTAAATTATTCGAAGTCAAGTTATCAACGATAGAACCCGCGCTCGGTATCGAGCTGTTTGTACTCGAAGCCCCGAACGTGGAGGATCATTTTTCGCATCAGGAAAAAATCTGGGAAGGATCAGGCGGACTGGAGGATGAACGTTTGTCGGAACTGATCGATCGGTTTGCAAGCAGGTTCGGCATCGCGCAGGTTCATCGGTATGTTCCGGACGAGCACTACTGGCCGGAACGATCATTGAAGCTTGCCGCTTCATTTCAGGAAAAAGCAACAACCGGCTTCACCGATAAGCCAAGGCCGCTGCAGCTTCTGTCGGTACCGGAACGCATTGACGTCACCGCACCGATCCCGGATTATCCGCCCATGCTGTTCCGGTACAACGGGCAGCTGCATAAGGTTGTGAAAGCCGATGGCCCGGAACGCATTGAGCAGGAATGGTGGTTGCAGCAAGGACAGCACCGCGATTATTATCGTGTCGAGGACGAAGAAGGACATCGGTACTGGCTGTTCCGCCTGGGGCATTACGATGACAAAACATACCAATGGTTCATTCACGGATTTTTTGCGTAGGAGAATATGAGCTACACGGAACTACAGGTGACCAGTAACTTCAGCTTCCTCCGGGGCGCGTCACATCCGGAAGAGCTCGTTGAACAGGCAGTCGCGTATGGTTATAACGCCATCGCCATTACGGATCGGAACACATTTGCAGGCATCGTACGCGGGCATGTTGCTGCAAAGAAGTCAGGCATACGAATCCTGCCTGCCTGTCGCCTGGATCTGGTGGACGGGCAAAGCCTTCTTGCATTTCCCACCGACAGCAGCGCATACTCCCGGCTGTCCAACCTATTGACAACCGGGAACCTTCGTGCCGAGAAAGGACAGTGTCACTTGTTCAAGCGGGATGTCTATGCGCATTCCAGCGGATCGAAGTTCGTGCTGCTTCCACCCGAATCACTTAACCCGTCTTTCGATTTTGATACGGAATTCAAAAAAGTGGTAAGGGAATACCGTGACGCATTCGGTGATCAGCTTTACATAGCCGCGTCCCGCAGGTATAGCGGTGATGATGCTAAGCTGCTCCATCGCATTGCGCAGCTGGCAAAGCAATTCCAAGTGCCGATGGTGGCTACCAATGACGTGCATTATCACAATCCCGGACGAAGGGAGTTGCAGGACGTTGTCACCTGCGTGCGTGAAAAATGCATCATCCACAATGCAGGCTTTCGCCTGCATCCGAATGCCGAGCGCTACCTGAAACCCATCGCGGAAATGCAGCGGCTGTTTCGCCAATATCCGGACGCAATCCGGCAAACACAGGATATTGCCGAGGCCTGCACGTTCTCCCTTGACCAGCTGAAGTATAAGTATCCAAAAGAAGTTACCAGTGAAGGCCGCACTCCCCAGGAGGAGATAACCTTCCTGGCATGGAAGGGGGCAGCGGAGATTTTCGGGGCGATAATACCGGATAAGATCAAAGCCAACATCACCTATGAGCTGGCATTCATTGAGCAGATGAGCTACGCAGAGTACTTCCTTACCGTTTACGATATTGTACGGTATGCGCGTGAACAAAAAATTCTATGCCAGGGCAGGGGATCAGCAGCTAACTCCACCATCTGCTATTGCCTGGGCATAACGTCTGTCGATCCTTCCAAGTTCGATTTGCTATTTGAGCGTTTCATTTCATCCGCCCGTAATGAACCCCCGGACATTGATGTGGACTTCGAGCATGAAAGACGCGAAGAGGTGATGCAATACATTTACAGGAAATACGGGCGTGACCGAGCAGCCGTTGTGGCTACGGTAACACAACAACACCACAAAGGTGCGATCCGTGATATGGGTAAGGCAATGGGACTTTCTGTTGATACGATCGGCAGCTTGTCCGGGCTAATCTGGGACTTTGCCGATGAGGGATTTGACCGCCAGCGCATCATCGATCAGGGATTGAATCCGGATGATAAGACGATCATAAAAGTCCTGCAGCTTACCGCCCAGTTCATGGGTTTTCCGCGCCAGCTTGGCCAGCATACCGGTGGCTTTGTTATCACGGAAGGCAAGCTGTCCGATCTTTGCCCTATCCTTAATGCGCGCATGGAAGATCGCACGAATATCGAATGGAATAAAGACGACATTGACGCCCTTGGATTTATGAAGATCGATGTGCTCGCATTGGGCATGCTCACCTGCATTCGTAAAGCATTTGATCTGGCGAAAACACAATATAACCTTGACCTCACGCTGGCAAACATTCCGCAGGACGATGCGGCCGTATATGAGATGATCAGCCACGCGGATACTATTGGCGTGTTCCAGATCGAAAGCCGCGCGCAGCAGTCCATGTTGCCGAGGCTTCGTCCAAAATGTTTTTATGATCTCGTGATTGAAGTGGCGATTGTCCGTCCCGGACCGATACAGGGCGACATGGTGCACCCGTATTTGCGAAGACGAAACGGTGAGGAGGCGGTTGAATATCCTTCCGAAGCGCTTAAAGGAATACTTGGACGCACGCTAGGCGTCCCGTTATTCCAGGAGCAGGCGATGAAGATCGCCATTGTTGCCGCAGGATTTTCCGCGACTGAAGCGGATGAATTGCGCAGGGCGATGGCAACGTTCAAGGCAAAAGGCAAGATCTCTTATTTCGAGCAGAAGCTGATTAAGGGAATGGCTGCCAACGGCTATACACTTGAATATTCACAGCGCGTATTCCGGCAGCTCGAAGGATTCGGATCGTATGGCTTTCCCGAAAGCCATGCCGTAAGCTTCGCGTTGCTTGTCTATGTTTCCTCGTGGATCAAGTGCTACTATCCGGATATATTCGCCTGCGCATTGCTGAACAGTATGCCGATGGGCTTCTATCAGCCTGCGCAGATCGTCATTGACGCACAGAAGCACGGTGTGGAGGTGCGGCCGGTGGACGTCAATCGTTCGCAATGGGACAATACGCTGGAGGAAATGGCC
>DATHKA010000558.1:0-2646 GCA_035489615.1 Chryseolinea sp.
GAAAAGCAAAACAGTTATTTCAAGGCTCCGTCTGGCGGACCGATGGTTCAGCATAGCCTGCTCGCCATGCTGGAATTCTACCATCAGGGACGCGTTGGATTGCCCTTTATAGCGAGCAAAATGTGCCACAATCCTGCGCGCCTGTTTCAAATAGAAAAGAGGGGTTTTATCCGTGAAGGTTATTATGCCGATTTAACGCTCGTCGACCCCAAGAATCCAACTTCGGTGAAAAAGGAGAACATTTTCTATCATTGCGGGTGGTCGCCCCTTGAGGGAGTCACTTTTGGCTCAACTATTGCCAAAACGTGGGTATCGGGGCACCTCGCGTGGCGCGGCGGCAGCTTTGACCAGTCGATAAAGGGCCGGCGCCTGAGTTTTACGCGCAGTTAGCTTTGCAAAATCCGGCCAGGTGGCTAAATTTGCAGTCCTCAAAACGGTGGATGTAGTTCAGCCGGTTAGAACATCAGATTGTGATTCTGAGGGTCGTGGGTTCGAGTCCCATCATTCACCCTACAAAACCTTCAGGCGAAAGCTTGAAGGTTTTTTTGTGCCCTGGCTGCCTGCCTCCTGGCGCCAGTCTTCAGACTGGTGCCCTCTTCCCTCCCAGTCTCCGCGTTCTGGCGCCAGTCTTCAGACTGGTGCCCTCTCCCTCCCAGTCTTCAGACTGTTACTCTTATACCCTCAGTTCATCAGCTCCTCCTTTCAAAAAAAATCCGATCCGGTGATAAAATTCCTTCACAACCACCATCATAAAATATCCGTTATCACTTCTACTTTGTATACATCTTTCACTTTCACTAAGAGTTGGTTGATTTTTTGCTGTGCCCTTTTTCAGAAAGAATCTACTCGCTACGCAGGCAACTTCGACAACAATCTTTAAATAAAAACTTGACTTCTGTCAAGATTGTGCTCGACATATTTTTGCGTTATGTTTATTAAATGATCACAAGCACTGAATTTGCGGAGTTGACGTTGAATGACAAGATCAGCTTGCTTTACGAAAAAGGTACGTTCGTAATGGCCATTCGCTACTACAATTATAAAGTCAATCTATACTTGCTCGGAAATTATTACCTCGAGGTCTTCGTCAATCACAAATTGTCGCTTGTTGAAAAAATTGTGCCGCTGGATCCGATGCATTCACGAATGCAATTCTATTCAGATCAGATTCGGTTACCCCGCGAGACACTTCGAAAAAACTGAAGAAGCCAACACATTCAGTACGTCAGTGTAAAAAATATTTGAAATCAAGAACCACCATGAACCAGGACATTGGTTTGCCGAATATAAATTCGCGCCAGGGGGACGGTTACGTATTTTTGCAACGACGTGCTAACTCACATGAAATACCCAGTCTTGATAGGACGAGTCGGCAGGATTGAAATCCCCTCGGACGAGAAAGTGCCTGTCTAATAGCTCAACCGTTGAACATCTCATCAACGACAGGTTCCGATAGCCGGGGAGCCGGGACGTACCCGCGTATCCATCTTCCTGCCAACAGATAATCATAATCTTGTCGCGGTTTGTCTGACAAAGTCCATAAGGATGGACAATTCGCGGTTCTGGTTCATCAGTGAGAGACAGACTGCAAATGCGACGACGACGCGTGGCCTCGTACAAGAGCTTCGTAACAATTTCTACGGTGTCGTTGATCATCGTTCTGCAAAGAAAAACCAATAACTGAAAACACCCATAATCGATGGCTAAATTTTAGTATCCCGCTGCGGCGAAAAGGCATACAGCAAGTCCAAATCTCGGCGTATCTGGCTATCTAGAAGTTAGGTGACAACAGGTACTTGGAATAAAATTCGTCGATCACTTTCACAGCATCTGCCGGGGTGTCCACCAGATTGAACAGATACAAGTCGTCCGAGTGGATCATCTTATCCTTAACCAGTGCCTTTTTGAAGAAGTCGATGAGACCACCCCAGAATTTTTTACCTACAAGCACAATTGGAAAACGTCCAATCTTCTTTGTTTGGATAAGCGTGAGGGCTTCCGTCAACTCGTCGAGTGTGCCGAATCCGCCGGGCATGACGATGAAGCCCTGCGAATATTTCATAAACATCACCTTGCGCACGAAGAAGTAGTCGAACGTGATGAGTTTGTCGGGGTCGATGTAGATATTTCCCTTCTGTTCGTGTGGAAGATAGATGTTCAATCCCACCGACTTTCCTTTCGCGCGATGTGCACCGCGGTTACCGGCCTCCATGATACCCGGCCCCCCGCCCGTAATCACACCGTATCCGTGTTGCACGAGTTGGTAGGCAATCTCGTCGGCCATCTTGTAAAATGGATTGCTTGGCTTTACCCGGGCCGACCCGAATATCGTCACGCACGGGCCGATCTTTGCCAACTTCTCCAAACCTTCTACAAATTCGGACATTACCTTAAAAATCATCCAACTATTCGCGCCTTTTAGTTCGGCCCAATCTTTATCCTTAAATGCCTGCCTGATGAGTTGCTCTTCCGCCAACGACTCATCGTTGACGACGAGGTCGGCAACTTTTTTCTTTCTGGTACCTTTCATAGTTATAACTTGAAGGTAAATAACGTACATCGTTCGATGAAATTAAAGGGTAATCTGTCCAAACAAATCCTGTTGGCGCTATTCTGCAGCTGTCTCACCATAGCCTGCACGGTGAG
>DATHKA010000559.1:0-10356 GCA_035489615.1 Chryseolinea sp.
CTAATTCGCCGTTGACAAAGCGAGAAACGGAAATACTGCAGCTTATTTCCGAGGGCAAGACCTACACCCAGATCTCAGAGGAGCTGTTTATTTCGAAGGAGACGGCGAAGACTCACATCAAGAACATTTATTCAAAGCTGCAGGTGAATTCCAAGTCGGAGGCCATCGCGAAAGCGAACCTGGAGAAGCTGATTTAGGCCATCAAGATCACAACACTCCCTGTTTTTTCGCCAGTCTCGACATAACGAAAAGCATCTGCCATTTTATCGAAGGGATAGCGCCTGTCAATCACCGCTTTGAATTTTCCTTCTTCCATAAGTTTCCGGATCAGGAGGACGCTGCGTTTGCAGTCAACGGGAATCGGGAAGATCACCTTCTTGCCTTTTCTCATAGAGGTACTTAACGCGAGGAAAATGTTTTGCGCCCACGGGCCCGGCTCCGAGAAGATGTACGCGCCATCCGGTTCGAGCAACGGTTTACATTTTGCAAATGTGCTCTTGCCTACCGCATCAAAAACGTAGCGATACTTTTCTTTAGATAGGGTGAAATCTTCCGTCAGATAGTCGATGACCTTGTGGGCACCCAGCGATTGTATCAATTGGATGTTCTTCGTATTGCATACCGCTGTGACGTGAGCACCGTAATAATTCAAAAGCTGAACCGCGGCCGACCCGATCGCACCCGAAGCACCGTTCACCACGACATTGTCGCCGGGTTTGAGTTCAATTTTATTCAGCATGTTGTAAGCATAGTGGGCACCTTCGAGGGTGGCTACTGCCTGATCGTATTCCACACCTTGTGGCATAGCCGAGATCGCGTTGCTCTCAGGGATGCATACATATTGCGCGTGTGTACTCAAGCCCGTATCCTCAAATCCAAAGATTTTGTCACCAACTTTGAACGCGGTAACTTCATTGCCGATGGCCGTAACGTTGCCAGCGAAATCGGTTCCTAAAATGGTTCTTGTCGGATTAAACAGCCCGGTCATGAACCGCATGATAAACGGCTTCGCCCTGAGCATCGCGCAATCGGTCCGGTTAACGGTAGTAGCGAAGACCTGTACAAGTACTTCATTATCTTTGGGCACGGGAATTTCTATCTCGCGCAGACGCAAGACATCTGGCGGGCCGTATCGATCGTACGTTGACGCTTTCATGCGTTTTAGGGATTATTGGCAAATGTACGCTGAATGAAAGTGAATTTGATTGACTCAGTTTCTACGATAGAATTCGCAGGGGTCGACTTTTTAGGCATAAAAAAACCCTCCCGTCCGGAGGGTTAATCCTTCTGAGAAGTTTTTATCATTAACCTAAACTTATGAAGAAAAGTCTACTCATTTTGGTGAAGGATCTTTAGACAAATGTCACCGTTAGCGTTGAATGTTGTATCACCCCAAAGGGATGAATTTGTTATGTCTTGGACGGGTGGCCGCTTCTACCGCCGAAGTGGCATTTGAACAAGTTGAATGCCTACTGTTTTTCCTGCGAACGCGACATTTCCGACCATACGGCGCCTATCATGAGCGTTGTAGATCCCGGAAACCCACTGCATCGGTAGCGGCTTCCTGAGGTCGTCGCGTGTTGTCGGCAGCGCCCTCCTCCAGGCCCTGGCGCACATGAACACATTGTATCCTCAGCGTGACCTGTATCCCTCTTATTACGTGAGTCAGGCCACGATAATTTTACCCCCATCTAGGTCATTCATTTGCTATCCGCATTAAGGTTATTTGAATACCCAACCTTCCAGGTGTTAGTCACCTGTTAAGGGGGGAAATTGAATAACTCAAAATAAACCTGGAAAGTATGAGGAAATTTTTACTAGCAAGTTGTTTGCTCCTGACCGTGGCGTTGAGTCATGTGATGGCTCAGGAGCGAACGGTAACCGGCGTAATCACATCATCCGAAGATGGCACGTCGTTACCTGGTGTTAATGTTGTCTTAAAAGGTACCACGACGGGTACCGTAACCGATACTGATGGAAAGTATCGTCTCGCGGTTCCGGCGTCTGGCGGCACGTTGGTGTTTTCGTTTATCGGCCTCACGACGCAGGAGGCAGAGATCGGAGAACGTTCTGTCGTGGATCTCCAGTTGAAGCCCGATGTAACCCAATTGGGTGAAGTGATTGTTACAGCCGCGGGCATCGAGCGCGAGAGTAAGGCGCTCGGCTATGCAGTCGGCAATGTCTCCGGCGATAAGCTCGCCCAAAAATCGGAGCCTGACGTGCTCCGCAGTTTGCAGGGGAAGATTCCTGGCGTGAACATTCTGAGCTCGAGTGGTGCTCCCGGTAGCGCTACACGCATTACCATCCGCGGTAACAAGTCGTTGTTTGGGAACAACCAGCCACTGTTCGTGGTTGATGGCATTCCCTTCGACAACTCGTACTCTACGTCATCCAACGAGCTTACGGACGGCGCTGCGTATTCAAGCCGCATCGCCGACATCGACCCCAATAATATTGAGTCAATGAGCATCCTGCCCGGTGGCGCCGCCGCCGCGCTGTACGGCGTTCGTGCCTCTAACGGGGTCGTTGTGATTACGACCAAGTCGGGCAGCAGCCGGGCGTCGCGCAAGGGTCTTGAAATCTCCTTCAATTCCGGATTTGCTATCGAACAGATTGCCAACCTGCCCGATTATCAGGATAAATATGGAACCGGTTCGCGCGGTAACTACGCCGAGGCAAACGGCTCCTGGGGTCCGGCGTTCGATCGTGACGGTCCAGGCGTAAATTATATTGGCGGAGGAACCGTACCGAATGGCAGCGAATATGATTCCATTCCCTACTGGGGTGCTTACGCAAATGCCTTCCCCGACGGACCGGCTATGGTGCCGTATCGGGCGTACCCTGACAATGTGAAGGACTTCTTCCGTGACGGCAAGGTCTGGGATAATTCCATCACCATAAGCGGTGGAAATGAAAAATCGGTTCTTACCCTGGTAGCTTCCAATATGAAGCAGGAGGGCTACATACCCTTCTCCGAATTCCGCAAGACTAACATCAGCCTGGGCGGTACTACACAGTTACAAAACGGCTTCCACGTGGGCGGTAATCTGTCGTTCATCGACACGGAACAACAGGGTCCTCTGGCCGGATATGGACAGGCGGGGCAGGTAAGCGCGTCAGTATTGTCGCGTATTCTGTTCCCTGGACGCAATTGGGACATTCAGGGCCAGCCGTACGAGACGGAAGATCATGCCAACGTGTTCTTCCTGGGAGCAGCAGCCGACAATCCGTATTACTCTTCGAAATACAACGGACTGCGCAGCCAGGTTAACCGGGTCGCTGCATCGATTAACCTCGGTTACGATCTCACGGATTGGCTAAGCTTTAATTACAAGGTGGGTGTGAATACTTACAACGACCGCCGCAAGGAAATAACGCGTAGAGGATCCGTTGGTGCAGCCGGTATCGGCCAGATAGTCACCGACAATATCTACTTCCAGGAGATCGAATCGAACTTGCTGGTAACGTTTAACAAGGACCTGAATCCGGATCTAAACCTGAAAGTAATTGGCGGATACAACATCAACCAACGCACCGGAGAGAACCAGCAGGTGCGGGGTGTGAATTCCATTGCATTCGACATCGATGACCTGGACAACTTCAATTCTGTTACCCCGTTTGGGGGGACATACTATCGCCGCAGGCTGATGGGCCTCTTCGGAGACATTTCACTCGGATATAAAGACTACCTGTTTCTAAACCTCACCGGTCGAAACGACTGGTCGTCAACCCTGCCGGCCAGCAAGCGCAGCTTCTTTTATCCTTCCGTGAGCTCGTCGTTTATCTTCACAGAAGCGTTGGGCATTCAGTCAAATATCCTCAGCAGCGGTAAGATTCGTGCGGCGTGGTCGCGTGTCGGTAATGACGCGCCCGTGTATTCCCTGTATCCAACCTATAGCCTCAACATCGGCAACTCCAGCGGACTGGTAGGTGCGGTTCCGGGTAACGACCTTCCATTCAACGGACAGCCTGGAGCAACGCAAGGTACCACGGTTTACGACCCGAACCTTACTCCGGAATTTACAACCACCGTGGAGTTTGGTGCTGAACTGGCTTTCTTTAACAACCGCGCCAGCCTCAAGGCTACTTACTATGACATCCGCACCACCGACCAGATCGCGCCAATCGCTCTGCCCGATGAAACCGGCTTCAACCAATTCATTACCAATTTTGGTGAGGTCTCGAACAAAGGTCTTGAGATCGGCCTCGACGTCACACCGGTCCGTATGGAGAATGGATTAACGTGGAATATTTACGGTACGTTCACGCGCAACCGTAACATGGTGGAAAGTCTGGCTTCAGGCATTGATGAAATCGTGCTGCGCGCTCTCTATGGCGGTCAGGTTACACCCGTTCTTGCCGTCGGTCAGCCTTATGGTATGTTGAAAGGTACTACGAATGTGCGCGATGATGAAGGCAACTTCCTTATCGACCCGACAACGGGCTTGCTTATTCAATCGAACGATCTTACCTACATCGGCAATCCCAATCCCAAGTATCTGGCCAGTCTCGGCACGTCGCTGAACTTCAAAGGCATCACGATATCCTGTCTGTGGAACTATCGCCATGGCGGTGCGCTGTGGTCGGCAACGAATCAGTTCTACCTGGGACGCGGGGTGACGCAGGATACGGAAAATCGCGAAGGAACGTTCATCGTTCCAGGCGTGTGGGGTAATACCAATACCTTCGAGCCGATCCTCAGGGACGGTGAGAAGATTCCCAACACGACGCAAGTGATTCTCAACGACGTATACTTCCAGACTGCCGGCGGTTCGTTTGGTATCAACTCGGCCGATGAGAACAGCGTATTCGACGCAACGGTGATACGCCTCAGCGAGGTGGGCCTGTCTTACGACTTTCCGAAGGCACTCCTGAGTAAAACGCCTCTTGGCAACCTGAGCTTGTCATTCACCGGCCGCAACCTGTTCTACAATGCGCCAAACTTCCCCAAGCATTCGAACTACGATCCGGAAACCAGTTCGTTTGGTTCGCAGAACTATACGGGTATAGAATACAACGCGGCCCCTTCGGTGAAGCGTTATGGCGTGAATCTGAGAGTAACCTTCTAATTCTAACTAACTGAACATGAAACTGAATAAGCGTATAGGCATCCTGTCGTTGGCGGCTACCCTTGCCGTTGCATCAGGCTGCGATAGTTATTTCGATATCAACAAGGATCCGAATAACCCATCGGCTGTGACCGTGGGGCAGTTGCTGACCCAATCCGAGCTCACGATTGTGAACTCCCTGGGAATCGGCAGCAACGGCATGTCCACCCCGACGTCAATACTCGTTCACCAGACCGTACAACGCGGCAGCGTTGATCAATATGTAGTCTCGGGCGACGACTTTCAGATCACCACTTCCTGGCAAAATCTTTACTCAGGCTCGCTGGAGGACTTGAAGACGATCATAGACCAGGGCACCGAGGAAGGTAGTCCGCAATATGTCGGAATCGCGCAAATACTCACCGCCTACACGTACAGCATGATTGTTGACATGTGGGGCGATGTTCCGTTCTCCGCAGCGCTGAATCCGCAAGAAGCGTTGTATCCCGAATACGACGATGATGCGACCATCTACCCATCGCTACTGGAAATGCTCGACAACGGCATCGCCAACCTGGCCCTCGAGTCTAATGATTCTCCGGCCGCTGATGATCTGATCTATGGTGGCGATTTAGACACCTGGCGCCATCTGGCCAAGTCTCTGAAATTGAAGCTGTACAATCAGACAAGGCTGGTAGCCGATGTTTCGACACAAGTCAACGCGTTGCTGGCAGAAGGTGACCTGTTGCAGGCAGGCGAGGACTTTGAACTCGAGTATGGCACTTCGGTGGCACCTGACAACCGGAATCCCGCGTTCGTTTATGAATACACCCTGGGCAACAAGGTGAGCTACATCAGCCCGTATTTTTATGAGATCATGACTGACCAGAGTGAAATCAATGATGTGCTTTCCGGCATCTCCGACCCGCGCGTTCCTTACTATTGGTTCAGGCAAATCACGGATCCCGCAGATGCGCAGAACCCAACCGAGTATACAGACCCCAATGGATTTTTAACGATTCACTTTGCATCCACCGGAGTAAATCAGGGATGGCAACAGGATCGCTCTCAAACAGTGCTGGGCCTTTATCCGATCGGCGGGCGTTATGACGACGGAGACGGTGGTGAAGTGAACACTTCCGGAGCTACCACAGGCCCCGGTACGGTAGCCCAACGGTTGTACACGCGCTTTGCATCGCTGTACACGCAGGCGGAATTGATCCTCATGGAACCCGGTGTGACGGGCGATGCCCGCAAGCTTTTTGAAGATGCTGTCCGGGCTTCCTTCGCGAAGGTGAATGCCATCGCCGACGACACCGGCGCGCCCTTGATTTCCGCGGCAAACATTACTACGTATGTGACCGCGGTACTGGCGAAGTACGATGCCGCCGACGCTTCTGGCAAGCTCGAACTCATCCTGACGGAGAAATGGATTGCCAGCTTCGGATTTTCCATTGATTCATACACGGATTATCGTCGTACCGGATTTCCCGTGATGTACGATCCGAATACGGATGATCTGGCATACACCGGAACGAGTCGCCAATACCCCGTCTCGATGGCGTACAATTCACAGTCACTCACGCTGAATCAAAACGCGCCCGATCAGAAGAACGTCACGACAGATCTCGTTTTCTGGGACGCGCAGTAAGGAGACTAGTACGCCATTGCAAAAATGACCGTAAGTGAGAAAGAAGCTACGCTGATTTTTGCTACGGCGTACTACCTGACAAAGAAAGAAAGGAGCACACAGCTCCAGGCAACCAAAAATTGAAAATGAAATGAAACAAATAAAGTATATCCTTCCTGCTGCTGCGGCTCTTCTTATTAGCGTGTCGTGTGAAGACGACGCCAAGAAGCCATTCGATAATTTTCAGCAGGGTGCCATTCCCTTGTTCGTGCAGGGTGACGACGACACCGGATTCATCGATCTCACGAACTTCGACAATTCAAGGATCTCTTTTGCGCTGGCGACAGAAGGCGAGGTGGATGTGTCGAGTGTCGACGTTATGATTACGTACAACAATTCCATTACCGGGGAGAGTACCGATGCAAAGTATGCAACGCTCACAGCATTTCCCGCGCAAGTGGACATCGGATTTAGCGAACTCGTTAATGCCTTCCCGAAAGAGGTCTTGACCGCAGATTCGCTTGATGTGGGTGACTCGTTCACGGTTAATGGGTACGTTTTAACGGGTGACGGCCGCTACCTGGATGGCGGATATAGTCCCAGTGTGGTCGCCAACAAGACGGTGTTTCTGAACTACAACGTAGCTTGTGCTTCTGACCTTGGCGGTACCTATGATTATTCAACTACCGTGATCGTCCTCGGCGCGGGCGGCAACGCAGCAGCGTGTGCCGGCACAAACACAGGAGCCGGCGAGTTGGAAGACGATGGCGGGGGGGTATATGCCGTAAGCGATGTAACCTTCGGAGTATTTGACTGCGCGTATGGAGATACGCCTGCGGTGGGCGCCGTATTGAATGACGTGTGCGGCGATATATCGTTCGGCGGGGCAGATCAATACGGAGACACGTATACCCTGACTGTGATTTCGAACGATGGCACGAGTCTCGTGATCGAATGGTCTAATACGTACGGTGACAAGGCACGGACGACCCTCGCGCGGAATGATGGGAAGTCCTGGCCCTTGACCCTGCATTAGACATTTTTGTATTATCTTGTTATGGTCAATAAAAAAAGCCGCTCGCTCCAGGGCGGCTTTTTATGAATTACACTTAAAGTTTTGAGTCATGATCTATTTCCGCCCCACTCATTTCACTGCCGTGCTGATTTTGTCATGCGCTGCTGCTCCCGGTGTGTACGGTCAATCGTCAGCTATTCCCAATAACATCCGTGCTTCCTATACCATGGAAGGGCTGGCGGATGCTAACGCAATAGGTAAAAACGAAATTCTTTACGGCGTGCCAGCACCGGCCGGGAAAGTTATTGGCGACACCTACCTGGGCACGCATTGGCGAAAGTCGGCCATTCAATTGTACAAAGACGATCGCGTTGTTGAGGGATATCCGGTACGTTATGATATTCAAACGGATGCCCTGGACGTAAAAACGGATGCGGGAGTAAAAGTGCTGGAGGGAAAGCGCATCCGAAGCTTCAGTTGGGTGGACTCATCCCGGCTTGATCCTGTTTTTTTTGTGAATGCGCGAGACTACAAGTTTGAAGGCAGTCCCCTGTTGGGTTTCTTTGAAGTACTGGTTGATGGAAAAGTGCCTTTGTTCAAACGCACGGAGCTACACGTGAAGAAAGCAGATTACAATGTTTCGTTTGATGTCGGGAGCCGCGACGACAAGATTCTCAAGCAGTCGAGTTACTACATTGGACAACAACAAACCGTTGTAGAAGTAAGTCCTACCCGGAAGAAGGTCATCGCGCTCTTTGGAGACAAAGCGAACGAGATGGAGAAATATATGAGTGACAACGACGTTTCGCTTAAGAAGGAAGCAGACCTTGTCAGAACCTTCCAATATTATAACAGTTTGCTAACCCAGTAGGACCCATCCACTTTTGTCGTGCTGGGTTAATTCATAGCTTAGTGTTCTAACCTGAACGCTATGAAGAACATACTCAGCCTGTTTACGGTGGGATTGTTGAGTGCCACGCTATGGCTGGTGGCCTCGGTGCCAGCGATGGCTCAAAAGAAGAAATCCGATACAGCTGTTGCGCCCGCGCCGGCTGATCCGTTTGCCAGTAAGGTGGCGGGTCTGAAACATTTCCCCGGCTTCGTTCCGTTCTACTACGACGAGAAAAAGGATAAGCTCTACCTGGCTATCGAAAAGTTTGACGAGGAGCTGCTGTATGTGCGGTCGCTCACGGCGGGCGTGGGATCCAATGATCTCGGTTTGGACCGTGGTCAGATTGGTGGCGTTCATGTAGTGAAGTTCGATCGTCGTGGTCCGAAGGTGTTGATGGTGGAGCTCAATTATAAGTATCGCGCCGTAACGGACAATAAGGACGAACGTCGCGCGGTGCGGGAGGCCTTTGCCCAATCGGTGCTCTGGGGATTTCCCGTTGAAGCGGAGGGTGGCGGAAAAGTGCTGGTTGACGCCACTTCGTTCTTGCTTCGTGATGCCCATGGTGTGGCCCAAGCGTTGCGCGATGCGAACCAGGGCGACTATCGGCTCGATGACCAGCGTTGCGCCTTATTTCCCGAGGCGATCAAAAATTTCCCAAAGAACTCCGAGTTTGAGGCGATACTTACCTTTTCAGGTAATCCAACGGGTGAATATATCACTACTGTTGTGCCCTCCCCGGGTAGCGTGACGGTGCGGCAACACCATTCCTTAGTGGAGTTGCCCGATAGTGGGTACAAGCCGCGCGCGTATGATCCGCGCTCAGGTTACTTTGGCATTTCCTATTTTGATTACGCGACGCCCATAAGCGAACCCATCGAGAAGCGATTCATCGCGCGTCACCGCCTGGAAAAGAAGGACCCAACGGCTGCGCTAAGCGATCCAGTGGAACCCATTGTATATTATCTCGATCGTGGCACGCCGGAACCTATTCGCTCGGCGCTGCTTGACGGTGCGCGGTGGTGGAATCAGGCCTACGAGGCAGCCGGTTATCGAAACGCCTTCAGGGTTGAGATGATGCCGGAAGATGCCGATCCTATGGATGTTCGCTATAACGTGATTCAATGGGTGCACCGCTCAACGCGGGGCTGGTCGTATGGAGCAACCGTTATGGATCCCCGCACCGGGGAGATCATAAAAGGACATGTTACCCTGGGCTCGTTGCGCGTGAGGCAGGACTTTCTCATCGCCGAAGGCTTATTGTCGCCGTATGCTGATTCGCAGGTTTCTCCGGAGATGCAACAAATGGCCCTCGCCCGCTTGCGTCAATTGTCCGCGCACGAAGTAGGGCATACCCTCGGACTTGCCCACGCATACAGCGCAAGTGCCGAGCACAACGCATCCGTTATGGACTATCCCCATCCGTTTGTCACCATACAGGATGGAAAGCTATCGCTTCAACAGGCTTACGATGATAAGATCGGTGTATGGGATAAAGTGACGATTCAATTTGGGTACCAGGACTTTCCCGACGGCGCAGACGAGGCCACCGCTTTGAAAGGAATCATTACCAAAAGCTTGAGTGATGGCTTGACCTTCCTATCCGATCAGGATGCCCGTCCCCGTGGCGGCGCTCATCCCTTTGCTCATCTTTGGGACAACGGCAGCGATGCAGTAACGGAGCTGAAGCGCGTGATGGAAGTCCGCAGCATCGCGTTGCGCAATTTTGGTGAACGCAATATTCGCCCCGGCGCCCCGATGGCCACATTGGAGG
>DATHKA010000560.1:0-25247 GCA_035489615.1 Chryseolinea sp.
GCCGGTAAACATAAAGAAGTACCTGATTAACCTCTTGAGGAGGTGGCCGTACATCCTCGCATTTTTCATTTTTTCTGTATTGTCGGGCTATGCGTATAACCGGTACCTCACCCCGGTGTATTTGGTACATGCGCGCATAACGACCAACAAATTTTCAGGTACTCAGACTAGTCCTGTACCAGGGCTTGTTGATGCTAGCTTTTTCTTAAACGGTCTTGTCGAAATATATGAAGAGATACCGATCCTGAAGTCGCGAAAGCGGATAGAAGCTGCCATTGACAAGTTGGATTTACGGATCAGCTACTTTTCTAAAGGCGTGGTCAAAACGAACGAATCCGCCCGCGGACGCGGTTTCATGGTGACGATTGATACGATCCGGAACGACCGTTATCCGCACAGCGTACCAATTTACGTCAATCAGCTTTCACCTGAAGAATACGAATTAAACATTCAGGACGATCGGTGGGCAGACCTTTCCGGAAAAAAGCACAAGTACGGAAATGTACTTCAATTGGGTGCGGCGAATCTTCGGATAGAAAATACTAATGGTGGAACCGAAGAGCACGACAAATACTACTTTGTTTTGAACAGGAAGGAGGATCTGGTCCGGGAGTATAGCAAAAGAATTGAAATTAGTTGGGCATTGCGGGGCTCGGCCATGCTTGACATTAAGTTGGAGGGTGAAGTTCCTGAGCGGGACCTAAAATTCATGAATGCTTACTATGTCGCCGTAGAGGAGATTGCGCTGCAAGAAAAAAATGAAACCCTGGATAATACCATCGCCTTCATCGATGGCCAGATGGCAATCGTTGACGATTCATTGAACTTTTATCAGTCGCTGGTCGATGACCTTAAGTTGGATAACCGAAAAATGCCGCTTGGATCGGAGTCAGTTTTTGCAAAACTGAACCAGCTTGATACGCTAAGGGCTCAATTCGTGTACAGTAACCGGTATTTGGATTATTTCGAAAACTACTACAACAAGAAGCGAAATGACGACGCGTTTGCGCCGAGCCTGGTGGGGTTGAATGTTCCGCTGATGGACGAATGGGTGCGTCAGTATATTGGCAAAAGGTTGACTGAAGGTGCACTGCGCACACCGGAAAATGTTCTGAATCCGCTGGTGATTATGAGTGACAGTGTGAAACGCAAACTGGACAAGGGGATTTTCGAAGCCATGGCCAGCGCAAGAGAAAGGAACCGGATGGCCATAGCGGACATAGACAAGGAGGTCGCCAAGGTATATGCAGGCATTGGCGGCATGCAGCAAGATGTGCTCGAATTGAACAAGAACCAGCGCCTGTTGCAGATCAATAGTAGCCTGTTTGATTTGTTCATCCGCAGGCGCGCGGAAGCGGCAATCTCGAAAGCCAGTGCCACCTCCGACTATAAGATCATTGATGCGCCGGACTATTCCAGGACGCCCATCAGGCCCGATTCCGATCTCAATCTTATCATTGCTGCTGCGGTCGGTTTCTTGTTCCCGGTTTCATTTTTCCTGATACGTGATATAACAAACCCCCGTATCGCCGACCGCGATGATTTGGACCGTCACCTGCACATGCCCCTGCTGGGAAATGTGGCGCACAGCAAGTACGTGACAAATAAGGTAGTCAAGGATTATCCCCGTTCGGTCGTTGCGGAATCCTTCAGGGCCGTTAGGTCCAACCTTAAGTTTATGGCGAAAACGGAAAAGCAAACCGCACAGATATTTTCGGTAACGTCATCGATCGGTGGAGAAGGCAAAACTTTCTGCACCATTAACCTGGCATACATGCTGGCGATGACTGGCAAACGAACGCTGATGATTGGAGCAGACCTGCGTAAACCTCAATTAGGGAGTTATATAGCCAGTAAGAGTAAAATGGGCCTCTCCAACTATTTGGCTGGAATGGCAACCGTGGGAGAGGTTATTATTCAGGCAGAACCAGGAGACCCTGACATTATCGACGCTGGAAATGTACCCCCTAACCCCGCCGAACTATTGGGGAGCGAGCGGATGCACGAATTGATGGAGATTCTTAAGGAAAAGTACGACTACATCATATTTGATACGGCACCTGTTGGCCTCGTATCTGATGCAATGGAGCTTTTGAAGTACTGTGATAGTAACATCCTGATCGTCCGGCAGGGTGTTACACCTAAAAGGGCTTTGGATATGATCGACGAGCTGTACCAGGAAGGCAGGCTGAAAAATTTTACCGTTTTGCTGAACGATATAGGGTTGGCGAAGTCGGGGAGCAGTTACTATGGTGGATACCTATATGGTATGGGGTATAGTGGCTATGGTTATGGCTACTACGATGAGGATAAGGAAAAAAGGCGTTAAAACTTGAGCTTTTAATGACGAAGACGCACTAAGAGAATGGTGGAAAAACTAAAGCAGTTAATAAAGAAACACTTTAAACACTTAGCTTATTTCTACAGCCATTTGCGATATCGGTTCTTTTTAGCAAATGGACTTAGTTTAGCCGTAGCTGTGTTGGATGGATTAGGAATAGCCATGTTTCTGCCCTTGCTGCAGGTAGCTGGTGGCGAGGGAAACTCCTTCAAGTCGGATGACATGGGAAATCTCCGGTTCCTGGTGGACGGGATGGAACATTTAGGATTTCATTTGACACTGGTTTCGGTGATGAGCGTGATGGTTCTTTTTTTTTCGCTGAAAGGAGTCGCTCGTTTTTTTGATGCCTGGTACAGGGTAGTCAATCTTCGGTTTTTTATGAAAAAAGTCCGTTTCGAAAACATAGATGCACTCGTCAAGTATGACTACAAGGCCTTTGTCACTTCTGACGTGGGGAGAATTCAAAACACGTTGAGCGGGGAGACAAACAAAGTCGGCAGCGCCTATCGAAGCTACGCATCAACGGTCCAGACGCTGGTGTTGGTGTTGGTGTATACTTTTATGGCCTTCCTTGCCAATGCGCAGTTTGCGTTGATGGTAGTGATTGGCGGAGCGCTGTCTAATGTCCTGTACCAACAGATCTACAAACGCACTAAGCAGGCTTCAAAGCAGCTTACCTTCGGAGCGCATAACTTCCAGGGATTACTGATTCAGAAAGTTGCTTTTTTTAAATACCTTAAGGCTACTGCGCTGATCATCCCGTATTCAAAAAAGTTGAAGGACGTTGTGAATTATACCGAGGGGATCTCGAAAAAAATGGGCATGTACAACGCCGTGCTCAGTTCCACCCGAGAGCCTTTGGTTGTGCTGGTGGTTGTCGCTGTGATATCCATTGAAGTGACCTACTTTTCAACCAGCATCGGATTGATGTTGTTAAGCCTCGCATTTTTCTATCGCTCACTCTCGTTTCTGATGGTGGTGCAGAATAACTGGAATCAGTTCATGCAAAACTCAGGTTCTTTGGACAACATGCAGGAATTCGTGCACGAGCTAAGAGTACACAAGGAAATCAATGGTAAAGAATCAATATCGGCTTTCGTGGATTCGCTTCAGTTGCATGAAGCGGCGTTTGGCTACAATGGTGTTCCGGTACTGCGCCAGTTGAATTTAAAGGTCAAGAGAAATGAAACAGTGGCGTTTGTTGGTGAGAGCGGAAGCGGAAAAACCACGATAGTTAACATTATGAGTGGGTTACTAAGCGTTGATGAAGGCTCATTTTTAATAGATGGAAAGGATAGCAGGCGACTTGATATCCATACTTACCAACGGCGTATAGGATATATTACTCAGGACCCAGTCATCTTTAGTGATACGGTATTCAACAACGTGACGTTTTGGGACAAACGAACCCCAGAGGTGGAGAAGCGGTTTTGGATAGCACTTCAAAAGGCATCAATAATTGATTTTGTGCGAGCACTGCCGGATGGCGAGAATTCTTTCCTTGGAAACAATGGTATTTTAGTCAGTGGCGGTCAAAAGCAGCGGTTTAGTATTGCCAGGGAGTTGTACAAGGAGATAGATATCCTGATCATGGATGAGGCAACTTCAGCGCTTGATTCAGAAACAGAGCGGGCGGTTCAGGAAAGCATAGAAGCGTTGAAAGGTCAGTACACGATTTTGATAGTGGCACATCGTATCTCCACAATCAAGAACGTTGACAAGGTAGTTTTACTTGATAATGGACGAATCGAAGAGGTTGGTAGCTTTGACTACTTGAAGAACAATTCAAGAATATTCGAGAATATGGTTAAGCTTCAACAAGTGTAGTTGATACAGCCCCGCGGATAGAATCTCATACTCATCCGAGTCGACAAACTCATTGAACCTTTTAATTGATATTCTAATGCGGTGGGATACTATGTTTTTTAATTAGTGATGAAGATAGTCTTCTATTCTGTTTCTGTCAGTCAGTATGGAGCGCCCACTTCGATGCTCAATTTGATCGAAGGACTTTCACGTTTCCCTGAGCATGAATTGGTCGTGGTAGTACCCAGACACGGACCGCTTACAGAGAGCTTAAAAGGGTTAAATGTGCGCATCTTGCGCATTCCTCACTACAAGTGGATATACAAAGATAGATACTTTCAGAAGTTGAGGCAGCAAAGTGGCGTATTGGCCTGGATTTGGTTCTACAAAAATGCATTTCAGAAGTTCTTCTTCAATTTGATATTCCTTCCGCTCCATTTGTTGCATGTGAAGAAGGTTCTACCGGATTTGATTTATGTGAACGCTTCCATGGGACCGATGGGTATTTTTGTTGCACGAATTTTGAACATTCGGGCAGTATGGCACCATCGTGAGCCAGTAAACGACCCAGATACGGATTTCTATATAGAATGGAACGCGCGCCTTTGGGGAAGGGTCATTAATTGGCCGTCCGTGAGGATTTACAATTCAAGGTTTCTAAAGGGTATGTATGAGCACTTGCCAACCAGGCCATTTCGCGGAAAGTCTTACATCGTATACAACGGTGTGCCGGCATCCACCGCTGTTGCACCTCGGGAGGATGAGCGTGTAGTTTTTGGGATGGTAGGGAAAGTTGAACAAGGTTTACGAAAGGGACAGGATGAGGTGCTCAAACTATTCTCCGAGCTAGACCGTCGAGACGTCGTACTAAAAATTTACGGAAGTGGTGAGCCGACGTATGTAAACCATCTCAAAGACAAATACCCCCAACGTGAAATTTACTTTTGTGGTTTTAAGCGACCAGCGCAAGCATATCCTGAAGTGGACTTTCTGATTATGAACAGTAGAAATGAGAGTTTTGGTCGGGTGGTTGCTGAGGCGTACGCATACGGGGTTCCTGTTCTCGCACTACGGTCCGGCGCACTCCCGGAAATTGTGGACGAAGGTAGGACAGGTTATTTGTATGAGAATCTCGGACAACTGAAGCAATTGATTCTCAATATGGTGGATGTACGAGCCACGCAACACTATCAGGAGCTATCGGATGCGTGTAAAGAGAAGTATAGAGACAACTTTACCATAGAAAGGTACACGCAGAACATAATTGATGTACTTTCGCTAAAGGAGTAGTTAACAGGGACCTTATCTTCCGTCATATTGAAATTATTTGGTATGATGCAATTATAGACTCAAACAAAAGGATATGAACGAGGGCAGCGATAAAATTGCGTTTGAAGCTTTGGAGGGGACGACTACGAATCTAAAACTGCCGAAAGGCTCAAATTAACTATTGACAATATTCCGGCGCATGTGTAGGAGGGAGAGTTGTATCCATCAGCTTTTTATGCACGAATTGGGTGTTTTTTGTTTGACATATGACCATTGAAAGCACACATCCCTTCTTTTCTGTTGTGATCCCTGTTTATAACAAAGAAAAGTATCTTGCAAGGACGATCGGATCAGTGTTGAGACAGACATTCACTAATTTTGAACTGTTGCTTATTCTTGATCCGTCGACGGATGGAAGTGAGCAAATCGCTCGAGAGTTTGATGATCCACGCATACGGATTTTTTGTCGCAGTACTCCTGGTCCCGGCGGATATGCTGCACGAAACAAGGGGATCACGGAGGCGAAAGCAGACTGGGTCGCATTTCAGGACGCCGATGACTTTTGGCATGAGAATCATCTGAAGTCTATCTCAGATGCAATACTAATGGAAGCTAAGGATGTTTCCGTGGTATGCACCTCATATGTGAATGAGGCCAAAGGTGCGTTGACACCTTCGCTGTATGGCAAAAGGTTCGGAAGTATGGGTAGTCATCGCTTTGGCTTCTATGATTTCCTGTTGTTTAAGCCAATCTCATCCATTAATGTTGCGGTTAAAAAACAAGTTGTTGTTGCTGCCGGTGGGTTTCCTGAAAGTGGAGTCAATAGAGGGGGAGACCACGAGACGTGGCTGCGCATCATGTGGTTGGCGCGCAATGGATTTTGGATTAAGGAAGTTACCGCAGAATATAATAAGAACGTACCCGATGGAGTTATTAAGAGTACAATTCCGTTGACTCACGATCATATCGTCTTCCAAACGGTTAGGGACCTTCTCGCTAAGGAGACCGACACTGATATTGCCTATGCTTTGAAGCGCTTCTCTAACAGCTTTGTGATAACCGGAGTTAGGTATCGAGCCAAAATGGGAACATTGACGAAGAAGGACCTCTCTGCTCTTTTCGTTGACGCACCTCTTAAAGTGAGGCAACTAAGGTTGTTTCGTTTCCTGGCAATGCTTCCTGTCCAAATTCAAAAACAAGTTTCGCGGTTTTATCGATTACTTCTAAAATACTAGGGTCATTGTTATGTATTTGATTTTTATAGGTTCGTTGAAGAAGGGTGGCGTAGAAAGATTCGCAGCGCTCCTTGCTAACCATTTGGTGGATCGTGGTATGCGCGTAAGGATGCTGATGTTCAAACCCGATATTGAATTTAATCTTGATGAAAGAGTTGAGATTACCTATATCAATCATAAGAAGTTCAGGTCACGGTTTTTATCGATAGTCTACGTCTACCTGGCCCTTCTCGTGAAGGTATGGTCGATGAGACCGAAGAGGTTAATTACATTGTCGAGAATTGCCGGGATGTTTGCTGCAGCTTCATTCTACCCCAGAACCATCGTTAGTTTTGATACATACCCCCTTTCCTTCAATAGATATAAGCAGCTTCAGTACTTGTTCTTTTTTAACTTGCCCTGGATAAGGCGGATTGTGTCTTGTTCTGAGGAATTGCGAACGGACGTGGAACCCTATATTTTGTTTAGCAAGCGAATGCTGACGATACCTTACCCCGTTCCTCACTTAACAGTTCCAGACGATAGGGTCCATGGTAGAAAGTTTTTTGTCGTTGTAAGCAGGCTGCATGCCAGAAAGAATGTCAGGGAGATAATTCGAGTCTATGCTGAGTATGGCCTGAAGCAGCACGCAGACCTGGTGATATGTGGAGATGGAGTTGAAATGGATTTTTTGAGGGATCTTGTTGATCGACACAATTTGGCGCCTTTTGTGGTACTAAAGGGTTTCGTTCGGGATCCTTACCCTTTCATCAAGACTTCCATATGCCTGGTCAGCGCAAGTATGAGAGAGGGCTTTCCAAATGTATTTGTTGAGGCTCTCGGTTTAGGTACGCCTATTATTTCTTCACGCGCCAAAACAGGGCCTTCTGAGATCATCAGCCATGGAACGAACGGACTTCTGTTTGAGGTAGGCGATTATGCTAAATTGGGTGAATACATGCTGGAGTTGGCATCCAACGATGAATTGTTGCGGCGACTACAGTCCAACACCGCCTTGGGACTAGAAAAGTATACCTACGATGCGGTAATGAGTAAATGGATGAATGTGTTGTGATGTTGCATGCATGGTTAAACGTATTGAAAGTACGGAAGACCGCCTTCATTTGCCGTGATACAGGCAGAAGTTCGTCCCTACCTGGTCGGTTTTGAGATTTTTATGATGAGTTCAAAGTTTGACACTTGCCGCTTGCATTGTTAGAGGCCATGTCTATGAGCTGTGCTGTTATTGCAACTGATGCCGGAGGGGCAAAAGAGGTTATAAGGCCGGAAGTGGATGGAATGTTGTGTACAGTAAACAGGCCAGAAGCCCTTGTTGACTTTGCCGTGGAACTGCTTGGTGATGCCGCAAAACGTAAAAGATTCAGGAGGCTGTCCAGGGCACGCATAGAGGATACTTTTAGTTTGGCATGCATGGTGCGCGAGTTGGAACGAACATACAAATTGTTGGTATTTTCTGCTTAGGAGAAATCGCCTATATCAGAATTCTTATATTTACAGATTATACCGACTTATGGAGGTCCGCGAAGCAACAGAAGACGATATTCCACAGATCGTTGAGTTATTAAGAGCAAGCTTGGGCGAATCACTAATGCCGAAGTCCGAGGCTTATTGGCGATGGAAGCACATTGACAATCCGTTTGGTCGGTCTGCGGTGCTGCTGTGCTGGGAAGGCGAAAAATTGATCGGTGTGAGGGCCTTCATGCGGTGGGAATGGGTGTTGCACGGCCGTGTTTACAAGTCTGTCCGTGCTGTCGACACCGCTACACATCCACAGTATCAGGGAAAGGGAATTTTTCGGAAGCTCACGCTGGAATTAGTTGATCGGTGTAAAGTGCTTGGAGACCAATTCGTATTCAATACGCCTAACGAACAAAGCAAGCCGGGATATTTAAAAATGGGATGGACGGAGGCAGGTAGACTGCCTATCGGCTTTGTTATTCGCCGCCCGGTAAACATTGCCTGTAATTTATTGCTAAGTAAGCAAGGTCTACGAAATCAGGATACCTATGATAGATCGATGTTAGGGCATCCAAAGTTACATCCGCTGCTTCATCAAGCCATCGACGAGTCAGATAACCTAATGACCAACGTGACTGTTAGTTACCTAAGATGGCGTTATGAGGACGTACCCGTTGCAAGTTATTTTGTGATGGCAGATCAGGACGACCGGGGTTTGAACGGTATTTTGATTGGAAGAGCAAAAGCGACGCGATTTGGACTTGAGTTGAGAGTTGTTGACTGCTTTGGTACTTTGAAAGGCTCGATTGCCAAAGAACGATTCAAGAAATTGAGGGAAAGTCTAAGGATTGATTACATGACGTTTTCGGGGATGATTCACGGCGTACCGTCCAGCCTTCCGACGTTTAGGCTACCGGTTGGACCAACTGTGACAGTAAGGCCATTGGCGAACGACGATCTGGGGTTCCTGGCAAATTTCAGCAAATGGTCGCCTTCGATTGGCGACCTTGAACTGTTCTGAAGCATGGTCGCTGCTATATTTTTAATTGCTTTTCTGTCTGCATTGGCGCTGCTACTGGTGGGACGTCTGGCGTCAAAGCATCCTTTTCTGAACGGCCGAGTGATGAAGTGGATGATAGGGTATCATGTTTTCTTTTGGCTTGTCTATTATCTGTATGCAACGTTCAATCCGTCTGATTCAAGGTACTATTACATCAAGGTTATAACTGACTATCGGGGACCAACGTGGAGTAGTTTTTACGGAACGAGTACAACTTTCATCGAATGGTTAGCTTATCCGTTCATTAGGTTCTTTGGATTCACCTACGAGTCGATGATGGTTGTGTTTTCCTTTTTCGGTCTGATTGGCTTCGTTTATCTGTACATGTTTCTTAAAGAGAATATCAAATTTCGCCATACGATTCTTGGATATGACCTGGTAACAGTGATTATTTTCTTACCCAATTTGCATTTTTGGTCCAACTCTCTCGGGAAGGGGTCCGTGATCTTTGCGGGAATTGGCTTGTTCTTTTACGGCATTAGCAACTTGCGAACCAGATGGCTACATACACTCATTGGTGGAATAATAATTTATCACGTCAGGCCACATATATTGCTTGTCGTTTTAGTTTCTGCCGCCGTGGGCTTCATGTTTTCGACAAAGGGTGTAAGTGTGTTTCTCCGTGCTATATTTTTAGTCGGAGCATCAATAGCGTTCTTTTTTATCTATAAAGATGTACTTACGCTGGTGGGGATAGATGAAGGTGAATTTGTTGCTGACGGAATGAATTTAAGCCATCGTGCAAGTGAGTTGAGTAAGGCAACATCAGGCATAGATATTTCTAATTATTCATTGCCGGAACAGGTGTTCGCTTTTTTGTATCGGCCGCTTTTTTTTGATTCCCCTGGGTTACTGGGTATTATAGTGTCATTTGAGAACGTGTTCTACTTATTTATGACGATTAGATTGTTTAGTATGAACGGCCTGAAATTTCTTTTCACAGGTAGTTTTCTCGTTAAGGCTGCATTTCTCAGCTTTCTTACAGTCACCGTGGCGCTCGCGCAGGTATCTGGTAACCTGGGGCTGGCCATGCGGCAGAAAAGCCAGGTGATGGTTCTTTTTATGTTTGTAGTGATTGCGTTTCTGGATAATCAAAAGATGCGCGCGTATCAACAGGGGCTGAGGCGTCAGCGTCGCCTGGCAAAATTTAATGACGGAGTTATCGGTCGTAGAGCATCGGAAAGTGCGCAACAATAACCTTGATGTTGTGCGCATTTTGATGTCTTCTGCAATTACAGGAATCGGACCCGATAGGGATAATTATTTCATTATCGTGTGAGTCGCACACATTCGTGTGAAATATGGATTCTTATGTTATTTTTGATGTCAGGATTTAACCATCCGGATGGTTTAGGTACGCGCAAGTATTTCATAAAAGCTGTATGAAGATTAAAGCAATGATTGCGGCTCGATCAGGGTCGATAAGAGTTCAAAACAAGAATATCAGATCTTTCGCTGGTTCTACTTTGTTGGAAACTAAAATTAAGCAGCTTCAAAGAATCAGAGGTTTGGATGGAGTTGTTGTGAATTCGAATGATGATGAAATACTGTCAATTGCAGCTAAGTATAATGTGGAGTTAGTGAAGCGCGACCAGAAATTCGCGAGCAATGAGGTTTCAATGAGTGATGTCTACGTGAATATGGCCGAGAACTTTAATGGAGATGTGGTGATGTATTCGAATGTCACCAATCCGATACTTGAAAGTTTGTCCATTGAGAATATGATTCGCGTGTTTCGTGACGGCGGTGAGTTTGATTCAGTAAATAGTGTTCATGCCATAAAGGAGTTTCTTTGGCTTGATGGCAGGGCTGTGAACTATGATCCTCTCAATCAGCCTAGAAGTCAGGATTTGCCCAATATTTTGGCGATTAATTTTGCTATTTCGTTGATCACGCGGGAAAATATGATCAAGAGAAGAAATGTCGTGGGCTTAAAGCCGCTGTTGTATGAGATTTCGGAAACTGAGGCAACTGATATCGACACGGTGTTGGATTTTGATATTGCGGAAATTCTTTTTAAGCGAAAGATTGAGGGTTAGATGAGTCGTATTTGATACGTCTTTTTTTTCGAATAAGAGGGTGGCAACTTTTTCATTACGCTGCCTTGGAGCTGGCGACTCGTTCACTAACCCCTCCACTGCCCCCAACGACGTATACCTCGGCCGGTAATTCAACACCCTCTTCGCCTTGGTCTTGGGAACCTTGATCTGGCTATGCGTCAGTAAAGTCAGATCATGATATTGTTGATGTTTGTAATACTCGCATATCTTGATGCGGAAAAATTGAAACTGTGGCCTAGACATTAACAAAGGTTGCGGATGAAGGAGCGCTTAGATAGCGTCTATAATTAGGTGACCCCCTCGAAAGATTCTTTCCTTGTCGCGTTGCCCCTCATTCGCATTGCTGTATATTGCGAAGTTGCCTTGGTGTGACTCGTACGCGGGAGCAACGTGAGAGGAAGTATTAAGAAAATGACTACAGCCGGAATTGCAGAAGTATGATATTTAATTCGATAGAGTTCCTGCTTTTTTTTGCGGTCTTTTTTTGTTTGTACTGGTTCGTGTTCCAGAGAAATTTCAGGGCGCAGAATATCTTCATTTTGGCGGCGAGCTACTTTTTCTATGGCTGGTGGGATTGGCGTTTCGTATCTCTATTGATTCTATCAACGCTGATCGACTACGCCTTTGGGCTTGCTATTAATCGAACCAGTAAACGCAAACTCTATTTGTGGCTCAGCATTGTAAACAATCTTACAATTTTGGGATTTTTCAAGTATTATGATTTCTTCGCGTCGTCTTTTCAAGACGTCGCGCTAAAACTTGGTTTTACGGTTCATCCCTATTTTCTGGATATCGTCCTTCCGGTCGGTATTTCATTCTATACCTTTCATGGGATGTCCTACGTTTTCGACATCTATAATGGCAAGGTTCAGCCGACCAAAGACTTTGTTCAGTACGCTGTTTTTGTAAGTTTTTTTCCTCTGTTGGTGGCGGGGCCTATTGAAAGAGCAAGTCACCTGCTTCCGCAGGTTCAGAAGCCGCGGCAATTCAATTATGACCAGGCGATGGATGGCATGCGCCTTATCCTTTGGGGACTATTTAAAAAGGTCGTGGTTGCCGATAGTCTGGCGATCGTCGTGAACGAAATTTTTGCGTCGCCATCATCTTACAGCGGGTCAACGTTGGTATTGGGTGCTGTATGCTTTGCATTCCAAATTTATGGCGACTTCAGCGGCTATACTGACATTGCCCTGGGGACAGCAAAATTGTTGGGTTTTGAACTGCTCACAAATTTTCGATTCCCTTATTTTTCGCGCGACATTGCGGAGTTTTGGCGCCGATGGCATATCTCACTTTCTTCATGGTTTCGCGATTACGTGTACGTACCACTCGGTGGCTCCAAGCAAGGTCCCTGGATATCGATTCGTAATATTTTTGTGATTTTTCTATTGAGTGGATTCTGGCACGGTGCGAAGTGGACCTACTTGGTTTGGGGAGGCTTTCATGCCTTGTTGTACGTCCCTTTGTTTCTTTTCGGTGTAAACAGGCAGCATGCAAGCGAGATTGTTGCCGCTGAAAGGTGGCTCCCCACAGTAAGGGAGATGGTACAGATATTGGGTACCTTCGTTCTCGTCACAATTGGATGGGTCTTTTTTCGGGCTGATTCAGTTACTTCAGCGTTGTCCTATTTTGCACATATTCCAAAAGGAATATTGTCGATTCCCCAACACCTTTCGAGCCTTGGGATCATTGCAATATTTCTTGTACTGGATTGGACTACGCGACGATCTGAAAGGAAGCCGCATCCTTTCATTCCCGCGGTGCCTTATGTAATTGCTTTGTTGTTGATACTTCTTGTATTCGGAAAAGGCGGATCGGAGAACATAGAGTTTATATACTTTCAATTCTAGCGTTATGAAGCGTTTTGTTTTCCATATGATGTTCATCGTATTAACCATTGTCTTGATAAATTTTGTTTACCTGGCGCTGGTGGGGGGAAGTTTTCGGAACTATGCGGGAAAATATCTCCGGTTTAACCGCAGCGCATCTTTCGTTGTTCTTGGGGACTCGCACGCGACTCGTGCGTGGGCAGCAAATAGGGAATCTGACATTTATAATTTTGCTCACGGATCAGACAACATTGCCGATATGCGGGCAAAGGTCGAGTTTATTTCACAGAATAAGCCTAACAACATAAAGGCTCTGATACTATCGGTTGAGCCCCATTTGATCTCAACTTATCGCGAGATAAAGAACAATAGTAAGTTCAACAACATTGTAAAGAATGAATTTGTTGGCTTATCAGCACTGGTTTGGTTTCCGTTGGTAGTTGATCCAAATACGGAGCTTGACTCCAAGGTTTATGTGCACGCATTGCGTGGAAAAATAAGTGGACATAAAAATGCGTCGCGACGTGAGTTTGCGACTGGTACGGCACGGGCGAGGTTTCGCGATCAATACGTTGATGGGAGCGCAAGTCGACAGTTGGTTAAAGAGTACGAGGAACTAATAGACTATGCCAGAAAGCAAGGATGGAGAGTGATAGCATTGAAGTATCCGGTTCATCCGTATTTTGATTCTCTTATTCATGCGAGGCCGGAAGGTCAGAAATTGAGTTCGACTATGGATTCACTTATCCTTAGCAGAGATTTGCAGGTGGTGGACTATTCTTCCATCGTAAACCGAGAGGATCTGTTTCTGGACCAGGATCACGTGAATGAAGCGGGATCAAGGGAGTTTTTGAAAGCCGTTCAGAATCAAATGACAGCTAATGAGTAGTTATTTTGCGCAGTCCTAAAAGCCGGTACAGCATGAAGATCGTTTACATCTCTGATTCAGCCATACCGTCTCCAAGCCCAAATAGCCTACATGTCATGAAAATGTGTCAGGCATTCGCGGATGCCGGACATGAGGTGAGTTTATTTGCTAAGAATACCACCGCATGCGTGCCGGCACCGCAGGGGATTTATCAGTTCTATTCTGTCAGGAAGAATTTTACTCTGAACATTTTTCCGCCCACCGCATTCAGAGGTTCAGGGCTATGGTATAATATCAGCCTTTTTTGGCGAGTAATGAGATTGGACTCTGATTTGATTTATACAAGATCAATCATCGCAGCATTTTTCTTGGTCCTGCAGGGTAAACGCTTGGTGCTTGAGGTACATGAACCGTTCGAAGGAAAGGGCTACCGGCTCAGAAAGATGTTTCGGTACGTCGTGCAGAGTGGGAAGCTGAGGAAACTTGTTGTAATTTCTGAAGCGCTGAAGGCATACTACACGAGCGACTATGGTCTTGACTCAGACCTACTATTGGTGGCACACGATGGCGCCGATCCGTTTGAGTTCACACAAGCCGTTTTAGGGGGTGAGCGATTGAAAGTTGGCTACGTTGGCAGTCTTTATTCCGGAAAAGGCATGGAAACTATCCTTCCCTTGGCCGCTGTCTGTCCCGAAATGGATTTTCACATTGTGGGCGGAAATAGGGCACAAATTGATGATAACGCGGCTAAGGCGATACGCTTAGGAGCTAACAATGTTTTTTTTCATGGCTTCAAGTCTCAGATGGACCTCCCGGGATATGTTTCCTCATTTGACATAGTATTAGCACCTTATACCGCCAATGTTCGCGTCAGTGACAAAAAGGGCGCGAATAATCTTGCCCTGTGGATGTCTCCGCTTAAGATATTTGAATACATGTCAGCGTCAAGAGCGATCATAGCGTCCGATCTGCCGGTTATCCGGGAAATACTCACCCATGGACGTGACGCATGGCTGTGTCCGCCAGGGAGTATCAGCGATTGGCAGGAGGCATTAAAGCAACTCAAAGAGGACGGTGCATTGAGATTAAAAATTTCCTCTGCTGCTCATGCCTTGTTTCTCAGACGGTATACCTGGTCAGTGAGAGCGACCGATATTCTCAAAGCACTTTCTTGACAAGGATCATCACCATCATTTGTATGTTATGCGGATAATGCAGGTAATCACAAAGAGGCAATTAAGGGGTGCGGAGTTATTTGCCTCTCAACTCGCGGACAGGTTTGTGACAGAAGGCAACAAAGTGATGATTGTTTCCCTTCGAGCGCCCGTTAAGTTTCCAGCTAATGATCAGATCGAATATTTTGATCTGAACCTGGAGGAGTCTTCAAGATTATTTGCGTTGGAGGGATGGAAACGTTTTGCCCGATTGATTTCTGAATGGAAGCCCGACATCATCCAGGCCAATGCATCCGAAACGCTGAAATTTACAATTTCGTCAAAGTGGTTGTTTCGGTGGAGGGTGCCGATCGTATATCGCAATGCGAATAAGGTTAGCGACTTTATTAGATCACGTACTACGCGGATATTCAATTCGCTGCTTATTCGGGGCATCGACCATGTGATATCTGTGAGTGAAAATTGTAGAATAGACTTTATAGATACTTTTGGGGTTCCTGCGTCTAAGACGACAACCATTCCGATCGGAACTCTTATTGATGCTGGGAAACCCATTTATGCGTTTGGTAATGATCCGTATTGGATAAGTGTTGCCAGTTTCGTGCCCGAAAAGAATCATACGGGGTTGCTTTCTATTTATTCTCAGTACCGATCATCCGGTGGATCGACACCGCTATATATTGTCGGCGACGGAAAACTTCGGCATATTTTGGAAGCATTGAGCTCAAGTTTGAATATTAAGGACGCGGTGAATTTACTCGGTTATCGGGATGACGCAGTGGAATTGATCGCAGGCTCTCAAGGACTCCTCTTACCCAGTTTGATTGAGGGATTGCCTGGCGTAATCCTGGAAGCGTTTGCATCAAGAGTTCCGGTTATTGCATATGACGTTGGCGGTATTTCCGAGGTTATTCAACATGATGTTAATGGATTATTGATTGCCAGGGGCGATGAGAATCTGTTTGTTGAAGCGATGTTGAAATTAGACAGAGACCCGGAGTTTAGAAACGTTATTGCATTAAGGGGATATGAGACGTGCGTTGGTACATATGACATCAACAGGATTGCTGAAAGATTTTTTAAAAAGTATCAGGATGTAATTAAAGAATATGGTGATGCCTGAGAAAGTGCGCATACTGCATGTGATTAAATCACTTGGTCGCGGCGGCGCAGAAATGCTGTTGCCTGAATCCCTGCGTCTGCACGATAGGGCGGCGTTCGAGTTTCATTATGTATACTTCCTGCCCTGGAAAGATCAGATGGTTGCCAGCATTAAAGAAAACGGGGGTGAGGTTACGTGTCTGCGCGCAGGCAACAACCTTCAGTTGATGACAAAGGTTTTTGCGCTGATGCAATATGTTCGAGATCACCATATTCAAGTCATTCATGCTCATCTTCCGTGGGCGGGGATCCTGGCGCGAATTGTTGGTAAATTCACCCGAATACCGGTGATCTACTCTGAACATAACAAGCAAGAGCGCTACCATTTTCTTACAAGGTTTGTCAATCTGTCCACAATGAACTGGGCATCTCAGGTCCTACCAGTATCGGGAGACGTAGAGGTTTCTATCCGTCACCACATGAGCCGAGTCTCAACGTCTATCAAAACGATCCTGAATGGAGTCAATACGGATCATTTTAATCCAGGTGCCTATTCGCGATCTGAGATGAGATTGAAACTGCATATACCCGAAGATGCGCCGGTGATAGGCACGGTTGCCGTATTTAGAACACAGAAACGTCTTGACCTTTGGATCAGATTGGCTGCTGAGATACTGCAACAAACTAAGGATGTCCATTTTGTTGTGGTAGGCGACGGGCCGCTGAAAGAAGAGTTACTTAAAGTCAGGGGAGATCTTGGATTAAATGAGCGGTTGCATTTTCCTGGCATACAGACGGAAATTCGGCCCTACCTCGCAACATTCGATATCTTTATGATGACCTCCATCTTCGAGGGATTGCCGCTCGCGCTGTTGGAGGCCATGTCAATGCAATGCGCCGTGATCGCTACAGACGCGGGTGGCGTCAAGGAAGTTATAAGATCTGAGGTGGATGGTCTATTATGTTCTGTTGACAATCCGGAGTTGGTGGTCGAATTTGCGGTCCGGCTTCTATCTTTTCCGGATCTCCGAAAGCGCTTTGGAGAACAGGCCAGACAGCGGGTCCAAACAAATTTTAGTTTGGCTAGCATGGTTGTTGAACTTGAGCAGATTTACAAGAACTGGGCGTTTCCTCAATAACAAAGACCCTTTCGTAAAACCCCATATTGTGCTTGGACAGCTTATCGGTGCGAACGGAGATGGCTAGTAGGGTCGCAGCAAGCTCATTGAACAGGGTTTGCAAATGAACCGACGGAGATACATTTCATTACTTAGTATTTACCTGACTCTAATAACGATTTTATTGTCCACTGTTCGGACCAGAGTGGAATCCAACCATGAAATGAACTTATTGTTGAATTCGTTTACACCGACTTTGTTAAGGTGGTTATTGTCGGCGAAGTGCACTGTGTCAAGTAGCTGTAGCCGTTTGTTGAAGTTTACATAGATTCCTATACTTTCCATTCGAGCATCGAACTCGGCTTCATTAGTTCGTGCATTTCGTAATGTATTTGAAATCGGCGCCTGTACAGCGATGCAAGGTATATGATGTGCAACGATGAAGCTGCGAAACTCTTTCAATGCATTAACCTGGTTCTCGTTGATTTGCCATTGTTCTGAAGGTATTGGTTTTGGATGATAATGCTTTGGCTCCGGTTCGACATAGCCATAACCAACATATACGTCGCCCGAACTTGAACTGCCTTTCTGATTATTGGGATGTGCGACCTGCATGTAGAATGAGAACAAAGCAGTATTAATCACTTTAATGTTGCGATGATTTGTTACCAATTGTAGGCTCTGTTTTTCCCATTGTTCATTGCTGAGGATATCTAACGCAGATTCAACACCGTCACTGCACAGCATGGATGGGTAAGCTTCATACACCACCAATTTGGGCGAAAGTTCATTGAGGTAGCGTTCAATTAAATAGCGGCTTTGTAACGGCGTTTGGCTGTTTGTTCCAAGGTTAAATGTAGAATATCCATGCCTTTGGAATATTCTGGGGTCGAATCCGGTAAATGAATGTGATGAGCCAAGAAAGAGTATATCTACTTCGGCTCGTGTCTGGGCTTCTGCAAGTCGCTCCAGCGTTCTGCCTTTAATGCCGTACTTGAAATGGATGTTTTTGAGTAATGTAATAGGTAAAATGTGTTGCCGAATAGCGAGGTCCCCGATGAATAGTACGAGGAACACGTAGCCCGCACAAGCGACCATCGAAAACTTTGCCAGGTCAAAAATGAACTTAAGGACGGGTTTTGTCATTTGCTTTCCATTAAAATTGGAAGTAGATGAACGGTGTTTCATCGGTTTGCATATACATCCCTATCATAAATATGAACAGAATATAGATCGCAAGTCGATAAAAGCGGTTCCATGACAGCGCGAGTCTTTCGAGTGCATGTTGATTATTCCTGCCAATCCATTCGAGGGTCACCAATATCCCTATGAATAGGAATGCCAGAAGTGCCAGCTTTGGATTTATTAGACGAGGAAGCGACAGCGTTGAACTGGATAGAATTCTATCGAAGATGGAAATCGCATGTGAAATACTGTCGGCGCGGAAAAATATCCAGGCGACAGTTGTCATTGCAAATGTTGTTGCCATCTGTGCCAATTCTTTCAAACTTGGAAAGGATCTGTCGTCGGCCACGATTTCAACATGAACTCTGTTTTTATTGAGCAATAGGAGTGGTATGAAGTATAGTGCGTTTAGAAAGCCCCAAGCTATGAACGTCCAATTTGCACCGTGCCAGAATCCGCTGATAATGAAAATTATGAAAGTGTTTCTGATTTGTAATAGTTTGTTGACTCGACTTCCTCCAAGTGGAATGTAGAGGTAATCCTTGAACCAGGATGACAGTGAAATGTGCCAGCGTCGCCAGAATTCGGCAATGTCCCTTGAGAAGTAAGGATATGCAAAATTCCGAAGAAGGCGGATGCCGAATAATTTTGCTGATCCGAGAGCAATGTCTGAATATCCCGAAAAATCGCAATAAATCTGAAATGCGAAGAAAAAGGCTCCAGCGATGAGCGTGCTTCCACTCTGGTGGCTGCTGTTATTGAAAACCTGATCTGCGAGTGTTGCGCAGTTGTCGGCAACTACAACTTTTTTAAACAACCCCCAGAGAATTTGCCGCAGTCCATCGGTGGCTTCTGACCTATTGAAAAATCGATCTTTCTTAAGCTGTGGCAGGAGGTGAGTTGCGCGCTCAATAGGACCGGCAACAAGAAGCGGAAAGAAGCTGACGAAGAGGGCGTATGTAGCGAAGTTTCCTTCTGGTTTGATGCGGCCATAGTATATGTCGATTACGTAGGACAGGCCATGGAAGGTATAAAAGGAAATGCCTACAGGCAGAACAATCTTTAATACGACGTGAGGAATGTCTATTCCTACGTCAATCATGCTGTCGATGAAAAAATTGAAATATTTGAAGATCGAAAGGAAACCAAGGTTAATTGCGATACTTAACCACAGCCAAAACTTTTTCGACGACGGTGATTGTTCCGATTGGATACGAAGACCTGTGTAATAGTCCAGTACCGTCGAGAAGCCAAGGAGGAAGACAAATCTCCAGTCCCAGCATCCATAGAAAAAATAGCTGGCGAGCAGCAATAACAAGTTTTGTTGTCGCCATAACTTCGATGGTATCGACCAGTACAGGATAAATATGAGTGGCAAAAAGATGGCATACCCCAACGAGTTGAAAAGCATGGTTAAGCAAGTCCAGTAATTTGCAAGATATTAAAAGCCTTTACAACGCAATAAAAGTCACTCTAAGGTTCTTTAGCAAGCTATCCTTGCCGATATTTTTAGTGTGCCCCCTGATCTCCGTAGGGTACAGAATAGGATTTTTATCCTATTTTTGTATGGCTTCATCTACGGTTGAGATTATCCTTATTGGCTGCTGTTGGATCGATGAAGATCAATGCGAAGATAGTCGCTGACACATTACGTTCGCCATAGGAGAATTTCTGAGACCAAAATGATAGATAATGTTACTCTTATTTCGGGAGTTGACGGAATTTTGTTTAAACAGAAAGTTGGACTTTATTGAGTCGTATGATGCAGAGGTTAGTAAGCGCGGTAAAAGGAATAAGACTGGCGATGGCCAATGTCAAGGTATTTGATCCCGCCTTCTTTGATGGTAAGAGAGTGGCGGTTGTCGGGCCAGCCAGCTCGGCGTTTAACACTGGCCGGGGAAAATTCATTGACGGATTTGATGTCGTGGTAAGGATGAATAAGTCTCCTTTTGTGGTGGACAAAGGTGCATTTGTTATTGACATTGGAGCCCGTACTGACGTATTGTTCCATTGCTTTCACGAGAACCCTGTTGGAGGAGGTGGACCGATAGACTTCGGCCTTTACGATAGAGCGGGCATAAAGTATGTGGTAAATCCACGTAATGAGTTTACCGGATTGCGAAACACCTTTAACTTTTATAAGAAGTATCTGCAACCAACAACAACGTATTTACTGCCTAGACGCATCTATGACCAGATATCGAAGTCTGTTGAACCTTACCGTCCAACTACAGGATATTCCGCGCTGAGTGCTATTCTCTTGTCATCGGCCACGGAATTATACGTTACGGGCTTTACTTTTTTCAAGACAGCCTATGGAGAAGGATATCGCGACGAAATGAGGGAGGCAGCCCAGGCACAAAAATTTATTGAGGGGGTTGGTCTTCACAATCCGGATTCTGAATTGCAGGGCTTTAAGCGCATATTGGCGCATAACAATTGTGGCAGCGTTGTATTAGACGCCGAGTTGTCCGATATCCTTAAACGATACTAAATGAGTGTCTATTGCCGGCGTATTCCACGTTGAGACAGGCATTCGCAAGGTGCTCGTGGCAAAGCGGGCAGAGCGGTCGTTAAATACCATCTCCTGCCGTTGGGTCGCTTGTGCTAACATCTCCGTTTGACTAATTTTGAAACGGCGTCCCGGGACGGATTTTTTCACCGTGGCCACACATACTGCCATTTTTTTTTACTACGTATATCAACCCGGACGTGCCAACGCTTATGCGACGAGTCGCAGGAAAATTGTTATCCCGATGATAAAAACATTCATGGTCGTTCTCGCGATAGCCGCGAGTTCCCTCCCCGGCTTTTCACAAGCAAAGATCACTTCGGGCGCTGGCTACGAAGCAGTCGAAACACGAGACACGCATTACTTCTCCAGGAGTGGCGACATCCTCGCCGTAAAAATCGTCGAGGAAGGGAAAAGCGTCGTGATCCAGAAAGTAAACGCCACCACACTAAAGCTCAAATCTGCCAAGACCTACGACGACCTCCCCAAAGGCAGCGAAGTAGAGTTGGTCACGCGGGTCGGCGACAAATTCTATGTACTCTATTCCGACAAGGAAGGTAAAACGGATCTGTTGTTCGCCAGAGAAATTGACTTCGCGAAGGGCGTCTTTAAAGGCGTAGGAAAGAAAATCATCACCGAAGAGAAAGGGATTGCCAAAGTGCATGACCCGGAGTCCATGAACAAAATGAAGGCTGCCGACAAGTACACATTCACCTACTCACGCGATTCGGCTCTGTTGGCCATCCACTATCCGATGAAGACGGAACACCTGGACTACTACAAAGATCCCTACGCCATCGGCATGCACGTATTCGACGGTAATCTAAACAGGCAATGGGAAAGCGAAGCCACACTGCCTTATATCCACAAGCGAATCTCGGTCTTTGATTTTGGCCTCGACACGAAGGGAAACCTTTATATGCTTGCTCAGATCACCTCCGATGACGAGTTGCAAGACGACAACTTCCTGTTGTTCAAATTTGGATCCGATGGACAGGCTAAACCCATGAAGGTGACTACCGGGAGCAAGTACCTTATTGATGCACTGCTTGTTGGTAAACCCGATGGCTCAATGCTCTGTGCCGGCTACTTCACGAATTCATCGCCCCTGCGTGCCTACGGAATGGCTACGTTCGAGACCAAAGACGATGGCACACTCACGGAGTATCGAACGACCGATATACCGTCGGAGATCCGTAACCTGCACTCATCAGCCGACCGTAAGGCAAAGAACATTACCGATGGCGATCGGAACTTCGCCGGTCTGAAATTAAAGCACGTTGAGTTGATGAACGATGGCAGCATCGTGATGGTGGGTGATCAAAACTTCATAGAGACGAACGCCGAATATACCCGTCGCGCAAACGGCAATGGAAGCACCTCGCAGAATTGGCACGTAGCCCATTCCAACGATATATTGATTACAAAAGTGGACGCGTCCGGCAAGCTTGCCTGGATCAACAGACTTCCCAAAAGGCAGGAAAGCTACACGCCAGATCTTTACGCCATGAGCTTTGCCTATGTGCAGGGCAATAATGCGCACTATATGTTCTTCCTTGACAATGCGGACAACAAGGTGCTCGATCTCAAAGCTGTGCCCGAACGCCACATTAACGACCTCGGAGGTTTTCTCACGGCCTATGTTGTGAGCGACGCGACTGGTGCGCCCTCCAGGCTATCTATACTGGACACGCGGAATGTCGACGGCACACAGATCGCCCATTTTGCGCCGCAGCGTTTGCTGGTCACCGCGCCAAACACGATCGTATTTGAGTGTTTCAAAAAGAAAACGGGAGACCTTTTCGTGAAGATCGAGCTTGCGAAGTGACATTGTTGGAGGATTAACCATCACTCAATCCGTCGGCGACCAGAAAGTAGTCAATCGTAGTTGTCCGCCATTATCTTAAGTTTACGTCGATTGGTCTAAAAGCAGCGTCAACCCTAACGTCGGAAGCCATTTGTTATCGATAGCAAACGGTGTTTCCAATCCACCGTCACCTAAGGTAAACTTGTAAATGGTACCGGCATTCCAGCCGCTTTGTGAAGTGTATTTTGTAATGTTTGACCCGGCGATGGTCGGGTGGGAAATTTGGGTCCAGGTGGATAGGACTGGCTGATGGCCAGCGAAATGCTTCCCAGCCAAATGACTAACATCAGGGATATGACACGGATGTGGCGCGCGCCGGGCGTCCTGCCTATAGCATTTCGGGTATGTGTTACAGCGCAGTTCACAGAAAGGAAGAAAGTTTGTTATTACACGTTAGTGCTATTCATTGAAAAGGTCATCACATTAATTTTGAAAAATTGTCCATAGGATCCAACAATGCTAAAAAAACCTTTGAAACGGTGATGACCTTATCGGTCGGGCTGGACTAACGATTGTAGGGGTAGATTTGATGCCTCTGGCGATGGTAACCACTCACCCCTTTTGACCTATGGACCGAATTGTCGTTGTTTCCTGTCTTCTTCTGTTGTTAATGGCGGGTGTCTCAGTTCAAGCACAAACCAACACAAACTTTGTAAAGGAGACGGTGATTAATGTACCTGGTATCACATCACCGGCGGCCTCGGACGCCCTTCCGATAGGATCAAAGAACGAAACAACCACCTATTTCGATGGGTTGGGACGGCCCATTCAAGTCGTTAAGGTTCAGCAGTCACCCACGCAGTTGGACATCGTCCAACCTATTAGCTATGATAAATTTGGAAGAGAGCGATTTCAATACCTGCTCTATAGCTATGGCAACGACGGGTTGTACAAGCCCGAGGCACTGAGGACAGCCAATGCTGAGGGTACCGACGAGCAGCAATATGTGACAGGCCAGCAGTATAATTTTTATCAGACGGGTGGTGACCTGCCAACAGACAACAGGCCGTTCGCTGAAACACGTTTTGAGTCCAGTCCATTGAACCGGATTCTTGAGCAGGCGGGACCTGGTGAGGCATGGGCATCAGACCAAAATGATGCTTATAGTTCGACAGACAGAACCATAAAGACAAGCTACGAGACCAACGGCTCAAGCGAAGTATTGCTGTTTAAATATATCGTGCCAACCGGCAACTATCCCATTGGTCTTATCCAAACGGGCACGACATCGCCGGAATATTATGGGGAGTATCAGTTGTATAAAACGCGTACAAAGGATGAACAACATCACGAAGTTATTGAGTACAAGGATAAGGAGGGACGAGTTGTATTGAAACGTGTACAGGCTGTAGAAGGTACTCCGGTAATCAATGACACCAACTATGCGAGTACATATTATGTCTATGACGACTTTGGAAGTCTCGTGTGTGTAATACAACCGGAAGGGGCGAAACGACTAGCGGCGGAATACTATCAATCGGCGGCAACCCTGGTGACCAAGGATGCATTCCTGAATCGCTTTGCGTTCCGTTATGCCTATGATGCAAGAAGACGGATGACGCATAAGCAGGTTCCAGGGGCTGACATGGTATTTATGGTTTATGATAACAGGGATCGGTTGGTATTGACACAGGATGGAAATCAACGACCGACAAGGAACTGGCTGTTTACGAAATATGATTTGTTGAACCGTCCGGTCATGACGGGGATAAAAGATACCACGGTAACGTTGACACAAGCGCAAATGCAGGATGCTGTTAATGGGTACTATCTTAAGACGACGGCAAGGTGGGGAGAGTCGTTGAATGGTACGGTGCATGGCTATACAAATAGAACGTATCCCTTAGTAAAAGATTTGAACAAGTATTTAACGGTAACCTACTACGATGACTATACCTTTAAGGCACAATTTTACGATAATGTAAGATTTGATTTTAGAGATTCTGAACTCCCGGGAGAACAGGAGACTAGCTGTAACACTCATGTTTTGGGGCAGGTGGTCGGAGCTCGAATCCGGGTAATTGATAATGGACTGGCAGGTTCGTTTACCTGGCTGAACTCTGTGATCTACTATGATGGAAAGCATCGTGCCATTCAAACGATCTCCGAGAACTATAAAGGGGGAGAGGATTGCGTAACAAACGTTTATGATTTTCCAGGCAAAGTAACTAAGAGTAAGTCGACTATTTCGACGCGAAATGTCACATGGACCGATCGGTTAAACGTCTATGAAGGAGGCAATAAGCTGCTCAATACGAACCCCACAGCTGTTTGGAACACCGCAGGAGCTGCGTCCGTGGAGAGACTCGCGGCTGAACAGGATGGGTGGGTTGAAGTGATGATGTCGGAGCTAGACCTGAACA
>DATHKA010000561.1:0-24018 GCA_035489615.1 Chryseolinea sp.
GAACTCCCGGATACGACGGATACATGCCCTTCGAAAAAGCCACCATCGCCGAAATTCTCCGCGAGAATGGTTACAATACTTACGCCGTTGGAAAATGGCACCTCACACCTCCCTCGGATGGAACTGCGATCGGGCCGTTTAACCGTTGGCCTACTGGCCGCGGCTTCGACCACTATTACGGCTTCCTCGGCGGAGCGACGGACCAATGGCATCCCCTAACGTGGGAAGACACGCGCAAAGTAGAACCTCCCGCCGACGGCAAGCATTTTACCACGCGCATTTCGGACAAGGCTATTGAATACATCGCCGAACAGAAGTCGATCGACCCGGCCAAGCCCTTCTTCTTATACTATGCCCCCGGAGCAGGGCATTCTCCGCATCAGGTGGCCAAGCCGTGGTCTGACAAATACAAAGGCAAGTTCGATAAAGGATGGGATAAGTATCGTGAGGAAGTTCTTGCAGAGCAGATCAAACTCGGCGTAGTACCTAAGGGAACGGTGCTGCCGCCCCGTAATGCGGGTATCAAGCCCTGGGATTCCCTTTCAGTGAATGAACAAAAGCTCTTTGCTCGTTTCATGGAAGTTTATGCAGGCTTCGTTTCTCACACAGACTATGAAATTGGCCGCGTGGTGAACTACCTGAAGAAGGTTAATCAACTCGACAATACTTTGATCTTTGTGTCCGTCGGCGACAACGGCGCAAGCAAGGAGGGAACCTTCGTGGGTATACTCAACCGAAATGATCCGACATGGACCGACGCGCAGCGGCTCGAAAAGAACTTGCAGGACATCGATCTACTGGGTACCGAAGCATCGCGGCCAAACTATCCGCTGGGATGGGCGATGGCTGCTAACACGCCGTTCAAGCAATGGAAACAGGACGCCAACTCGGAAGGTGGAACACGCAACCCGTTAATTGTATTCTATCCCAAGGGAATAAAAGATCCGGGAAGTATCCGGAACCAATACACGCACCTTATCGACATCCTGCCGACAACGGTAGAGCTGGTGCAAGCAAAGATTCCCACTATTATAAATGGCTACCGGCAGGAACCCATCGAAGGTACCAGTCTGGCCTACAGCATCAACCATGCGGAAGCGCCTTCCCGTCACGTGGTTCAGCACTATGAGATAATGGGCTCACGTTCCATCTACAAGGATGGATGGAAAGCCGGCACGCTGCACAAGAAAGGCGAGGACTTCACCAAGGACCGATGGGAGCTTTATAACCTGACGGAAGATTTCAACGAGCGCTTCGATCTCGCCACAAAACATCCCGAAAAGCTCAAAGAGCTGCAGGAGCTGTTCGATTCAGAAGCGGCAAAATACAATATCTACCCATTGAAGGACGGCACGGAGAAACAACTCGACTATACCCGGCTCTATGTCGGCAACGGCCGCACCAAGCTCGAGTTCTATCCGGAAGCAGGCCAGCTTTCAGGAATAGCATCGCCTATCGTGCCGCTTAAGTCTTACACGATCACCGCCGAAGCTGATTTAACCAAAGGATCAGAAGGCGTGTTGTTTGCCATCGGCGGCAGGTTCAGCGGTGTGAGCTTGTTTGTTAAAGAGGGCAAGTTTCAGGTGACCAACAACGTGGGTTGGAAGACGACTACCCTTGTTTCCAAGACGTTGCCCACGGGTCCGGTCACGCTGAAGTATGTATTGACCTATAAAGACGCGAAGGAATTGTCGGATGAAGCGGGAACGCAGGCGCTGTATGTCAACGATCAGAAAGTGGCTGAAGCCCCGATCATTAAGGCGCAGGCCAACATCCGGAACACCGATGAGGTCAGTGTCGGGAGTGATCTGGTAACCCAGGTGTCGGACAAATACAAAGGAACGTATCCCTTTACCGGGAAGCTCAAGAAAGTTTTGGTGGAAAATAGCATAAGTACTCAACTGTCACTGGGCAGCAACTAGTTCAAGGAACCTGATCTTAATAAGGAACTACAATCATGTTTACGTTTTCAGATGCTCTACTTCTCGTAAAAAAGATAATCATCGGGATACTGGTAGCCGTTATTCCCTTCGTCATCATTTTCGGAGGGTTGTGGATTACCCGAAGGGTTCTGGGAACAGATACTGACCAAGTACAAACGACTCCTAAACAGAATGGCCAATGAAAATGGAACCGCGTATTGTTCGCAGGATCATTAAGAATGCACTGATCAGTTTGTTGATCTATGCGCTGCCAATTCTGGTGATGTTTCTGGTGTTTTATCTGCGCGGTGAGCGCCCCTGGAAGGAGTATAAATCACGAACGGAACAAACCGGGTCAACCAGTAGCCGGCGATAAAGTAAGTCGATCAGAACACAACCTGTTATTAATATTCTAACTGCTATTTGTTATGATCAAAATTTTCGAATCAGTATTTCAGAACCTGAGCACATGGGGATTGCCTGTGCTCGTGCTGGTCCTGGGGATCATTGAATTCTCTCTAGGGCTCTACAAAAAGCACTGGGACAAGAACGAGCGGATATTGGATATTGTGTGTTACACCGTACCCAAGCTGATCGTCCGCCCATTGGTTGCCTACTTTGGTTTGCAGTTTTTACCCGTTGTGCTTCCCGGCTTCAAAGCAGCTTTCGAGTGGGTACCCTTCTGGTGGGGGTTCCTCATCATTTGTGTGGCGGATGATCTGACACAATACTGGTATCACAGACTTCATCACGAAGTGCCGTTCTTGTGGCGCTTTCACAGGACCCATCATTCGGCAGCATATATGGGCATGGCCATGGCTAGCCGTCAGAACATCATTTACACGTTGTTCTTCTCCCAAACGTATCTGACCACTGCGCTCGTTTACATTGGGCTTGGCTATCCCGCGTTGTTTGCAAAGGGCATCAAGTCTTTAATAACTACGCTTGCGCACTCGAGTATTCCCTGGGATAAGCCTTTTTACGAGAACAAGTGGCTGCATCCCATAGCCTGGGTGTTGGAACGGTTGATCTCTACTCCGGCCACGCACCATGCGCATCATGCGGCGAGCAACGACGACGGCATCGGTCACTATAAGGGAAATTTTGGAAACATGTTCTTCCTCTGGGATGTCATATTTGGTACGGGTATTATCACCCGGAAATATCCTAACGTTTATGGCTTGCAACATTACCATCACGAGGAATGGTATGCGCAGTTCGCATGGCCCCTTTTCAAGTCATCGAAGGAGGGAAGTGAGCTTGCTGCGAATGGGCCAATGGTTGCCGAGCAATCATCGGAACAGAAAGTACAATCCACGCCTGTGGTGACAATAGAATCAGCAACGGCCAGTCCTGCCCTTTCACGCTAGTTGTAACCACCATGGTATCCCATCATTCTCTTGCGAGTGCCCTCCGTGTTGCCGCCAACGTAGTAGTCCTTCTCACCACGGCATATCTGTTCAGGAGTTGCACACAAACCAATGCTTCGACGCCAAAGGCTGACGACTTTGGTGGGGTAATCGGAACGACCTTTAAGGAATCAACGGAATGGTGGCCTGAAAAAGAGCGTCCCCCACTGGGAGCACCTCATGTCATTTATTTTCTCATTGATGATGCGGGCTATGGTACGGCGAGCGCGTTCGGTGGCCTGATGGAGACACCGACACTGGACAGTCTGGCTAACCACGGTCTCCGATTCACCAATTTCCACACGACTTCTATCTGCTCGCCCACACGAGCGGCGTTGCTCACTGGCCGCAATGCACATTCCGTTCATATGGGTTTGTTTCCTGTGACGGCGAAGGGATTTCCCGGATACGATGGGAGACTGCCCGACGATAAGGCGACAATCGCCCAGATACTGCAGGAGAATCAGTACAACACTTACGCTGTGGGAAAGTACCATCTGACGCCGATCAATGAGATTACTTCGGTAGGTCCTTTCGACCGGTGGCCATCAGGCAAAGGCTTCGACCATTTCTATGGATGGCATCTTGGTCACACGGATCAGTATCATCCGAATCTGTACGAAGACAACAATGTCGTTGATATTGAGCCCAACAAAAAGCACCTATCAACCTTACTGGCCGACAAAGCAATTAAGTACATAGCCAATCAGCGGTCGCTCGCTCCTGAAAAACCCTTCTTCCTGTATTTTGCAACGGGTGCCATACACTCTCCACATCAGGTTGACAAGAAGTGGAGCGATATGTATAAGGGAAAATTCGACAAAGGTTGGGATTGGTACCGCGAGGAAGTCCTTAAGCGACAGAAGAATTTGGGAGTTGTTCCGGCCGATGCCGAACTGCCGCCCCGTGACCCGAAGGTCCCTGCGTGGGATTCGTTGAGTCCGGAGGCGAGGAAAGTGTATTCCCGGTACATGGAAGTATACGCCGGGTTTATGACGCACGCAGATCATGAATTTGGAAGGATCGTGAATTACCTGCGGGAAATCGGCGAGTTGGAAAATACTTTGATCGTAGGCATCATTGGTGACAACGGCTCAAGTCCCAGCTCTCTGCACGGGAGCATTAACGGATATATCAGTGGCCTGCCACCTGAACAACAGGTTGCTGAAGCATCCAGGCAGATTGATAAAATCGGCACAGAAGAGTCATCTTCGGATGCGCCATTTGGATGGACGCAGGCGACGAACACGCCGTTTCGCCAATGGAAAACAGACGCGAACTCGGAAGGCGGCACACACAATCCCCTTATTTTATTCTATCCCAAACGCATCAAGGAGCCCGGTATCAGAAATCAATACGGGCATGTGAATGATATAGTGCCAACAACGCTGGAGCTGGTGCATGCACGCGTACCTGAAATTATTAACGGTGTTTCGCAGAAGCCTTTTGAGGGCGTAAGCCTGGCTTACGCGATCGATGAGCGCGACGCACCATCCCGTCATTCCGTGCAATACTATGAGATCCGCGGAAAGCGCGCCATTTACAGGGATGGATGGAAAGCTTCTGTCTACCATGTGCAAGGATCGGCATTTGCAGACGATGTGTGGGAGCTGTACAACCTCAATGAAGATTTCAACGAGCGACACGACCTGGCCGACAACGAACCGGAGAAACTTCGCGAGCTTCAACAGCTGTTTGATAGTGAAGCCAGGAAGTTCAATGTTTACCCGCTTAACGATGGCGCCCAAAGTGGTGGACGCGCACTAAGTGCTTTCGGCAATGCCAAGCAGAGAGTATTATACCCCGGCGTAGACCAGACGTTAAATTTCAGCGGCCCTCAGTTTCAAGGTTCAACGTTTTCTATTACTGTCGAGGTCGATTACCAGGCGGATGATGAAGGCGTGCTTTTTGCGACGGGCGGATCATTTGACGGCCTGAGCCTGTTCATTAAAGACGGCAAGTTTCAGGTAGCGCACAACACGGGATCTCACATAGAACATCTTGAGTCCAGGCTGCTCAAGCCGGGTCGTCAAAGATTGAAGTTTCACTTGACGGCCCTTTCGGAATCAGCCGGAAAGGAGAGCAAGGAAGCGCCGGCGACGAGTGCCGGTGGAAGTGAAGGGGTTTACGTGAATGGAACGAAAGAGGCAGAAAGAAACATCCTGCGCCGGGAAGCGAAATACATTGGATACTATAAAGATGGTGTCGACGTCGGCAGTGACCGCAATTCACCGGTCTCAGATCGATACCAGGTGCCCTTTGCGTTTAACGGCAACCTGAAAAAAATCCTCATCGAATATTATTAACAACCCACTCATGAAAACCGTTCTCAGAATTGGCCTGTTGTCTTTGTTTTTGCTGATCGCCGACATCAACGTGTTCGGGCAGCCTTCTAAATCCTGGAAGGACACGCCGCCTGTGAAGACGGAGTTTGTCAAAAAAGCAAAGCCGGGTTCGCCCAACATATTATGGATCCTGCTGGACGATGTGGGCTTCGGTGCTACGAGTGCCTTCGGTGGACTGATTAACACACCGGTATTGGATTCTCTCGCCAACCAGGGCCTTCGCTTCACTAATTTTCATACCGCAGGTATCTGTTCGCCTACACGCGCAGCGCTGATGACGGGAAGAAATCACCATTCCGTAGGAATGGGATTGTTTCCCCATTTTTACTTGTCGGCCGACTATCCTGGCTACCATGGTCACCTGCAGCCCCGATCCGGTACAGTGGCACAGGTCCTTCAGGAAAATGGATACTCAACTTATCAATTGGGCAAATGGCATCTTACTCCTGACGCCGAGAACACGGATATTGGACCCTTTGAGCGTTGGCCGTCCGGTAAAGGATTCGATCATAATTTTGGTTTTCTGGGGGGCGCCACTGATCAATACAAGCCAGATCTGGTTGAGGACAACAAGCACGTAACTCCTGACGGAAGTCATCTCAACAAGTTATTGGCCGACAAGGCGATCAGCTATCTCGCGACCCAACAAAAACTGGCTCCGAATAAGCCCTTCTTCCTCTACTTCGCTACGGGCGCAGGTCACGCGCCTCACCAGGTCGACAAGGAATGGAGCGACAAGTACAAAGGTAAATTCGACGAGGGTTGGGATGTATACCGCGAGAAGGCGTTCGCGAACCAAAAGAAACTCGGCGTGATACCCGCAACGGCCAAGCTACCCGCAAGAGACCCTTTCCTCAAGGCCTGGAAGGACCTCCCTGCGGATGAAAGAAAACTGTATGCCCGGTTTATGGAAGTTTACGCGGGCTTCCTGGAGTACACGGATTATGAAATCGGCCGTGTGATCCGGCACTTAAAGAGCACAGGACAATTGGAGAATACGGCGGTGTTCGTCATGGTAGGCGACAATGGCGGAAGTAAGGAGGGACTGGAGTACGGCGTCACAACCAAGACCATTCGCTTCGGCGGCGAAAGCGTTACCCGCGAGGAATACAAAAAATTCATACTCGGCGAATACGACAAGATAGGTACAAGGGAGGTAGCGCAAGTGGCGAATTATCCACTTGGCTGGGCCCAGGCCACGAACACACCCTTCCGCCTCTGGAAGAGCGATGCGAATGCCGAAGGGGCAACTCACAATCCTCTGATCGTGCACTACCCGAAGGGGTTCCCGGAAAAGGGTGCAATACGCAATCAGTATGCTCACCTGATAGACCTGTACCCTACCATCCTCGAGTTGACAGGCATTGAACAACCAAAGGAAATCAAAGGTATCGCACAAGACCCACTTCATGGTACAAGCCTGGCGTATGCGTTCAAAAGCCAGGAGGCTGTTTCCAGGCATACACAACAGTACTATACCATATTTGGAAACCGTGCTATCTATAAAGATGGTTGGAAGGCGTCGGCGGCTCACCATCCCAACTCGCTTGAGCTCTTCACTTTTGCCGGCGAACAGAAGCCTGCTATTGACGGTGATCCGGATAAAGATGTGTGGGAGCTTTATAATCTCAATGACGATTTCAACGAGCTGAATAACCTGGCCTCCAGGCATCCGGAAAAGTTAAAGGAGTTGAAAGCGTTGTTCGATGCCGATGCGGTTAAGTACAATATCTATCCACTGATCGATATTGAGTACGCTACGAAACGCTTTGCAGAGCAGAAAAAATCACAAGAGCAACAAGCTAAACGCTAACCATCATGAAACTTAGGCGCCTATCTTTGCTAATAGCCACTGTTGCCATATCGTTCACCGGCAACGCGCAGCACGACCCACTTCAGCCGTACCGTGGCACAGCAGGTAAGACACTTGCTGATACCAAGCAATCATTCCCAGAGCGCCAGGTGGCAGTGAAGGGGTCGCCCAATGTCGTTTGGATACTGCTTGACGATGTAGGGTTTGGTGCGATCAGTTCGTTCGGCGGCCTCATCAACACGCCGAACATTGACAGCCTTGCATACAACGGACTACGCTATACAAACTTCCATACGACAGCAATTTGCGCACCTACTCGTGCAGCTTTACTCACCGGAAGAAATCACCACAGCGTTCACATGGGTCTATTTCCCGATAACGCGGTAGGAACTCCCGGCTATGATGGCATTATTCCCTTCGAGAAGGCGACCGTCGCTGAGATACTCAAAGAGAACGGATACAATACCTATGCCTTGGGTAAATGGCACATTACGCCGATTACAGACCTCACGGGTTCCGGTCCTTTCAACCGCTGGCCTACTGGTCGCGGTTTCGACCATTTCTATGGCTATCCGTTCCGGGGCAGCTCTGACCAGTGGCATCCCCAGATCTGGGAGAATACCCGCCGGGACAGAACAGATACGCAAGGGAAGCACTTCACCACGCTACTGGCCGATCGTGCTATTCGCCTCGTGTCTGAACAAAAATCTTCCAGTCCGGAAAAGCCGTTCTTCCTATACATCGCTACCGGTGCCGGACACGCTCCCCACCAGGTGGCGCCGGAGTGGAGCAACAAATACAAGGGGAAGTTCGATGGCGGATGGGATCAATATCGCGATCAGGTATTGGCCCGCCAGGTCAAACTGGGTATTGTGCCTAACCATACCGTGGTGCCAGTACGCAATGCAGGAATCAAGGAATGGAACGCGCTTCCAGCTGATGAAAAGAAGCTGTACGCACGTTTCATGGAGGTATATGCCGGCTTCCTGGAGCATACGGACTACGAGATCGGACGAGTCGTGAAACACCTCCGCAAGATTGGCCAGTTGGAGAACACGATCATCATGATCTCTGTCGGCGACAACGGAGGCAGCAAGGAAGGTACAACGGTAGGTGTAGTCAATTCGCTGGATCCATCGCTCACAGACGAACAAGTACTCAAATACAATATTGACAATATCGACAAGATTGGGACGGAATTTTCGAAAGCGAATTACCCGTTGGGTTGGGCGATGGCAACAAACACGCCATTCCGTCAATGGAAGCAGGACGCCAACACCGAAGGAGGCACACGCAATCCATTCATCATTTACTATCCAAAAGGCATAAAGGACAAGGGTGGCATTCGCGATCAATACAGTCACGTGATCGATGTGTTGCCTACGACGTTGGAGCTGATCAAGGCTGATGTTCCAGTTGCCATTAACGGTTATAAACAGGAAGGGATCGAAGGGACAAGTCTCGTTTACTCGATCAACGATGCCAAGGCTCCTTCGAAACACACTATCCAATACTATGAAGTGAAAGGCAGCCGGTCTGTGTACAGCAACGGTTGGAAGGCGGGCACGTTGCACCAGGCAGGCAGCGATTTCGCCAAGGATGTTTGGGAATTGTACAATCTGAACGAGGACTTTAATGAGCGCGTCAATCTGGCGGCTAAGTATCCCGAAAAGCTGAAGGAGCTACAGACGCTGTTCGATGAGCAGGCGGTGCGCTTCAATATTTATCCGTTGAAGGATTTGTCTACACCGATCTTTCCTCCGAGGCCTTATGACGGCCGGCAGCATATCGTATTTTATCCGGATAATACGACGCTGGTTGAGTTGGCGGCTCCGGAATTCAGAAATACTTCCTTCGATATCACAGCAGATGTTGTGTTGCCCGGTACTTCGACGGAGGGGGTTCTGCTCTCTACCGGTGGACGCGAGTCGGGTCTCAGTCTTTTTCTGCAACAAGGCAAGCTCCACTTTACCTATAACAACGGATGGTCTACTTATACAGTGTCTTCAGGCGCGCTGATGTTGAAACCGGGGAAAGCATTGTTTAAAGTGCAGTACGCATTCAGTGCACAATCAAAGAGTGGTGTAGCCACACTTTACCTGAATGAAGTAAAGGTGGGCGAAGGCAAAGTTCAAAAGGTTGGTACCACCTTGTTTGGCCACGAGGGTTTGAACGTTGGGCTTGATGATCTTACACCGGTTTCGCCAACGTATAGCGTTCCGTACGGATTTACCGGGTCGATCAATCAGGTGACCATAGACCTGAAGCCCTCCGCAGCTACGTCGTTAGGAATGAGATAAGCCAAACCAAACCAATAAACCAGTAATCCAATGTCCCTAAAATCCACCAGCCTGGTTACTTTGCTTGCGATCACATTCAGCAGCTATGCGCAACATAGCCCGCAGCAATCCTGGAACGGAAAGATCGCGAATACCCTGAAAGAGTCGACACCCTATCACATCACTTACAATAAGGAAGCGAGCGCCGGCGCACCGAATGTGGTGTGGATATTAATTGATGATGCAGGATTTGGCGCCACCACCGCTTTCGGTGGACTCGTCGAGACACCCAACATTGAGAAGATCGCGAACCGCGGTATTCGATTCACTAACTTTCACACCACCGCCATTTGTTCGCCTACACGGGCCGCGCTACTCACCGGCAGAAACCACCACTCCGTTCACGTGGGCCTGTTAACTCCTGCTGCGATCGACTTTCCGGGCTACGATACGCGCATGCCCTTTGAAAAAGCGACAGTAGCCGAAATTCTTCGCGAGAACGGATACAATACATTTGCCTTAGGCAAATGGCACCTCACACCCGTTACGGAGAACGGTGGGGCGGGACCATTTAACCGTTGGCCTACTGGTCGCGGTTTCGATCATTTCTATGGCTTCCATCCGGGAGCCACGGATCAATGGCACCCGGAGCTGTGGGAGGACCAGACGAAGCTGGATATCGAGCCGAATCAGAAACATGTCAACGAACTGTTGGCTGATAAGGCAATTAAATACATCGCCAATCAAAAGTCGGTGAATGCCGACAAGCCGTTCTTTCTCTACTTTGCGCCAGGCGCCACACACTCACCGCACCAGGTAGCGAAAGAATGGATTGCCAAATACAAAGGAAAGTTTGACATGGGATGGGACAAGTATCGCGAGATCGTTATCGAGCGACAGCGTAAGGCTGGAATTATTCCCGCTGATGCTGTGCTTCCCGAACGCAACCCTTATGTAAAGCCGTGGAATGAATTGTCAGAAAAAGAGCAGAAGGTGTTTACCCACTTCATGGAAGTTTACGCTGCTTTCTATTCGTATACGGACTACGAGATCGGAAGAATTGTAGACTACCTTGAACTTATCGGCCAACTGGATAACACCCTTATTGTGCTCGTATTAGGCGACAATGGTGCGAGCAAGGGTGGCGGACTGACCGGTACCGCAGACATCGATAATCAACTGAAAGGCGAGGCGAGGATGGATGCGTTGCTTAAAGTGCACGCGGATCCTGAGCTCGACGAATCTATTAACAACGATTACCCTATTGGCTGGGCGATGGCCTGCAACACACCTTTCCGGTACTGGAAAACCGATGCAAACTCGGAGGGAGGCACACGCAATCCCATGATTCTTTCCTATCCGAACGGAATCTCTGCGCGCGGGGAAGTGCGTCACCAGTACGGACATGTCATCGATGTGTTGCCTACCACCCTGGAGTTGATCAAAGGTCAGGTGCCTGGCGTGATTAATGGCTACAAGCAGGAAACCATCGAGGGAACCAGCCTTGCTTATGCGATTCCCGTTAAAGATGCAGCATCACGGCATACCATTCAATATTATGAAATTGCCGGTGCAAGGTCGATATTCAAAGACGGATGGAAAGCCAGTACGGCCCACGCCATCGACGGAAACCGGGGAGGAGGCGGTGTGAATGTGCCGACGACTGAAATCGCACCGGATGGAAGTAAGGTTGACTTCTCGCAAGATGTTTGGGAATTGTATAATCTCAACGAGGATTTCAATGAACGCAACAATCTTGCCGCGACGTATCCTGAAAAACTGAAGGAATTGCAGGGCGCATTTGATGTCGAAGCGCGTAAGTACAATGTCTATCCGCTAAAGGATTTTACTGCCCATGATATGCCCGCAGGAAGAACCATCTATGGCAGATCCAGCATGGTAACGCTGTTCCCTGGAGTAGACAACCTCGTGGGTGTGAACAGCCCCTTGTACGAAGGACGAAGCTTTTCAGTCGTCGCTGAAGCCGAAATCACCGGGAAGGAACAAGGCGTGCTATTCGCCATTGGAGGAGAGTCGTCGGGTGTCAGTCTGTTCGTGAAGGATGGCAAACTTCAATTCGCACACAAAGTGAACGGGTCAATCGCCCACCTGGAGGCGACAGATCGATTAAAACCTGGAAAGCACTTGCTGGCATTTGACTATGTGTTGTCCCGTGAGGGTGAATTTGCCGGCAAGGAGGTACTGAAGGTTGATGGTGTGAAAGTCGCCGAACGGAAGATACCCAAAGGATTTGCACCGATCGTGAAAAACAATGTTACCGACGGCACCGATGTAGGCCGTGACCTGAGAGCGACTGTTTCAGATCGCTATTTATCGCCATTTACCTTCACTGGAAGACTAAGAAAAGTAACCATTACCTATGACCGACCTTCGTTGCCGGTTGGTACCAACTAAATTTATGCATCATTCTGTTTCGAATTCTCATCCCAATGCGAAGTATGATCACACGAAGTGGATGGTCACGTCGATGGTTTGCCTGATTTTCCTTGTCTGCGTTGACGTCAGTGGTCAACAAAAATCGCAGCCATTAAATATCCTGTTCATCGCAGTGGATGATCTGAATAACGATCTCGGTTGCTACGGCAACAAGGTCGTCAAGTCACCGAACATTGACCGTCTCGCCGCAAGAGGGGTACGCTTCGATCGTGCGTATACACAGTTTCCGCTGTGTAGCCCCAGTCGCTCATCGCTGTTAACGGGAAGGCGTCCCGACGTGACGGGCATCTACGAATTGCAAACGCATTTCCGGAAGAACCTTCCGGATGTCATAACCCTGCCGCAGCTTTTCAAGAATAACGGTTATCACAGCGCACGTGTCGGCAAGATCTTTCACTATGGCGTTCCTGGTCAGATTGGCACCAACGGGCTCGATGATTCCATTTCCTGGACGCAACGCGTGAACCCGATCGGGCACGACAAGGTGGATGAAGCTTCCATTACGAATGTTACTCCAGACCGCGGGCTCGGTAGCGCGTTGTCGTGGCGCATCGAAAACACACCCGATGAAGAACAGACCGATGGGAAGGTAGCGACGGAAGCGATTAAAATTCTGGAAGAGCGAAAAGGTGAGCCCTTATTCCTGGCCGTAGGATTCTATAGGCCGCATACCCCATACGTTGCACCTGCCAGGTACTTCGACCTGTATCCTGCCAGTAAGATTCAACTCGCCGAAGAGAAGCTCAATGACCTTGACGATGTGCCTGAAGCAGCGTTGTTCACGAAACCGCCTCATTGGGGGGTGAGCGAGGCGAATCGCAAAGAGGCACAGCGTGCTTACTACGCATCCATCAGCTTTATGGACGCGCAGGTGGGACGCGTGCTCGATGCCCTGGACCGTTTGAAGCTGGCGGACAAGACGATCATCGTTTTGTGGAGCGATCACGGATACAACCTCGGACAGCATGGCCAATGGATGAAGCAGAGTCTTTTCGAGAACTCGGCCAGAGTGCCGTTTATTGTGTCGGCACCAGGCGCTCGTAAGAATGTGGCGTCTGGTCGTACCGTTGAATTGCTCGACATTTATCCTACACTGGCTGAACTGGCCAGCCTTAAACAGGAAGGAGCCGAAGGCAAAAGCCTGGCGGCGTTGCTGAAAGATCCCAAGGCCAGGTGGGACAAGCCCGCTTATACGCAAGTGCGGCGGAATACGATCATGGGTAGGAGTGTTCGTACGGAGCGCTGGCGATATACTGAATGGGATGATGGAAACGCTGGTGTGGAACTCTACGACCACGAGAAAGACCCAAAGGAGTTCACCAACCTGGCCACTGACCCTTCCTTCCACGAACAAGTAAAGGAGTTGTCTGCCCTATTAAAGAAGAACCGCGTTTAGGTAACGCGTTTGTTATACCGGACCAATAATATGATAACCATGAAAAACAACGATAAAACAGTCGCCAGAAAAGTTGCATTTAGACGGGTACTTTCGCCAACGGTCGGAGCGCTGGTTCTCTTTTCGCTTTTGGTCGCCTTTTCTCTCAACGCTCAGGCACAAAAAAAAGCAGCACCCATAAATGTCCTTCTGTTGGTGTCAGACGATCACAGTGCGCCGTTTCTGGGCTGCTACGGATATCCCGACATTAAAACCCCCAATATTGATCGGCTGGCGGCCGAGGGCTTGCTTTTCAAGAATGCCTTTACAACGGCACCCCAATGCGTGCTCTCCCGCGCGGCATTGATCACGGGAAGATCAACCCTCGACGTAAGGATGACACGCTTCTCCGCACCTTTGTCAGCCGACGTGGTGACCTTTCCGGAACTGTTGCGCAAAGCGGGATACTTTACAGGCATCTGTGGGAGGAATTTTCACCTTAACGGCAATCGTAATGTGAAGGAATCGGCCGATGTGTACGACGAATTTCATCTCGAAACCTTCGTCAATCGCGTGGACTATCTGAAAGTAAATGCGGTCCGCGACAGTATTTTCGGGCAGTACGCAACGTTTCTTGATCGTGTACCTAAAGGCAAGTCCTTTTTCCTGCAAGTGGGCTATAGCGATCCACATCGGGTATTCGACGCCAGGAATTTCGAACCCGATCCGGCAAAAATTACGTTACCCGGTACCTGGCCCGATACACGTCTCGTGCGCGAGGATTTTGCAGCCTATCTGGGCGAGATCCAACGATTGGATGCCGAGGTCGGGCGCATCCTCGATGACTTGAAACGTCGTGGGCTCGACAGGAATACACTGGTTATTTTTATCGGCGACAATGGTGGCGCCCTGCTCCGTGGCAAAGGTACGTTGTACAGAACCGGCCTTAATGTTCCCCTGATCATGCGCCTTCCGGGACAAATCGTCCCTGGTCAGACAAGCACGTCAATCGTATCGGGTGAAGACCTGGCGCCAACCATTTTAGAAACGGCCGGTGTAGGCAAACACAAAGAGATGACGGGTGTAAGTCTTGCTCCCGCGTTCAAGAATGCCTCGTTTGAACCACGCGAGTACGTCTATGCCGTCCGTGGCGCACATGGCTCCGGCCTTCCCACCAACACCGCTCACTTCGATCTGGGACGAACCATATTTGACAAGCGTTACAAATTTGTGTACAACGCTATGTGGCAGCTTCCTTATTTCCCTGTTGATTTTGCCGCGCAACCATTCTGGCTGGAATTGAAACAGCTGCATGCAGAAGGCAAACTGGACAAGCAGGCGGATCGATTGCTCTTTAGTGAACGGAGGGAAATGTTCGAGTTGTTTGATACACAGGTTGATCCTGATGAAACCAAAAACCTCGCCGGCGATCCAGCCTTCAAAGAGATCGAATGGCGTTTGAAATCACGGTTACAACAGTGGATGATCCTGAACGAAGATTGTGTACCACTTCCTATCCCACCGCAGCAGCCAGCAGCGCCCGTGAGCGCGCCAACGGCCGGTACACGACCCTAATCGCCTTTCAACAGAAGAGCCGTGGAAGTCGAAATAGAATTGGGTAGATTAACGTACCATCGAGACCGTATGCGCAAGTTATTATTCAGTCTGTGTTTCATGTTCACGGTTATCGCGAATGGAGTTGCGCAGGCGGAGAGACCCAACATATTGTGGATAGTCAGTGAAGATAACAACGCCGATATGATCGGCTGTTACGGCAATTCATTCGCCACGACACCCCATATCGATCGATTCGCGAAACAAGGGGTACGGTACATCAATGCCTTTTCGACGGCACCTGTATGTGCACCATCGCGCTGCACGCTCATCACCGGAATGTATCCTCCGACGTTGGGAACAGAGCACATGCGCAGCGTCTACGAGGTGCCTTCCTATGTGAAGTTTTTTCCGCGTTATCTTCGTGAAGCCGGATATTATACGACCAACAACGCCAAGAAGGATTACAATACGGTTGATCAGACTGAGGCATGGGACGAGTCAAGTGCAACGGCCTCCTACAAGAACAGAAAATCCGGCCAGCCTTTCTTCGCAGTTTTTAATTTGATGGTTTCGCATGAGAGCTCCCTGCACAAGCCTTTAGACACTCTTCGCCACGATCCGAACAAGGTTCCGTTGCCACCTTATCATCCCAATACACCTGAGATCAGAAGAGACTGGGCGCAATACTATGACAAAGTAGAAACGATGGATCAACAGGTTGGTGCGTTGTTGAAAGAGCTCGAAGAACAAGGCCTGGCGCAAAACACGATTGTTTTCTACTACGCCGACAACGGCGGCGTGCTCCCCAGAAGTAAACGCTTCTTGTTTGAATCAGGATTGCACGTACCGCTTATCGTGCGTGTGCCCCCTAAGTTCAGCCCCCTCATCGGTACCCAACCGGGTGATGCAACGGATAGGATAGTCACATTTCTGGATTTCGCTCCAACGGTACTATCGTTGGTGGGCATCGAGCAACCGAAGCACATGCAGGGTAAGGCGTTTCTGGGAAAATATGCTGGACCAGAAAGTCGCTATGGGTATTCGTTTCGCGGACGGATGGATGAGCGCATTGATTTGTCGCGTACTGTACGCGACAAGAAATATCGATATGTACGAAACTATTTGCCGCACCTCATCTATGGGCAACACCTGCATTATCTTTGGTTAGCACCCTCTACGCGTTCCTGGGAAGAATCCTATCGCGCCGGTGCACTCAACGCGACGCAGTCGGCCTTCTGGAAAGAAAAACCAGCCGAAGAGTTGTACGACGTCGCTGCAGATCCCTACAATATCCATAATCTCGTGGGCAACAGAGCTTACGATAGCGTATTAGTCCGGTTGAGAAAAGCCAACTACGATTGGCTCATCGCCAGTAAAGACATCGGTTTTATTCCGGAAGCGATACTATACGAACTTGCCCGGAAGGGACCGTTAATGGAGCAGGTCAACTATACCAGGCTTTCGAGGATCGTCGAGACAGCTACGCTTGCTTCCTCGCGGCATGCAAAAGATCTCGCCACACTGGCAGTACGGTTCAAAGATCCGGATCCGTCGGTGCGATACTGGTCGGCCATTGGCTGTTCGGTGATGGGGACAACGGCTTCTAAATACAGCGCATCGCTGAAGGAATTGTTGCGCGATGACGAGGGTGCTGTGCGGGTAGCGGCGGCCGAAGCGCTCTACAGGATCGGAGAAAAGGATGTCGCCCTTAAGGAATTAGCGGCCGCGCTTGATCATCCAGATACATTTGTTCGGGTGCAGGCCCTGAATGTCCTTCAATATGCCGGAACAGATGCTTTGTCGGCATTGGAACAGGTCAAGGCCCTGATCCCAACCGGTGACCGGCCGTCGCCTCAGGACGACAATAAATATGACGTAAGGGCTGCGCGTACTTACCTCGAAACTTTTGAAAAACACTGATTCACCCAGTTCGGGTGCTCACCGAGGCCAAATATTACTTCACCGGCAGCCAGGTCCACCATGCCTTGATTATTTTTGATGTAGGTAAGAACGCGCTTCATGAACATATCCGAGATCAGCTTAAAAAGGCCGGTGCTGGCCATCGTGATGAACATCATCATCGTGGTGTTCGGCGTGATCGGATTCACGTTTTTGGGAGTGCGCGATTACCCCGCCATCGACCCGCCCAACATCAGCGTGCGGACCTCCTACTCTGGCGCCAATGCGGAAATCATCGAGTCGCAGATTACCGAGCCGCTGGAGAAATCTATCAACGGCATAGCAGGCATAAAAAATATTACTTCGAACTCGAGTCAGGGCCAGAGCAGCATTAACATCGAATTCGACCTGGGCGTCGATCTGGAAGCTGCCGCCAACGATGTAAGGGATAAGGTTTCTCAGGCCACCCGTCAGCTTCCGAGTGATCTTGATGCGCCGCCCGAAGTGTCGAAGGCGGACGCCAGTTCCGATTATATCATTGCTCTGTCCGTTCAAAGCAATGCGCGTAATCAGCTGGAGCTAACAGAGTACGCGAACAACGTACTGGCTGAGCGCTTTCAAACCATTCCCGGTGTCTCCAGCGTGAGGCTCTTGGGTGAAAAAAAATACGCCATGCGCATCTGGCTCGACCCGAACAAACTGATTGCGTATGGACTCACGCCACTCGATGTTCAGCAGGCACTCGTGCGCGAGAACGTGGAGTTTCCTGCCGGGAAGATTGCCGGCACCTCAACCGAACTCACGGTGCGCACATTTGGCCGCCTCTTCAGCGAAGAAGACTTTAATAATGTTCGCATTCGCCGACCCAACGCCGGAAACCTGCGACTGAAAGACGTGGGCGAAGCGGTGCTCGGACCTGAAAACGAGGAGACCATCTTCAAATCGCGATTGAACCCGATGGTGAACGTAAGCATCATCCCGCTCCCGGGTGCAAACTACGTGGAGATTGCCGACGAGTTTTACCGACGTCTCGATAAGATCAGGAACGAAGTGCCCGAAGACATTCAGCTCACCATTGCCACAGACCAGACGGTGTTTGTTCGTCGTTCGATTGTCGAAGTGGAGGAGACACTCGCGCTGTCATTTATCCTGGTGGTGTTCATTGTATACCTCTTCTTCCGGGACTTCATTATTGCCATTCGCCCATTGATCGATATTCCGGTATCACTCATCGCCACGTTCTTCATTATGTACGTTTGTGGATTCTCCATCAATGTCCTGACCATGCTCGGTATCGTGCTGGCAACCGGACTGGTTGTCGACGATGGGATTGTGGTAACGGAGAACATCTACAAAAAACTGGAAGGAGGGATGGACAAGATGACCGCGGCCCGTGAGGGATCGAAGGAGATCTATTTCGCAGTTATCTCGACGTCCATTACCCTGGCCGTTGTTTTCTTGCCGATCATATTCCTTCAGGGATTTGTCGGCAGGTTATTTCGTGAATTTGGATTCGTGGTTGCCGGAGCGGTGCTCATCTCCTGCTTCGTATCTCTGACGCTCACCCCGGTGCTGAGCGTGAAGCTTACGCGCGACCATAAAAAGAAGTCCAGGTTCTACCTGGCTACGGAGAAAATTTTTGTCGCGATGGAGAATGGATACCAGCACGCGCTTCGACGCTTCATGCGTCGCCGGTGGATGGCTATCGTGATCGTATTGGCCTGCATCAGCACAACGTTTTTGATCGGAGCAAGCCTCCAGTCTGAACTTGCGCCTTTGGAAGACCGCAATCAGTTCAGGTTGCAAGTGTCGGCGCCAGAGGGCACCACCTTCGACTTCATGGAGACCTATATCGACGGTATTGTCGTGTTCCTCATGGATTCGGTGCCGGAAGCTCGCGTTATCTATTCACTGGCAGGTCCATCCAACTCGGGCGGCAGCGGTGTCAACAACGGCATGGCGCGCGTGTTCCTGGACGATCCGGATACGAGAACCCGCTCTCAACAGGATATCGTGCAGATGGTCAACAAAAACCTTCCGAAGTTTTCTGCGGGCAGAGCCTATGCGCTGGAGGAGCAAACGATATCCACCAACCGGCGCTCGGGTCAACCGGTTCAATTTGTTATTCAGAACAACGATTTCGAGAAGTTGAAGGAGATCTTGCCCCGCTTCCTGGAGGAAGCGAGTAACCACCCCGTTCTGCAGGGCGTTGACACGGATCTGAAGTTCAATAAGCCCGAGTTACAAATCGCCATCAATAGACTGAAGGCAACCGAACTGGGTATCAGCGTCGAGGATATATCGCAGACACTACGGTTGGCCTACAGCAACTTACGCTTTGGATATTTCATGAAGGAAGGGCGGCAGTATCAGGTCATCGGTCAGGTAGATCGTCTGAATCGCGACGACCCCAATGATCTTAAGAGCCTTTACGTTCGAACCGGTTCCGGCGAGTTGATTTCTATTGACAACGTAGTAAGCATTGTGGAATCCACCACACCTCCCTCTTTGTATCACTTTAACCGTTATAAGTCGGCAAGCATTTCCGCAGGATTGGCCCCCGGCAAGACGATCGGCGATGGCGTGGAGGCCATGCGCGAGATTGCTTCCAGGTTGCTCGATGACACCTTCACGACCTCGTTGGGCGGATCCTCGCGCGACTACGCCGAGAGTTCAAGCAACACTTCCTTTGCATTCGTTCTGGCCTTACTGCTTATCTATCTGGTGCTTTCGGCACAGTTTGAAAGCTTCATTGATCCATTAGTCATTATGATCACGGTGCCGCTGGCAGTTACGGGCGCGCTGCTGGCGCTGTTCATCTTCGGTCAGACCTTGAACATATTTTCGCAAATCGGCATCATTATGTTGATCGGACTGGTAACCAAAAACGGCATCCTGATCGTCGAGTTTGCCAATCAGCAACAAGCCGAGGGCCTGGCAAAGGTCGATGCAGTTATTCAGGCATCCAAGTTGAGACTTCGCCCCATCCTGATGACGAGCCTGGCTATGGCATTAGGGTCACTACCGCTGGCGTTGTCACTGGGAGCCGCGTCGAGCAGTCGCGTACCACTCGGGCTGGTGATCGTGGGCGGGGTCATCTTTTCACTTGTGCTGACGCTGTTCGTAATACCGGCCATGTATTCTTATCTTTCATCTAAGAAAACAAAGGAAGCTTCCGTAAGCCTGGTGCGAGAACCGGAGCCCAGCCTAGTGTGATAGTAAACGGTTGCTTACGCGCAACAGACTTCCGGAAAATGAACTAACCCTATGAGCGAAATCAGTAAAAACGGATCGAGTATTCCCTTGATGCACGAGGATTGGGCCACGGTCGTGCTCGGACTGGCGGTTATTGTTGTGTTCTTGCTGGGATGGGTGCTTCCGGTACCTTCGTTTGGATGGCAGTCCATCAGCGACGTGGGCGAACGAATTTTCACACGTCCCAACGCGGGGGCTATGGTACTTCAGTTCCTGTTTATCTACATCGTCTCGGCCGTGGCCGCCGTACTGACTGGAAAGAACCTGCGCTTCACGTTGCTGGCGTTTCCCATCCTGTTCCTGCTCACGACGGTCGCACTTTTCCTGGCCGGGAACAGTGGCGTCAAAGCCCTAAACCTCGAGGCCGTAATTTTTAGCCTGGCTATAGGATTGCTTATTGGCAATGTTTTTGAGTTGCCCAAGTGGTTCTCCGCGGCTTTGTCCACGGAGCTTTATGTGAAGATCGGCTTGGTGCTGCTGGGCACGGGTGTCATTTTTTCAGACATCCTGAAGGCGGGCTCATTGGGACTTCTGCAAGCGCTCGTGGTGGTGGTGACCGTGTGGTACTTTGCTTACTGGATTTGCAAGAAATTGGGAATTGATGAGGAACTGTCCCTGATGATCTCAAGTGCCGTATCCATCTGCGGAGTCTCTGCTGCCATTGCCACCGCAGGTGCCATACACGGTGATAACAAGAAGTTGTCGTACGTAATCTCCCTCGTTCTCATTACTGCGATACCGATGATGATCGTCATGCCCTGGATGGCCAAAGAATTTGGATTCTCGCAAGAGGTAACCGGCGCGTGGCTGGGAGGAAGTATCGACACTACGGGCGCTGTTGTGGCATCGGGTACTCTCGTAGGGGAAACCGCGCTGAAGATCAGCACTATCGTGAAGTTCTCCCAAAATGTATTACTCGGCCTTGCCGCGTTCGCTATCAGCATCTACTGGACGTACTCCAGAAAGGAAACAAAAGGGGGACAAATTCAGAAGCCCACCTTAAGTATAATTTGGGAGCGCTTTCCAAAGTTCATTCTGGGATTTATGGGTGCATCCATTTTGTTCTCATTTTTCGTCTCCCCTGAAAAGATCAGTAGCGTGAAGGACGGACTTAAAAGCATTCAGACATTATGGTTCGTGCTGGCGTTTACCAGTATTGGGCTAGAGACGAAGTTTCGTGACCTGTTTAATTCCACGAGTCAACGTCCCCTATATGCGTTTCTTACCGCGCAGCTCTTCAATATCATCGTAACGCTCATTGTGGCCATGTTGTTATTCGGCTCGTAACAGTCGGTTTACTTGTCCACCGGCCGTTTCTTAACCGTTTTCCCGGTTCTTTCATTGGCCTTCCTTTGTGCGTTATCTGACCGCATTTTCTGCTGTGTCTCTTTTTCTTCAGCGCTCCACAACTTCATGTTATCGCGGATAACTTTCCAATAGTCTTTTCCATAGTCGACAAAGATCTCAGCTCCTGCAGGGATGTCGCGCTTTGATTCGATGTACGCCTTCAATCCATCAACGACATAGTCAGCATTGTTAATCATGCCCTTGACGCGGGCCAGACCGCGCGCATCATTCGCATACCGCGCGAGGGCCTTCTTTGTTGGCAGCGCATCGATTACATGATTCCGGTTAATGTAGAATATGTATCCATTTCGACCATCTTCATCACGTACATCTTTCCATTTGCTACGGCGACCCTTGTACTCTACAATGCGCGTGCCCCTGGGAATTGTTTTGGTTGTATACAAGCCCATTCCGGCATCAGGAAGTTGTGACCGCTTCACCTTCAGTTGCTTCTCCAATAGCGCCATCTTCGTTTCCTCTATTGTTTAAATAAGGCCGCGAAGATAAGATAAATTACGTTTGGGCAAACTAAGCTTTACACGGCTGAGAGAGCGGGCAAGGTCGGATAAATCAATCTATTGCGTCAGCGAAACGAAAAGGAGTCGTGTGCTAACCAGTACGATAACCACACCGACAATGAGCATCATGCGCTTAAGCGGCAGGCGATGGGTAAGGTACGCGGCCAACGGTGCGGCCATTGCGCCGCCGATCACGAGCCCGGCAATAATCTGCAGGTAGCTGATGCCCAACGTGGCAAAGAATGTGAGTGAGCTGGCAAAAGAGATAAAGAATTCGGCAAGATTCACAGAGCCGATCGTGTACCGCGGACTTCGGCCCTTGGCAATGAGCGTGGAGGCCACAATGGGTCCCCATCCGCCGCCGCCGATTGAATCCATAAATCCACCAAAGGTGGCAAGCGCAGGTATATTCCTGGTTTTGCGTTTTTGTATTCTGCCAGCAAATGCCTTTCGGATAATGATCAATCCTAGAACAAGGGTGTATACGGCAACTATCGGACGGATAATGTAATTGTATGATTCAAACGATGTAAGAATGTAAGCACCTGCTATGGCACCGAGCACACCGGGAATGATGAGACTTCGAAACAACTTCTTGTTGACATTCCTGAATTTCAGATGGCTAAGGCCGGATATGCCGCTCGTGAATACTTCGGCTGTATGAACGCTGGCGCTCGCTGCTGCCGGTGGCACGCCAAATGACATGAGAAACGTAGAGGCGCTCACCCCATAGGCCATTCCGAGCGAACCGTCGATCAGCTGAGCCACGAAACCGCCTGCCACAAATATGAAGAACATGGTGTCCAGCCGTCGAATGACCTCGACACCCTGGTCGAGCGCATCCGAGTATACGCCGACGATCACAACTGCCACAATCAAGATCAAGGCACCGGCAAGAATTAGCGGCCGTCGGGGACCGAGACGATCCGGCGACACGAGGACTTCGCCAGATGTTAAAGCATCCGATTGCGCCGCTGATTCTGTGGTTTGTTGGCTTGCCATACCGTTCGATTTTAGCCGTGTATATATTAAAGTAGCGCTCAAATATAATCCCATACTCTATAAAATCAATAGACATTTAATATTATATTATGTCTATCAGATTAGTAGATTTTAAAATCTTTATATACCTTTATGCCGCACAACACTTCTGGAGCTAGTGGCAGGCTTTTCGTCCCCTTCTTCTGAGTTTGTGTTGAATAACAAACCACCAATATTTTAACGTTTACATGAAAAAAGTTTTACTAAGCCTGCTACTTGTCACCGTGTTGACAAGTGTGGCATGGAGTCAAAGCAAGATCACGGGTATCGTGAGAGGCTACAACAACGAGCCCATTGAGGCAGCGTCTGTATTGATAAGGGGAACCAACACATTCGCCAATACCGGTGAAGATGGTCGATTTACCCTTGAAGTATTACAGGCTCCTCCCTTCGTCATTCGGATTCAGGCGGTGGGCTTTAAATACAGGGATATCCAGATCAAAGAGATATCCAATGTGGCTATCGAGGCCACACTTATCGAAGACAATCTTCTGGAAGAAATCGTGGTAACGTCACGGCGTCGTGAAGAAACCGCGCAGAGTGTACCCATTCCCATATCCGTAATCAGCGGGAATCTCATTGACGAAGCAGGCGCATTCAACGTGAATCGTGTGAAGGAGTACGTTCCTTCTGTGCAGCTGTATTCGTCTAATCCCCGCAATACAGGTATCAATATCCGCGGTTTGGGTTCTCCATTTGGTTTGACTAACGATGGTCTTGATCCGGGGGTAGGCTTTTATGTGGATGGCGTGTATTTTGCCCGTCCCGCCTTCGCTACTTTGGACTTTATTGATGTTGAAC
>DATHKA010000562.1:0-7699 GCA_035489615.1 Chryseolinea sp.
ATTGCCCTCGAAGGCATCGGCCAAGATATCCATGCGACTGGTGCCTAACCAGGTGAGCGCCGAGATTACGAAGCTCTTCACGGAGCATTTCAAGTCTATAGCACCAGCCACGGTTTCGGTGAAGGTAACTGCTCATCATGGCGGCGAACCTGCTGTTACAGCAACTGACTCCCTTCCTTTCAGAGCTGCCTCCGCGGCATTTCGCGAAGTATTTGGAAAAGATCCCATCCCCACGCGCGATGGGGGCAGTATTCCAATCGTCGCTCTCTTTAAAAAAGAATTGGGACTCGACACCGTATTGATGGGTTTTGGTTTCGACACGGATGCGATTCACTCACCCAACGAGCATTTTGGCGTAAAGAATTTTACCCTAGGTATTGAAACCATTGTCAACTTCTATAAGCACTTCTCCAAGCAGTAGATACTTCCTGGCTGAGGACAGCTGGAGAATGTGAACGGTCTAAGTCAAAAAATGATTTTGTCAGAGGGGTATCATCTCCGTTTCAAAACAAACTAAGATTTCCATTCTTTCTGAATTTGGTCAGGTTGTAGGCCGGCATTGATCGTTCGCCGAAAAACCTTCTTCGGGAAGCTTTAAATAATTTGTTGATGATATCGGCATACGTGCCTTCACCGCTCATTCTCCGACCCCACTGCGAATCGTTGACGTTTCCTCCATGCATTTCGCAGATCTGATGCCATACTTTGTCAAACCGGTCAGGGAAATTCTTGCGCAGCCAATCCTCGAAAATTCCACCGATAGATCCATTCAGCCTAACGATGGTCATGCCTGCCGTAAGGGCCCCATGATCAGCAGCGGCCTTCAGAATGGCCGGAATTTCATGTTGATTAAGCCCTGGAATAATTGGTGCGCACATAACGCCCACAGGAACGCCGGCCTTTGCAAGTTGCTCGAGCGTTTGGAGCCTTTTGATTCCGCTTGCCGTGCGTGGTTCCATCACGCGACGAAGCCCTTCTTCCAGTGTTGTAATGGAAACGTAAACATGAACGAGGTTATCCTGGGCAAGATCCTGTAATAGATCGATGTCACGAGTGACCAATGAGTTCTTTGTGATCATACCAACGGGATGCCTATACTTCGCGAATACTTTGAGTATACTTCGCGTAATTTCAAGTTTCCGTTCCAGGGGTTGATAGCAATCCGTATTGCCGCTCACGCTAAGGGGAACAGGCGACCAGGCTGAATGCATGATAAACTTCTCGACAAGTTCAGCGGCATTCTTCTTAACAATGATCTTCGACTCAAAATCAAGCCCTGCATTAAAGCCCCAATATTCGTGCGTGTTGCGTGCGTAGCAATAAATGCACCCGTGCTCACAACCCTGGTAGGGATTGATCGAGTACATCATGCTGAGGTCCGGACTGGTGACCTTGTTTACAACCTTTCGCGCATTCTCGTAGAAGACTTGTGTTTGTGGTGAAGAAAACATCGGCTCATCCAGCCCTTCAATGTGCTCCGACACGTACTGCGCCTTCAGAAATTTATTCGGCGTCTTGATTTGAGCGCCTCGCCCTTTGAAATACTCCTCCTCTTCCATGCTGCACTAATTTAATTGGCTAATTCACTAACAATATTAGTGAATATCTAGCCCCTCTGCTAACTAATGGTCGCGATATTTACATCACGAATTAATTTTGGATTCCCTTTCATTCTTCGTGGATCAGCAAGTATTATGAATCCTCCCAATCCACGACAAAAGGCGTCCATATTTGTGCACGGTGGTCCACTCCGCTACATTTGATATTTCGCCAGTAACGCCGGAATTGTTCGCAAACCAGTCCTCAGCATACGTGACAACGATCGATCAGTCTACACCCATTCAACCGATAAGTGATCCGGTTTTTGATGCTGCCGGTATCCAGGTCGCTATCAAACGTGAAGACTTAAACCATCCGCGGATTAGTGGCAACAAGTGGTGGAAGCTCAAGCACAATGTCAACGCAGCGATCGCGCAAAATCATCAAACTCTGTTAACGTTTGGCGGCGCCTATTCTAATCACATTTATGCTACTGCCGCCGCAGCCAGCGTGCACGGCTTACAGAGCATTGGAATCATTCGAGGTGAGCAGGTATTGCCCCTGAATCAGACCCTGACATTTGCCCGGGAAGCGGGAATGGAATTGCATTTCATCGCCCGCGATACCTATCGCACAAAAGCTGAGCCCTCTTTCATTTCAGAACTGGAAGAGCGCTTCGGTCGCTTTTATCTTTTGCCAGAGGGCGGCAGCAACGAGTTGGGAGTGGCCGGTGTGGCCTCATTTGCTGAAGGGCTGCCCTTGGATTTTGACTACGTGTGCTGTCCCGTCGGCACCGGAGCGACCTTGGCTGGTATTGTGCGCGGTCGCAAGGGAACGGGACACGCGATAGGATTTCCCGTGCTTAAAGGTGGCCAGGCATGGGCGACGGCTGTGGAATCGTACGTTCCTCAATACGCAAACTGGCAGTTATTCGGCGAGTATCACTTTGGCGGTTACGCAAAAACCACTCTCGAGCTTGATCGTTTTATGCGAGACTTTGAGTCCAGCCAGGGCGTGCCCATAGAACACGTTTATTCTGGGAAGATGTTCTATGGTATCTATGATCTTGCGGCGATGGGGTTCTTCACCCGTGGGTCCACGGTACTTGCCATTCATACCGGTGGCCTTCGACCAAAGGTTTAGGACGATCGGGTAGGGAGCGCAGCGTGTATTTGCCATTCCTTTCCATTGTGCTTCAAGAGGGATATTGCCTCCACCAGGAAGGTGCCCGCCAGCTCCCGATTCTCGAACTCCTTCCACGCTGTATCGAACGCCGATTTTCGCAGATCCTGGAATGCCAGGGTAATGTGCGGGTGAAATGGCCTGTCCTGATAGTTAGCATTGAACAGATTCAAGTTCATCCTGCAAAACCGATGCAGTTCGCGTTGTAGGTCGGTCATCTCCTTGTTCTCGCGCACAGCCACGTAGATTACGCGTGGCGGGAAGCATGAAAAATTGTCGAGCCGCACGTCGATCGGGGTTTTTGCGACGGCGAATTCGCCCAGGGCATCAACGAGCCGCTGCTCTTTATGTGCGGGCCAAAAGAAAGGCATGTGGAGCGTAATATGAGGGGGTGAGCGCAAGGCGGCCCTGGCACCATAAACTTCTCTGAAATGACACTTCAGTTGATGGATTTCGCTAAACAATGGTTCCGGAGGAATCAGGGCGATAAAGTACTTTTGTTCTTCACGGGTCATTGCCGGTTGTGGTGTCGGTTCGTTCTGTATCTAAAGCCAGTCGCCATAGCAAAAATAGACCGTACTTTCATTCTTGCTTAAATCTGTGCGTGACAAGCTATCTCCCTGTGTTTAAGGAATTCTTACGGTGAATTATTTTTGCATTGGCGTACCAGGGCAAAATCAATTGTCCTCTTTTCCTATTTTTGGCGCAAAGTACACTTTAAGACGATGAACTACAGAATCGAAAAAGATACCATGGGCGAGGTGAAGGTTCCGTCCGACAAATATTGGGGCGCCCAGACCGAGCGGTCCAGGAACAACTTCCGCATTGGTCCCGAAGGAAGTATGCCTAAGGAAATTGTGTATGCTTTTGCCTATCTGAAAAAGGCGGCGGCCGAGGCCAATTTCGATTTAGGCGTGCTAACCGCCGACAAGAAAGATCTCATCGGCAAAGCCTGTGATGAGATTCTCGCGGGCAAGCTCGACGGTGAGTTTCCGCTTGTCATATGGCAGACCGGATCGGGTACTCAGAGCAACATGAACGTGAACGAAGTAATCGCTTATAGGGCTCACGTGCTCAACGGAGGCAAACTCGATGATGAAAAAAAAGTGCTCCATCCGAATGACGACGTGAACAAGTCCCAGTCGTCGAATGACACTTTCCCCACGGCCATGCACATTGCGGCCTACAAGTTGGTAAGCGAAGGCACGCTTGAGGGGCTGAAGAAGCTGCGGGCCACGCTGGACAATAAGTCAAAGGCATTCAAAAATATTGTCAAGACGGGACGCACCCATTTCATGGATGCGACTCCGCTAACGCTCGGCCAGGAGATTTCGGGATACGTTCAGCAACTCGACAACAGTATGCGCGCCATCAAGAACGCCCTTGAAGTGGTTCGCGAACTCGCGCTGGGAGGCACGGCAGTAGGAACCGGACTTAATACCCCAAAGGGTTATGATGTATTGGTTGCGAACAAAATCGCTGCATTGACTGGGTATCCATTCATTACGGCACCCAATAAGTTCGAGGCGCTGGCGGCACACGATGCTATGGTTGAACTCAGCGGCGCGCTCAAGCGAACAGCCGTATCACTGATGAAGATTGCGAACGACGTACGAATGCTTAGCTCTGGTCCACGTTCGGGCATTGGTGAAATCATCATTCCTGACAATGAGCCAGGTTCATCGATCATGCCGGGTAAAGTTAACCCCACACAACCCGAAGCAATGACCATGGTATGTGCGCAGGTGATTGGAAATGACGTGGCCGTTTCCATCGGCGGCAGCACAGGTCATTTTGAATTGAATGTGTTCAAACCGGTCATTGCCTCGAATGTATTGCAAAGCGCCCGGCTCATAGGCGATGCGTGCATTTCGTTCAACGACAAATGTGCTGAAGGCATGATACCCAATGAGGCCGTTATTAAGCAGCACCTTGAGAATTCATTGATGCTGGTGACCGCGCTTAACACGCACATCGGTTACGAAAACGCTGCGAAGATTGCCAAGAAGGCGCATAAGGAAAACAAAACGCTGAGAGAGGCCGCGGTTGAGTTGGGCTTGCTCACATCGGAACAGTTCGATGAATGGGTGAGACCAGAGAAAATGGTTGGCAGCTTGTAACGAATAAATGGATTTACAAAATATTTGTACATTAGAGGTAATTTTTTAACCAACCTAGAATGAAACGAGGTATATTTTTATTTTTCTGCCTTACGTTGATGATCGCATCAACGGAATCCTTTGCCCAGCTTTCTAAGAAAGAAAAGAAAGAATGGAAGAAGAAGGCGAAGGAGTTCAAGAAGAACCCTGCCAGCCTGAAACAATTGAGTGAAGACAAGGTGGTCGCCGACAACACGGTTACCACGCAGACGACAACCATTTCACAACTTCAGGGCACCATTACTGAAAAAGATGGTAAGATTGCCCAACTGGAAGATGAGCTTGCTCAACTGAGAAGTCAATTGGCTTCTGCCAAAGCCGAGCTTGAACAGCTGAAGACGGCCCCGGTAAATTCAATGGATTTCTCGAAAGGTGTCGTTTTTAAGGTGCAGATTGGGGCGTTTAAGAATAAGAACCTCGCCAAGTATTTTGACAACAATCCAAATTTTGGTGGTGAAGCCCGTGACGGCGAGCCGCAAAAATTGACGATCGGTATCTTCCGCGATTACTGGGAAGCCGACACTTTCAAGAAATATATGCGTGAAATGGGCGTTAAGGATGCGTGGATTGTGCCATATCGCGATGGTCAGCGCGTCGAAATTAAGGACGTTCTGGAAGGCGTGGTGGGTGATAAGCCGACTGAAAGCGCAAATTAGTTCCGAACAATATTTAGTAAGGAAAGCAGTGCGAGACAGCATTGCTTTCTTTGTTTATAGCCCTTCACCAAAATCATTAATTTTGTCTCATGTGGCGAAAAGTGACTTTCCTCCTGTTGCTTGCTGGTAGCGTTCATGCGCAGGTCAGGGTGTCGAAGCTTGTCATCAAAGCAAAAGAAACTTACGTTCTTCAGAATTCTGATATCCTTGTGGCCGATACGTTGATTATGATGGATTCGTCCCGACTGGTTCTGAACAAACTAAAGCCCGAAAACTACCTCCGGGTAAGAGTGGGGCGCTTCGGCAAAGATTGTGTTATCGACGCTAAAGGAGTAAGCGGCCAACCGGGAAGGAATGGTACTAATGGATCTTCACCGACCGGACCCTGTATGAATGGCACGCCAGGAAAGAATGGTACCACTGGATTAGACGGCACAAAGGCAATCAAATTGTTCCTTTATCTCGATCGGGTAACCATAAGGGGCCAGCTTACCATAGATGTTTCCGGAGGCGACGGCGGACGTGGAGGACACGGCGGAGCGGGTGGTGGTGGCAGCCCCGGGACCACACACTGCAATGGTGGCAATGGGGCAAATGGCGGTCAGGCTGGACCGGGAGGTAATGGTGGTAACGGAGGTACATTGGAAATCGTGGTGCCTAAGCCGCAGATATTCAAGGACCTTATTTTATCGAAAAAAATCGTCGCTAAGGTTACTGGCGGCGCCGCAGGGCCATCAGGCAGAGGCGGCTACCATGGCGGTGCGGGCCTTGGACCAAACAAGAAAAACGGTAAGGATGGAGAACCCGGACCTTATAACAAGGCGGGCACATCAGGAGAGCAGGGCGCTTTGATAATCAAGGGGGACTGAACCATGATCAAGCGTTGGTTGATCAAGCGTATCCCTGACCAAGAGCAGATTGCCGAACTGTCGAAAGCCATAAACGTCAATCGATATCTGTCAGCAATCCTCATTCAACGGGGTATAACTGATTTCGAAAGTGCCCGAAACTACTTCCGCCCATCACTCGATGCACTTCACAGTCCATTCGAAATGAAAGGCATGGATAATGCCGTTGAGCGTCTGCAGCAGGCCATCGTTTCCAAGGAAAAGGTATTGATCTTTGGTGATTACGATGTTGATGGCACCACGGCTGTGGCCCTGGTGTCGAGCTACCTTCGCCGATTTTACGCGTGTGATATATACATTCCCGATCGAAACATAGAGGGGTATGGCATATCAAAAGCAGGTATAGACTGGGCCGAAGACCAGCATTGCACGTTGATCATTGCTCTTGACTGCGGCATAAAATCGAGCGCTTTAATCGCGTATGCCAAGTCGAAGGGCATAGATTTCATCGTCTGTGATCACCACTTACCGGATAACGACGTCCCTGACGCAGTGGCGGTGCTTGATCCGAAGCAGCACGACTGCCCTTATCCTTACAAGGAGTTGAGTGGCTGCGGAATTGGATTCAAGCTGATGCAGGCTTATGCCCAGCGGTATCGCGATCCCGAGGAAGTATTTCATTATCTCGATCTCGTGGCGGTAAGCATAGCGTCAGACGTCGTACCACTTACCGGGGAGAACCGAATTCTGGCACATTATGGCCTTCGTAAACTCAATACCAACCCGGTGCCTGGATTAAAGGCGTTGAAAGATATTGCCGATATACGGACCGAGCTCGATGTGTCTGGCATTGTGTTTAGTTTGGGTCCGCGTATCAACGCAGCGGGAAGGATTGCGCACGGTAGCGCAGCGGTTATGCTCTTGAACGCCCACTCGGAAGAAGATGCCATGAATCTCGCCAACACGCTAAATCTGCGGAACGAGGAGAGAAAGGAATACGACTACAGCATCACGGGCGAAGCAATTGCCATGATCGAAGGAAGCGAGACGTTGAGAACTGCGAAATCGACTGTGTTGTTTAAAAATACATGGCACAAAGGAGTAATTGGCATAGTTGCTGCTCGGTGTGTTGAAAAGTACTATCGTCCTACCGTGATACTCACCGAGTCAAATAACAAAGTCACTGGCTCTGCGCGAAGCGTAAGCGGATTTGATCTGTACAGTGCGATACTGGAGTGCAGCGATTTGCTCGAAAAGTTTGGCGGTCACAAATACGCAGCCGGACTAACGTTGGATATCAGTAACCTCGAATTAT
>DATHKA010000563.1:0-26079 GCA_035489615.1 Chryseolinea sp.
GCGCACTTTTCCATTGTCGGCTGCCTTCACAGGCCTGAGCCGAACCTTCAAAATAGTGCCTTGTGGTCGCAACGTGGAATGATACACTTCATCGCCGTTCCAAAAGCGCTGGCGAACCCAGGTATTTTGCGCGTCGAAGTAGCCTTCTTCAACGGTAATAAGTTCGGCATGGGAATAACCCGATCCGTAAGCCGGCCTGAACCGGAACCTGCTATCGAAACCAATGAGCAAAAATTCGTTTGCGCTGAGTTGCCCGACGAGTGCGCGACCACTTTGGCGTCCCTTCTCCTTGTAACGGGGAAATCCATATTCGAACAAAATGTCGTAGCCGTCGAAATGCACCAGTTGTTCGATCAGCCCTTGCTCTTCGCCCACGGCCTTTAGCTTGTCCTGATCCTGCAGGGTTATGATTTGCTGAGACGCCTTCGATAGCAAGGCATAGTTCGCAGCGATATCATCGAAACGTTCGTCCAGCCTTGCAAAATTCCGCTTGTCATTGGGGTCCGCATGGAACGGATCGACACCGTATACGGCCACTCCTTTAGTTCGATGATTGCCAATGGCGTAGAAGTGAAATCTTGAAAACGCAACGCCGTTGCCCGTTTCGGGAATCATCAACAGGTTATCTTTTCTTTTGTACAGCTCACACGATTCATTGAACACATTGGGATTGCCGAAATACAGATCGGGGGCGAGAAAAGCAAGGTCCGGCCCGGCCACCTTCCACAGGTCGAGCATGTTAGATGTCGGCCCACCACTCGGGTACTCACCCGGGCGATGGAAGGAGTTCTCGCGCGTCCAGCAGTTGGCGAACATGGGAAGGTTGTGAACTTCCTTGCCAGCCTTGGCCACGTCATTGATATACGTGGCAAAATGCCATGCGTTAAAGGCTTCCGGCGCGTCGGAGCCGAATACTTTTTCCCAGGTTCCGCCCGGTTTATTCAGCGCTTTGACAAGCGACCCCGGAACCTCTCCTTCAAACAACTTGTTGGCGGCGGGCGAGTAGTCGCGGTTTGTGCCAAGCGAGCCGGCTTCATTCTGCACTTGCATCATGATGACAGTTTTGCCTCCGGGATCCAATGATTTGACCCGCTTCATTACTTCGGCGAAGGCACGCTTGTCGGCATCGCGATTCGACGCACTGACCGGTGACAGGATCAATAGTTCATCGCCATTGGCATTGTTCATGCGCGCGTATTTGGCCGGATCTTCCAGTAGCCATGCCGGTGCGTAGCTGGAGGTTCCATTCTTCCACGAGGCGAACCATAAAAGCACAAGTTTGATGTTCTCTTGTTGCGCGTGTTTAACAAGGTCATCCAGTTCCTTGAAGTTGAATTGCCCGGGCTGAGGTTCGATGTTCTGCCAGTATATCGGCGCCTCGAGCGTGTTAGCGTTCAGCGAACGGAACTGCGACCAGAATTGATCTGTAATAAAGGGCCAGGCACTGCTGTTCCACAACTGTGCGCCCAGCATCAGAAAAGGTTTGCCGTCGACGATTAAGTTATGGATGTCATTTTCAGAGGCGATCCTGGGCAGTTCAGGAGATTTTTGACCAGCTGATTTTTGTCCATAGACCGGGAACGCAACCAGGCAAACGAGTAGGGGAATCCATCGCATAGAAGACGTGGCTAAGAAAGATATTGCGCTAGATTTTTCTTGAAGAAGGCGGCACTCTTCGTGATGCTGTCCATGGGATTGATCGCAAAATTGCCTCCTTGTTCGATGTAGTAATATTGCAGCCCGGCACGTGATGCGTCAGGTAGTATTTTCGTATAGTCAATGGACCCATTGCCCATTTCAGTATAGTCGCGTGATACTTTGTCCATGTCTTTGATGTGCCACATCACGAACCGACCGGGTTGAAGGCTGAAAAGCTCCGATGGACTGCGCTTGGAAGAATGCATAACCCAGTATAGATCGATTTGCAATTTGACCAACCTGGGATCGGTTTCTTTCAGGATGATGTCGTAGCCGATCTGGCCGTCGTGATCGATGAACTCAAAATCGTGGTTGTGATAAGCAAAACCAAGGCCTGCCTTATTTACTTGTTCCCCGATGGCGTTTAGCTTCCCCGTTAGCTGCTTGAATTTTTCGATGGAACGTGAGGACGGATCAAGCCATGGCCAGGTAATGTACCGCTGTCCCAGCGCGCTGGCGCCTTCAATGCAACGATCTACGAAGCGTGTCAGCTCGTCGGCCGGCTGCGCGAAGTACCTGGCGAAGTCATAGTGTCCGCTGGTGGTGACGAGTTGATTGTCGGCCAGCGTTTGTTTGAAGGCGGCTATGGGCATGCCGTAGTAAGTGCGTTTCTCCGGATCATAGCCGTACGTTTCACAATCCTGATAACCAATCGCGGCTACGCGCTTGAGCGTGCCGGGAACGTCGCGTCCAATGATTGAATTGATGGTGAACAGTTGAAGGCCCATCTTGTATTTTGATGCTGCGCTTTCGCGTTGTGCTCCCTGTAACATAGAAGGAATTATAGAAGCGGAAATTGCCGCGGTTGATGAAGCGATAAATTGACGCCGGGTAAAGCCACCGTTAGTTGTCATGACAAGGGTTTATGTTCGAAAATTGTGCTGATGCTTACTACTTTCTGGATCTGTCTTCGTTTGTTGAACCCATGTTCGCACGGATTACATTTTGACTAATGACGGTTTCGAGTTTACAGGCAGACTTTTCCACGAGGGCAATGATTTCTTTGTTCTCGTCCGTGAGCGATGTTTTGTCAAGGATGTTTATCAGACCGAGGAGGGTTGCCAGCGGCTGCCGCGTTTCGTGCGATTGAGACCAGGCTATGTGATTCAGAATATTGGCCTGGTATTCAGTCCAGGTTTCCATTTTCTTACGATCGGTGATGTTGTGGAAATGCAGGAGTACGCCCACAATTTTGTCGCCATCGAAAATTGGCGTGTATTCGGTCCGGATCCAAAACGTTACGGGGGCGAAGTGCATCTCGCGTTCGTCGACAATGGGCGTCTTTGTTTGCAATGCCCGTTCGAAATTCGCCCGGAATTGTTGGTGTATTTCTTCATCGCCTTCAACGCGATAGCTCATGATGCTTTCACCAACTTGCATAGCGCGGCCATGGGTGGTCATGCTGCCCAGCCGCGCATGTTTATTTACGAAGATGATACGCGTGTCCGGTGCACAGAGTAGCATCGCCGATTTAATGTTATCAAATATTATTCTGAGGATTTGCCGGGAGATATCCAACTCCTGCAACATTTCGGCAATCGCGCGGACCGGTTGTTCGCTCATGATGACAGGTTATTGTATGGTACGAAATATATAAAATATATCCGCGGGCGTAAACAAGTATTACACCAACTGAGACAATTGTTTTTATTCGCGAGCGTGGTAGGTAGTAGGTCGAACTCAGCGTCCAAATGAATTTCTTCCTGTCCGACATTCACGATGTCCATTCCACGGCACAAAGTCACCCCACCAAAATACATAACTTCAAGTAGGATTAGTGAACAGTGAAGTTCGCAGAACTTGACGCAGGCATATAACTGAACGACATGGGCTGCGACGCCGTGATTACGGTTGTGCCGGTGCCGATGATCGTAATGACGTTAGCACCCACGGTGGCAACCTGAGTATTCGATGATGTGTAGGTGATGGGTTCAGGATTCAATGTGGTGGGAGCCGATATGGCGAATGGAGAATCACCGTAATTTTTGTCGGGTATCGTGAAGGAAGACATCTGCGAACTTTGCAGACCATTAACGGTCGCTACGGCTGAATACTCGCTGTTATTCCCATTCTTATCCACCAAAGTTAGCTGGTAGCTGTAGGTTGCTTCGGGTGTAAGCGCAGCATCGTTGTATATAGCGGTGCCATGGGGAACTGTTGTCAACAATTCATACGGAGATGTGTTCACCGCGCGCAGAATTCTGTAGGTGCCTTCGATCGCGGAACTGTCTTTCCAGGTAAGGGCGATTTCGGTGGCACTTAAGCGCAGGGCCTTCACATCATAGGGCGTAGGCGGAAGCGAGAATACGCCGTCATCGTTACAGGACAAGCACAGAACGGGCAAAAGCATCAGCAAAACATACTTCATGGGACAAAGATACGTCCGATTAACAGTTAAGTGCTAGTTCGGAAGGATGATTTCTGCGGCGGTATATAGATCCCGCGCCTGGCGTGAACGAGTTCGTGCGTTCGTCCGCAAAAGCGCCGGGTCGATTTGTTTGTACTTGTACAATTTTCCTGATTCTAACCAATTGCTATTGTATAAGAGGATAGAGATCAATAGTTTAGGCACCATTCAAAAGGGGACGTTCCCCAACCTAAGGTATGAACTATATGACGCTGCTGTTCGCTCTCATGTTTGTCGTTTTACTGGCTTCCTGTTCCAAGCCGGCAGAACCGGAATCGACTTCCGGTTATCCCGTTTCAAAGAAACTTGACACGGTTGATACATACTTTGGAGAATCCGTTGCTGATCCCTATCGATGGATGGAGAACGATACCAGCAAAGACGTAGCTGATTGGGTTGCCGACGAGAACAAGGTTACGTTCGGATTTCTCGACAAGATTCCCTACCGAACTCAGATCAAGGAACGGCTGGAGGCACTTAATGACTACGAGAAGCTAGGATCTCCTTTTAAACGCGGCGAATATATTTATTACTTTAAGAATTCAGGCCTGCAGAATCACAGTGTGCTGTACCGGCGCCAGGGCGAACAGGCTGAGCCCGAAGTATTCCTGGATCCCAATGTCTTTTCGAAAGACGGGACTACGCGGCTAGGAGGGTTGTCATTTTCGAAAGATGGATCGCGCATGGCGTATCAGGTTTCGCGTGGCGGCCAGGATTGGACGGATGCCATTGTGATTGATGCCATCACTAAAAAAGTGCTTGAAGACACGATCAGGAATATCAAGTTCAGCGACATTGCCTGGAAAGGAAATGACGGATATTACTTCAGCACGTATGAGAAGCCCAAGGGAAGTCAGCTGTCGGCGAAGACACAAAGTCATAAGTTGTACTATCATCAGGTAGGCACGCCTCGCAGCCAGGACAAACTTGTATTTGGAGATGATAAGGATCCCCGCCGATACGTTGGCGCGGGCCTCACGGAAGACGAGCGTTTTCTCGTGGTTACGGCGGCGATCAGTACGACGGGCAACGAGTTGTACATTCAAGATTTGCGTGATCCGAAGGGGAAGTTGGTTACGGTAGTTGACAACTTTGATAATACTCACAACGTGATTGCTAACGAAGGCAGTCGCATACTGGTTGAAACCAATCTGAACGCGCCGAATAATCGCGTCGTGGAGTTTGACTTCGCGAACGCGGGACGCGACAACTGGAAGAACGTTATTCCCGAAACGGAGAGCGTACTCAGTTCAGGTACAGGAGGCGGCTACCTGTTTGCAGATTATACAGTGGATGTGAAGTCGCAGATAAAGCAATACGACCTGAAGGGTAAGTTTGTGCGCCAAGTCGAATTGCCGGGAATTGGATCGGCGGGTGGTTTCAGTGCCAAGGAGGGCGATAAGGAATTGTATTATTCATTCACATCATTTACCTATCCGACTACCATATTCAAATTCGACATTGCTTCCGGCAAGTCCACCCTGTACAGCAAACCTAAAGTGGATTTCAACCCCGATGACTATGAGACCAGACAGGTTTTTTACACGAGCAAGGATGGCACGAAGGTGCCGATGTTTATCGTATTCAAGAAGGGATTGGAACTAAACGGAAAGAATCCAACGTGGCTTTACGCCTACGGGGGATTCAACATCAGCCTCACACCCGGATTCAGCCCGTCGCGTATATTGTGGCTGGAGAATGGCGGCATATATGCACAGCCTAACTTGCGCGGTGGCGGCGAATATGGTGAGAAGTGGCATATGGCGGGAACGAAATTGAACAAGCAGAATGTCTTTGATGACTTCATCGCAGCGGGTGAATACCTGATTGAGGAGAAGTACACATCGAGCGAATATTTGGCTATTTCAGGCGGTTCGAATGGAGGGTTGTTGGTAGGCGCCACTATGACGCAACGCCCCGATCTCGCCAAGGTAGCTTTGCCCGCAGTGGGCGTGATGGACATGCTCAGATATCACAAATTCACGTCCGGTGCCGGTTGGGCGTACGACTACGGCACGGCGGACGATTCGAAGGAAATGTTTGATTACCTCAAAAAATATTCGCCCGTGCATGCACTGAAACCGAATACGACATATCCCGCCACCATGGTGACTACGGCCGATCACGATGATCGGGTCGTGCCAGCGCATTCGTTCAAGTTTGCCGCCACCCTGCAGGAAATGAATACAGGGCCGAATCCTGTGCTGATTCGAATTGATACGAAGTCCGGACACGGTGCGTCGAATCTTTCGAAAGCGATAGAGTCAACAGCCGACCAGTATGCCTTCACGTGGTATAGCATGGGCGTTGTGCCCCCCATGGTGAAAAAGGACCTGTGACAGGAATCGCCGCATGGCTGTCAAATTAGTTGCTTTTGTCAACTAATTTGAGAGCGCCCTGCTCAAGGCAACAGCAGAATTGAAATGGTTGACGTCGGCCGTTTCATACTTTTGGTGGGCTTTCGCGCTGACCAGACAGCGATTTGCGGCTTTCGGCGACGACTTATACAGGTTCGCAGACTGCTTCAGCAGGGCATTTGCTCACGCGCCTTTAACGATTGTTTTCAACTATCGGAATTGGCATCTTTGAGGTTAGCAACACCCTTATCTGCCGCATGGAATTCCTCCTATTCGTCATCGTGACGATCATTCTTGTAATTGTTCTTGGAATCAGAAAAATAGTCATCGACCGGTTACGCATACTGGACACTAAAATTGATCACCTGGCCGCAGAGTTGAAGAAAGCGCAGCTGCGCACGGATGCGGTTAAGGACGCCTCCGCCAGGCCTGGCACCGCAGAGGAAGCCCGCGTGGTGCAGCCATCGCGTGTCCCTCCGCCGGTTCTCAAGCCCGATAGCACCAGCGACGTGGAACCACCTCGGCCTTTGGCAGAAAAGGTCCAGCCCGTGCCTGCTTCCGCATCGCCAGCTTCACCTGGGCAGCCGGAGACTACGCCGGAAGTAGTTCGCATTCCTGGCGCGATTAGACCGCCCGTTGCGCGTCCTCCCAAACCGAAGCAGCCCGGTTTTTTCGAACGAAATCCCGACCTCGAAAAATTCATCGGAGAGAATCTTGCCAACAAAATAGGGATCGGCGTACTCGTGCTAGGCATCGGGTTTTTCGTAAAATATGCCATCGACCGCGACTGGATCGGTGAGATCGGACGCGTATTCATTGGCGTGCTCTGCGGAGGCATCCTTCTTGGTGTAGCCCATAGGTTGCGGCGAACCTTTACGGCGTTCAGCTCTGTTTTGGTCGGTGGCGGTATCGCCGTTCTCTACCTGACGATAGCCATTGCCTTCCATGAGTATGGAATATTCAGTCAGTCTGCCGCCTTTGTGCTCATGCTGATCATAACCGGATTCGCTGTGGTCCTTTCATTGGCATACAATCGAATTGAGTTGGCCGTACTTTCTATTCTGGGCGGGTTTGCGTCACCGTTCATGGTAAGTACTGGCGAAGGAAACTACGTGGTGCTTTTTGTGTACGTTCTCACCCTGGATGTGGGCATGCTGGTATTGGCGTATTACAAGAAATGGAACCTGGTGAACATCATTTCCTATGTGTTCACGGTGTTGTTGTTCGGCGGTTGGCTTGCGGTTTCGTACGACGGTTTGCAGCCACCGCCCATCGCCGGCGCGCTCATCTTTGCTACGTTGTTTTACCTGGTATTTTTTGCCATGAACATCGTGAACAACGTCAAAGAACGCACGGCTTTTAAAGCGATAGAGATCAGCATTTTGCTGAGCAATACATTTTGTTACTACGCGGCCGGTATGATTATCCTCAGCGCACCCCATGCATCTCTTTACAAAGGACTGTTCACTGCCACCCTGGCCATCTTCAACTTTGTGTTCGCTTTTGCGCTATACAAGAATTCGCGCGTCGACAAGAATCTCGTATTCCTGCTCATCGGACTTGTACTTACCTTCGTGAGCCTCGCAGCGCCGGTTCAACTGGAAGGCAATTACATCACCATGTTCTGGTCGGCCGAAACCGTTTTGCTGCTTTGGCTGTCGCAGAAATCGGGGATCCGGTTGATGAAACTCGGCTCGGTGGTTCTCATGGTGCTCATGATCTTTAGCCTGGTGATGGACTGGAGCCAGATATACAACGCCCATGTGCCACCGCTGATGGCAGTGATCTTTAACAAGGGTTATATAACAGGACTGGTCTCCATCGCGTCCATCGTTTTGTCTGTGTTGTTTCTTCGAAATGAACATGTCAAAGACAAGGAGTTAGTTGGGTATTACACCATTGCGCTTGCTGTTGCCGGTGGCATCGTTGTGTACGTGTCGCAATTGCTGGAATTGCAGTATCAATTATTTAACCGTGGGTTTGATTATCCCGCGCAGAACGTGATTATCGGTTCGTTCAATCTGGCCTTCATTCTGGCCCTGCTCATGGCCGACCGAAAATGGATTCGCGACAGCAGGATAAGTTTTGCGTTTGCCGCATGGGGCGCATTGGCGATGGTCGCGTACGTTATTTTCTACCAGGCTCAGATCATCGAGGCGCGTGACAGGTACGTACTCGGTGAGGGTTCAGCGACCGGATACGTCTTTCACTACGTGCTGCTGGCGCTTATGATAATCGTGGCCATCATCACTTTGCGAAAGGTGCGCGCGAACGTCGAATTCAACCGGTCTACCGGCAATGCCTACGCCTGGGTGTTTGTGATCTTCTTTGTCTTTCTGGCCAGTGCAGAGTTGGATCATTTGCTGGTTGTGTTGTTAGGAAGCAGCGACGAGAGTATCGATCGCATCCTCACGCAGAACCACAAAATTGGGTTTCCCATTCTTTGGGGACTTGCTTCGTTCATTCTCATATTTTTGGGATTGAAAAGAAAGCAGAAGCATATTCGAATTGTATCGCTTTCACTTTTCCTGTTCACGCTGCTGAAGCTTTTCATTGTCGACATTCGCGGCATCTCCGAAGGAGGGAAGATCGCCGCCTTTATTTCGTTGGGTGTATTGCTGCTGATCGTTTCGTTCATGTATCAACGCTTGAAAAAGATTCTGCTGTCGGATGAGGCCGTTGCAGCGACTAATAAGACTGACGCGCCATGATAAAAATTTGGGTTTCCGTCATATTGTGCGCGGGCTGCGCGGTGGCTGCCGGGCAGTCGTTTCGTTTGGAACGCGAACTTGGTCCGGTGGAAGCCGACGGCTTCTACAGGATCGATCTATCGCCTGAGATCATACCGGATGTTAATGCAACATTCTCAAATGTTCGGATAATGGATGCTGGGGGCAAAGAGGTTCCCTATTTGCTCCGGCAGGAACAACCCGCCAGTTACAGCACAGTTTTTCGTCCCTATCACATTGTTCAATACGAGCAGAGGAAGAATTGTTGCACGTCGATCATCCTGGAGAATCCCGACAACAAGGCCATCAACAACATTCATTTGTCTATTCGAAACGCCGACGTAGCAAAGGAGATGGTCCTGACGGGAAGTGACGACAAACAAAACTGGTACGCCCTCAAATCGAGGTCCATGATCTCGGCCGCAGGCGACGGAGAGAAAACATCCACTATGCGCCTCGTGGATTTTCCGATGAGTAACTATGCCTATTATAAAATTGAAATAGGGGATTCAACATCCGCCCCCTTGAACATCACCGCAGCAGGCTACTTCGAAGTGAACACAGCGGAGGGAAGATATTCGGCCGTGCCGTTTGAATGGCACCAAACAGACAGCGCAGCGATGAAGGAAACATTCATCAGGATTACGTTCGGGAGGTCACAAGTGATGGATCGCATCACACTATCCATGAAGGGAACTCCTTATTTTTTGCGTCGGGGAACATTGCTTCGTGAGGTGAGGCCATCTAAGGCAGGCGCGAAATCGTACTATGATCGCGTCGCGTCCTTCATCGTTAGTTCCAGGCAGCCTGCTGTGATCGATCTTCGTGGTGAGAGAGGTAACGAGTTCGTGATGGCAATCGAAAACGAGGACAATCCGGTGCTGAAGGTGGACAACCTTCGCGTGGATCAGTTGAACCGCTACCTGGTTGCCTGGCTGGCGAAGGGGTCTTATGGGCTGAAGTTTGGCGCGCCGGACCTTCAGGCCTCCCGTTATGACCTCGTGAATTTTAGTGATTCTATTCCTGCCAGCCTGGTCAGCCTAAAGGCAGGTCCGTCAAAGGCTATCGAACCAGCCCGGGCGACGGAAAGCACCACGATCTTCACCAATCCGATCGTGATTTGGGTGGCGATCGTCGCGGTGATTGGCGTGCTGGGCTTCATGGCTATCCGCATGACCCGGGAGATGTGAGCTGCTTGCAGGAAGCTTAACGACAAAAAATCTATCGCGAGCCTTGCGTAAAAAACCTGAAATGATGTTATTTACTTAACAAAGTATATGGTTATCAAAAATAAATGATATGGCAAGGGAATTTTTAGGCGAATTCGAGGAGTTGGTGCTTACCATGGTGGCGGCGCTTCGTGAAGATGCTTACGGCGCTGCAATTGCCGACGAAATTCAGATTCGTCTCAGTCGTGACGTGAACCTCAGCGCTGTTCATGTTACCCTGTACCGCCTGGAAGACAAAGGATATATCAAATCAAGCATGGGCGGCGCCACCAAAGAGCGCGGAGGCAGGCGCAAACGAATATTCTCGATAACCAGTGCGGGAATGGCTACGCTCAAGGCAATGCGCGAGGCACGCATTGACCTTTGGAAACTGGTCCCGCAACTGAAGCTGATCGTAGGCTAACTCATATGACACCGGGAAGGTCATCGGAGGAAGACTCGGTCACGCGCGTTGCCCGTAATTGGGCTGTGCGGATGATGCGTCGGGTTTGTCCACCATCGATATACGAGGAGATTGAAGGAGATCTCATACAGCGATTCGAACGCGAGCGCGCAACGCTGGGTGAGGGAACAGCACGCCGACGCCTTACCTGGAGTGCGATCAGGTTTCTTCGACCTGGTATCGTGCTGCGCCATCAATGGAATTTAAACATAACGTCACCAACTATGATTTTTAATTACCTGACTATCGCGTGGCGCATCATGCGGCGTAACACCGGCTACACCGTCATCAACATCTTGGGTCTTGCACTGGGCATGACTGGTGCCTTGCTGCTCGGTCTCTGGGTGACAAACGAACTTAGCTTCGATCAGTTTCATCAAGACGGCGACCGGGTTCACATCGTATGGAACCGCGAAAAACAACAAGGCGGCGATGTGTCCTGCTGGAGCGCAACGCCTCGCGTACTGGCCACCACTCTTCAGTCAGACTACAGCGCTGTTGAACAGGCAGTGAGTTACGCCGACTACAACGATTCCTATCTTTTCACGGTAGGAGATCGGCATATATTGAAGAATACGGCAAATTTCGTTGATCCTGGCTTTCTTTCTGTGCTGTCGTTTCCGTTGATCCGCGGCGATGTGAACACTGCGCTGGCCGACCCGAATTCCATTGTACTCACGGAAAGTTTTGCGCGACAACTCTTTGGTGAACACGAGGCATTTGGGGGTGAGATTACTATGGCGCAAGGCGAGTACAAGATTCCGTTCACGGTGAAAGGGATTTTGAAAGACCTGCCTTCAAATACAGATTTCCATTTTGATTTCTTGCTTCCCTTTTCATTTATAGAAAAGAATTTCGGAAGAGAAACAAACTGGAGCAACAACTCCGTGATTACGCTGGTGAAGGTAAAAGGGGGTGTTAGCGCGGAAAGCCTGGGTGAGCAGATCCGCGACTTGAAGAAGAAGAATCTGAAAGGCGAGGAAACGGAACTGTTCCTTTATGCACTGGAGAGAAATCACTTGTACTCCCAATTCGAAAATGGCGTTCCCTCGGGAGGGCGAATCGAAATCGTTCGCATGATCGGGCTGCTCGCGCTGATATTGGTACTCATTGCTTGCATCAACTTTATCAATTTAAGTACAGCACGTGCGTCGAAACGGACCAAGGAAATTGCTGTTCGAAAAGTTACCGGCGCATTTCGCGGGGCACTCGTCCTTCAGTTTTTGTGTGAGTCCATTCTGGTGGCTTTGCTCGCGGGGATTATTTCCCTTGGCGCGGTGTACTTTCTCTTGCCTGCATTCAATACGCTCATCCAACAATCCCTTCGCGTAGAGCTGACCAGTATGGCGTTCTGGCTTTTCCTGGGCATCACCGTACTGATTGTAGGTTTGTTGGCAGGGGGATATCCGGCGTTGTATCTTTCGTCCCTGTCTCCCATTAACATCTTCAAAGGCGGATGGCTTGAGCTCGGCAGGAATCGTATCAGATCCGTGCTGGTGGTTCTTCAATTTGGATTTGCCCTGACGTTGATTGTGTCCACGTTCGTTGTGTTCAAGCAAACGAAATTTCTTCAGCAACGCAATATAGGTTATGATCGCGCGAATCTGATCTATCAGTATCTTACTGGCAAGCTTTCAGTAAATTTCCCCGCCTACCGGGAAGCGCTGCTCTCTACCGGCTTCGTGACGTCGGTGACCTGCACGAGTTCACCCATTACGCAACGGATGAGCAACACGTCAGGAATGAAGTGGAGAGGAAAGGATCCCGGCAATAACACCGTTATCGAGCGGTTCGCAGTAGACCAACACCTTTCAGAAACGATGGGCGTGCAAATCGTGCAAGGGCGAGATCTGGACCTGGTAAAATTTCCGTCTGACTCGACTGGGGCGCTCATCAACGAGGCCGCCGCCCGTGTCATGAAACTGGATAATCCCATTGGCGAGATCATAGAAGATTCAGGACAGCCATGGCACATCGTGGGCGTTGTTAAGGATTTTGTCTTTACGTCTCCTTACCGGCGCGTGGAACCTATCGTGATGCAAGGTGCCAAGGTGGGAGCGCACATGGCTGGCGTGGTTCACCTGAGACTGAATGGACGGCGATCCATCCGCGAGGCGATTGACGCCATATCCAGGGTGGCCATAAAGCACAACCCTGATTATCCGTTCGAATATCAATTCGTTGACGAAGAGTATGCCCGTAAGTTTGCCAACGAAGAAACGACCCTGGCAATCACGACCATATTCAGCGGCCTGGCGATTTTTATCGGCTGCCTCGGATTGCTTGGCTTGTCAACCTACCTGATCGAAGCGCGGATGAAAGAGATCGGCATTCGCAAGGTGCTTGGTGGTACGACCGTGAGTATCGTTCGGCTACTGACGCACCATTCGTTGCGTCCCATCGTCTGGGCCATCGTCCTGTTTAGTCCCTTGGCGTGGTGGGCGATGCACTGGTGGCTGCAATCTTATGAGTATCGGATCCATATTACCTGGTGGATCATACCTATGGCTGCTTTGTTACTGCTCCTGATGGCCATGACGACAATTACGTTTCAGATTTACAAGGCGGCGAACATCAATCCAACGGCTACCCTAAAGGCCGAGTAGTAGTTTCCGGCAGTTTCAAAATTGCGCATTTGCCCCGCATTCGTGGCGCATTTGGCCCTTGGCAGGCATGCACACATTCGTATTTTTGAACCTCATAACCCTTACGTGTATGTTGCTAGCAAACAAGAATGCCGTCATTTATGGCGGAGGCGGTTCTCTCGGAAGTGCCGTGGCCAATGCGTTGGCTTCGGAAGGCGCCCGTGTCTTTCTCGTCGGCCGTCATCCGGACACTGTGGAGCGGGCAGCGCAAGCTATTTTATCGGCAGGGGGGAAGGCGGAAGCTGACCAGGTAGACGCTTTGAACGAGACACAGGTAACAGATCACTTAAACCGGGTGGTCAGTAAGTATGGCTCCGTCGATATTTCGTTTTGCGCAGTCGATCTTAAGCCCGTGCAGGGTATACCATTAGTTGACATGAAAACAGACGATTTTGTTCGGCCGGTGACCCTCGCCATGCAGTCGATGTTCATTACCGCCAAAGCAGCAGGACGGATCATGCAGCGCCAAAGATCCGGTGTCATACTGTCACTCACGGCAACGTCGTCGGGTGTTGCCTACCCTTATACCGGTGGCTTTGCCCCGGCCGGGGCAGCCATAGAGTTGGTTTCGAAGAACCTCGCGGCCGAATTGGGCGTATATGGCATCCGTGTCGTTAACATCCGGTCGGCCGGTTCGCCCGATTCGCGCGTGTTCCAGGACGTTTTAAAAAACAACCCGCAGTTGATGGAAGGTGTGCTGCGCGGAATGGAGGATGATACAATGTTGAAGCGACTTCCCCTGATGAAAGATATTGCCCATGTGGCCGTGTTTCTTTGCTCTGAACTGGCGAGACAGATCACCGGTGTAACGATCGATGTTACAGCCGGGTCAACATCCGGCTTGAACTATCGCGCGGCGCGACAAGGGAATTGGCCGCGCGAGTATTGACATGGACACGCTCTCTTCCCCACCTATCATCAGCGTGCCTCATCTCAGGAACTTCACCTTCGCCTCGATATTCTGCGCAGTCTTCTCTCCCTGCTTCTTTCCTTCGTCACAAGAATATCGGTAGTGGATGCCGCCATACAAACGCGACATGGAGACTTCATCCACCATGGCGTCGAAGGAGGCGTATTGACGCGTACCGAGATTTTCCGGACCGTTACCCACATCAGCCATGATGCCGTCATAACTGGTATCGGTAAATGGGACGTTGCTGCCATATATGCCCGAGAGAACATGAGCCACGCTGCTGCTAAAGATTGCGTGGTTGGAAGGGAAGTCGGGAAATCCCGGTGTCGTAAGAAACGGCTTCCATACCGGATCGGCGGCAGGGTCGATGATGGAACGGATATACGAGAAAGGGCGTTCTGTCCAGTGTTCATACTTCGCCTTGAATGAACCCGTGCTGGCATCCAGCATGGTGATGCCCAGTTTTGCATAGGTGAATGCCGCCTTTGCGAGGTCAGGTTCAAACTGCCCGATCACATCTTTCAAGGTAACGACATAGTGTGCGCCTGCGGGATAGCCGGGATTGGAGTCATTGAAGTATTTCGCGATCAATTTTTGTTCATGCGTCAGCTCCTTAGACACTTTATAAACTTCGTTCATATTAACGTAATAGGGCGATGCAGGATCGGTGCTGTAGGTGAGCGGGGGCGATATGGCATTTTCCAGGCTACCAGGCACCAGCAATCGGTTAAAACCCCAATAAGGATTCACGGGTGCGGCGCCGGTTTCTGACTTCCAGATGCCATTACCGGCTGGAATGGTATAGGCAGATGGCCAACCAGCATTGTCCGTTTTGGCCCACTCGAAAATGAGATCAGCAACTTCCTTTCCAAACGCGACGGATCGTTCGAAGACGACGTCACCCACTTCGGCGCGGTATTGCGTGTTTAATTCATTCTCCAGATTGATAACTGCTTGTTCATTATAGGCTGCCGTGATCGGGCTATAGAATTTTTGTGTCATAGCTGCCAGGACCGCATTTGCGCTGGACGGCCAATGGTAATCCTCTCCCGCTTCAGCGGTTGGCATGGCGGGCATAGCAGCAAGTTGGCCATGCAGCGTTTGATATTCGGGCATGCCCGGCAGCACGGCCTCGTACAAGGCCACGCCACAATACGCCATGTAGCGCGATGGATTAAAGCCAAATGGGTTGCCGGTTGCTACGTATAGCATGGAGGTTTGTACCTCCAGCCACCGTTTAACAACTTCCGACGAATAGGTACTGGCTTGCGTGTCAGGAGCTTCATTGTCATCGTTGCATGCAGTCGGTAAAACCATCAAAATGCCGATCACCAATAGCGGAATCTTCCTGAGAAAATTGAAGTTCATGTTTTTGTCTGTTAAGGGTGTTTTGGATTGGAAGCCATTATTTCTTTGAAGGGAGATTGGCGGCTTGCCAGGCTTTGAATCCTCCGTCGATGTGTGCCACGTTCGTGTATCCCATATCCTTCAGCGTCTTTACGGCGAGGGCAGACCGCCCTCCTGACGCGCAGTATAGAACGATGCGCTTATTCTTGTCAAACGCGGATTTGTAATAGGGAAGAGACGGATCTGCATAAAACTCCAGCATGCCTCTGGGAGCATTGATGGCGCCGGGAATACTTCCCAGCTGTAGTTCCTCTGATTCGCGAACGTCGATCAACACGATGTCTCCGGCTGACAATTCCCGGTTCGCTTTTTCGGGCGTGAGATTTTCAATTTCACTTTTGGCTTGTTTCACTAAGTCAGTTGCTGACTTTTGTGCCATAACCGAGTTGCTTAACAACACACAAGTGGTTGCGATCAATAATCCGTGTTTCATATTAGAGATTGGTTTTATGTTTTCATTGCTATAGTTCCGGTGGTTGCGCAAAACCCCAGAGGAGAATGGAAGTTCTACGCAACGAAACCCGGATGTTTGTGTAACCAAACTGTCATTATCGACTAGATACATGGCGCGGACACGCCACAGCCAGTCGTGTTATATTCGGTGATAAATGAATGGTTGATCGAAGTAACATCCGCTTACATCTTCGTCAAAATGAGAATAGCTGAACGTGATCCGTGACGGAAATACACCGGAAATTGCGCCTGAAGGGCTTCAGGGTAGGGAATGGCGTCGTTCGTCGCCGATTTTTGTTGTATGTCTTTTTGTATCGGCTGTCCTACGAGGATATCCCGGTATTCAGTACTTTAGTAATGCATGAAGCAACTGAATGCCTTTCTCGGTAATGAGTTCATTTTCCTTCCGCGCTATCGCGTTTGGCGGCACATTATATACTGGACGTTTCATATTACGATATGGGCCACGTTCTGGGTTATCGTAGGAGCTCCGGGATCGTTTGGCCGTCAGGTATTCAACATGCTTTTATGGGTTCCTGTGTTTATTCTGTTCAGCTATCCGCTAGTCTATGGAGCAATTCCGCACCTGTTGCTTAAAGGGAAGGTGACGCTGTTCTTCCTCTCGACGCTCGCCTGGGGTGGCGTAGGGTTGTTCATCGACTCAGGATTCAGGGCCTACCTGTTGATTCCACTGCAGGAAGCCATGGGTCTCGACTATATACTCTCGCGGGGACCATTACCTTTCTGCTATCTGTGCATGACCACTTCGGCCGCCAGTCCGATGGCCATTAAGTTCTTCAAGTTATGCACCATTAAACAGCGCGAATGGATGCAAGCGCAACAGGAAAAAATCACTACGGAGTTGCAATTGCTGAAGGCGCAGGTACATCCTCATTTTTTGTTTAATACGCTCAATAACATTTATTCATTCTCGCTCGATAACTCACCTAAAACGCCGCATCTCATCAAGAAATTGTCGTCGCTGCTGAGCTACATGCTGCACGAATGCAATACGAAGGAAGTGTTCCTGGCAAAAGAAATAGAGGTCATGAGGAACTATCTTGATCTCGAGCGCGAACGATATGGCAACAAGATCGAGATATCCTGGAACGTAGATGGCGTTGTGGAAGGCAAACTGATTTCGCCGTTGTTATTATTGCCATTCCTGGAGAATGCTTTCAAGCATGGCATATCAGAGCAGCTCGGGCGTCACAGCCTGACTGTGGATATTAGCGTGAAGGCCGATGTAATGCGGTGCAAAATTGTAAACAGCAAGAATGAATACGTGTCCTACAGAAAGAATGGCATAGGTATTAGCAATGTGAAAAAGAGACTTCAGTTTATTTACCCTGGTAAACATCAACTCACGATCAGCGACGAAGGTAACTTCTTCGCAGTTTGGTTGTCAGTGAACCTGGCCCATGGTAAAGCGTCAATAATGGAATCGCCCGCACCCGTAATTGTTAATGAAAGAACCCTGCATGAAGCTCCGCAGCCTGCATATAGATAGTGAAACGACGTGGAAGAGGTCCCGCACAAGCATTTTCGACCCCCTGCATGTGGTGTTGGAAAAGGCGAATGATCTGCTGAAGGGACTCGATACTTTTTTATACAACGAGTTTATATTTTCGCCGCGTTATCATCTGTGGCGGCATTTAATTTACTGGTCATTTCACATCATGATATGGTCAGTCTTCTGGATGATTATGAATTCGGGGACCGTTCCGTTTTCGCGTATTATGTTCAATTTGTCGTTGTGGGCACCCATCTGGATCTTGTTTGGATATCCCATGGCGTATTGGGCGGTGCCGCAGTTGCTGATAAAGGGAAAAATTGTACAGTTCTTATTTGTTGTGCTCGCGTGGGGAGTGGCCGGGTTGTACATCAATGCTGGTTATCGGATTTATATACATGAGCCAATTCAGGCGGCCATGGGATTTGACTTTGTGCCAAGGAAGGGATTTCAGCCGAATAGTTCTCTCTGCATGACGACCTCGGCTGCCAGTCCTATGATCTTCAAATTTTTCAAGCTGTGGACGTTCAAACAACGCGAGTGGATGGCCACGCAACAGGAAAAGATTACGGCTGAACTGCAGCTGTTGAAAGCGCAGGTTCATCCCCATTTCTTATTCAATACGCTCAATAATATTTATACGTTCTCGATTGACAACTCCCCAAAGACGCCGAGCCTGATCTTAAAGTTGTCGTCACTACTAAGCTACATGCTTTATGATTGCAATGGCGATCAGGTGCGACTGGAAAAGGAAGTGGAGGTCATGAAGAATTACATCGACCTGGAAAGTGAAAGGTATGGAAGCAAGAGCGAGGTGTCCTGGAGTGTTGATGGTAATATTAAGGATAGCTTCATATCGCCCTTGTTAATGCTACCGTTTCTGGAGAATGCATTTAAACATGGCATGGCGGACGGCGTGTCGAGACCATGGCTGAGTGTCGATCTATCGGTCAAGGCCGATGTGCTGCGTTGTAAAATTGCAAACAGCAAGAATGAATTCGTTCGTTACGATAAAAGTGCTTGCGGCGAAGGAGTGCGCAATGTGGAAAGGCGGTTGGCGTTCATGTATCCTGATAGTTACGAGTTGAAGACGCATGACGAAGGCAACTTCTTCGTTGTTTCTTTGTTGGTGCGGTTGACCGGATTCAGGCAGCGGCCACTAATATCGAGGCTGCCGTCGGAGGCGCCACAAACTGTCGTGTCGTGAAACTCCGTTGCCTGCTTATAGATGACGAGCCGCCAGCGTTAAAAGTGCTGGTGAACTATATCGGTACAATCAATGGATTGGAGGTTGCAGGCCAGTGCAAGAACGCACTGGAGGCGCTTGATGTACTGCGACACAAGGCCGTCGATGTTATTTTCCTGGATATCAAGATGCCCCATATCATCGGAACGGAGTTTCTGAAGAGCCTTTCCCATCCTCCCAAAGTCATATTTGTCACGGCATACCGGGAATTTGCCGTAGATGGCTTTGAACTCGATGCAGTCGACTACCTCGTAAAACCTGTTTCGTTTGAAAGGTTTTTCAAGGCCGTCACGAAGCTTAACCGGCTCATGGGCCGCGATACAGACTTTGTCGCCGATAGCGAACCCCCCCGCTCTACGTCATTTATCTATTTGAAAGTCGATCGTGATATGAAGAAGATTTTTGTCAATGATATCCTGTATATCGAGAGCTGGAAAGACTATGTGAAAGTCTTCCTGGGCACAGGCAAATATATTCTGGCAAAGCAGTCGATTAGCGCGATGGAGAACCTATTGTCAGACTATAAATTCGTACGGGTCCATCGGTCCTATATGGTATCTTTTGATAAGATTTCTGGCTATAACGGTGTCGCCGTGCAGCTGGCGGGTCATGAAATTCCCATTGGAAGACTATACAAGCAGGCTGTAATGGACCGTTTGCAGGAATAGTCGGATCAATCCCCTTTTAAACTATTGACCGGACTGGTGATCGCCGCCTTTCTCACCTGGGCGCGATAATGAAGCGTGACAGCCTCGTCAATTTACAAAAAAAAGACGCTTCCGGGCCGGGATAAATGAGCCGAAATATCCTCTCTGTATTTAATTGGATTTCTTCGTTCGGATACAAATTTCTTTGAGAGCCCCGCTCCCGTTATTACTGGTGGCTTTCGCATTCGGGTGCTCGCGCCCGGCGGAACAGCAAATGTTTAGCGCGGTCCCGGCCAGTCACAGTGCCATCACCTTCAACAATGCCATTCAGGAAACAGACAGTCTCAATATTCTGGCCTTCGAGTATCTATACAACGGCGGGGGTGTCGGCATAGGAGATGTGAACGGTGACGGACTGCAGGATATCTTGTTTACGGGTAATACCGTCTCCAGTCGCTTGTATCTCAACCGGGGCGGTCTCAAATTCGAGGATATCACGGAAAAATCCGGAATCGTCACCACGGCCTGGTGTACGGGGGTGGCCATTACAGATATCAATCAGGATGGCCTGATAGACCTTTACATTTCTACCGCACGTCCCACGGGTTGGCCGGTATCTCCCAATCTACTATTCGTCAATCAGGGAATAAGCAACGACGGCACACCCACCTTCAAAGAGATGGCGGCAACGGTAGGCCTGGCCGATACAAGCTATTGTGTACAGTCCGTATTTCTCGACTACGACCTCGATGGTGATCTGGACGTTTACCTTTTGACGAATTACGTTGAGCAATACAATCGGAATACCCCGTACGGGCAGCGACATGATGGCACCGGAAACAGCGTTGACAAGCTCTTCAGGAATGAGGGTATGATCGGTGGGATGCCTGCGTACACAGATGTGTCCGCACCCGCCGGCATTCTTTCCGACGGGTGGGGACTGGGGATTGTGGTGAACGACATCAACCGGGATGGCTACCCGGATGTTTACGTAGCGAATGATTTTATGGCCAACGACCATTTGTACATCAACAATAAGAATGGAACGTTCACGAACTCGATTGACCGATACGTCAAGCATCAGGAGCACGACGGCATGGGCGTCGATATGGCTGACATCAATCATGACGCGCTCAACGACCTCATCGCGCTGGATATGATGCCTGAAGACAACCTCCGTCAGAAAGCCATGTTTTCAAATAATCCGTACGACCGGTTTCAGCTGAACCTGCGCAAGGGATATCAGCCGCAATACGTGCGAAATGTTCTTCAGTTGAACAACGGTAACCAAAGCTTCAGTGACATTGGTTATCTGGCGGGTGTCAATGCCACAGACTGGAGTTGGTCGGCCTTGCTTGCCGATATCGATAACGATTCTTATCGCGATCTTTTTATCACGAACGGATTTAGAAAGGACATCACCGACCTTGATTTTGTATCGTACAGCAATGAAGCCAAGCGATTCGGCACATCGTCCGACAAACTAAAAAAGGCGCGCGCGGCATTGGAACAGCTGGAAGGCGTAAAGAAGCCCAATTGCCTGTTTCAAAACAACGGGGATCTTACTTTCACCAACCAGGCCATACCTTGGGGACTGACTGATGCCGCCTATTCAACGGGTTCCGCATACGCTGATCTCGATAATGATGGTGACCTCGACCTCGTTGTCAACAATATTAATGAGGAGGCCGTTGTGTATGAGAACCACCTTGTACAACAACGGGAGGATTCACATTTTCTACGCATTCAGCTGAGCGGAAAACGCGGTAACCTTGCGGGAATCGGGGCGAAAATTTGGATATACACAGGAGCCGTCACACAGTATGCTGAACACCAGTTGCAGCGAGGTTATCAATCTTCGGTGGATGCCGTCGAACACCTGGGTTTGGGAAAAACCCGCGAGATTGATTCTGTCAGGATCGTTTGGCCCGGGGGAGCGACACAATTGCGTACGAAGTTGGCGTGTGATGAACTGGTAACTTTCTATGAGGACAGCGCGGCGCAACCGGAATTCGTCCAAAGTCGCGCGAGAATGTCGGGCATGTTGTTCAAAGAAAAACATGCAACCTTCAACATTAATCATCGCGCGGAAGAGGAGGATTTTGTCGATTACAAGCAAGGTCAGCCGCTGCTACTGCACAAGTATTCTCAGGAGGGACCCGGCGTGGCCGTCGGCGACATTAACGGAGATGGACTTGAAGACTTTATTGTGGGTGGCCCCGCCCGCCGCGCAGCACGCCTATACTTACAGCAGGCTACTGGTTCTTTTGGGACGGACTCATTGCCGGCAAAATCACCGGAAGACATGGGACTGCTTTTGTTCGACGCGGACGGCGATCTCGACCTGGATCTGTACTGCGTCAGTGGTAGCTCGGAGTTTGGATTAAACAATTCATTGTACCAGGATAGGCTGTATCTCAACAATGGAAAGGGTAGGTTTTCACTGGCTGAAGAGGCCTTGCCAACGATCACCAGCAGTGGCAGTTGCGTGGTCGCGGCGGATTTCGATAGAGATGGCGATCTTGACCTCTTTGTCGGCGGACAGATCGTACCGACCAAATTTCCGGAGACCCCGCAAAGTTACCTGCTGCAAAATGACGGAAAGGGTCATTTTACGGATATCACATCGCGTGTATCCCAGGCGTTGGAGCGACCAGGAATGATCAAATCAGCTTTGTGGACAGACATCGACAACGACGGATGGGAGGATCTCGTGCTGGCCGGAGAATGGATGCCCGTTACTATCTACAGGAATCGCGAGGGCAAATCTTTTGAAAAGGTTTTCACCGGCCCCACGGGATGGTGGAACAGTCTCTCGGGCGGCGACGTTGACAATGATGGCGATATCGACTACGTGGTCGGGAACCTGGGACTAAACTCCCTCTTTCAGGCGACCGATCGCGAACCTGTGACGCTCTATGCGAAAGACTTCGACGATAATGGCACTGTGGATCCTATCGTGACGCGATATATTCAAGGGAAGGAATACCCCACGCACTACCGGGAGTCGATGACCGAACAAATGGTTTACTTCCGCCGTCGCCTTCCGAGCTATGCTGCGTATGGTCGCATGTCATTCACGGATTTGCTTCCCGCTGATTACCTGAAAGACGCGTTGACTTTCAAAGCCACCTGTTTGTCTTCGTCGCTGCTGGTGAATCTGGGCGACGGAGCGTTCGAACTACGTGCGCTTCCTGTGCAGGCACAGTTCGCACCGCTCTATGGATTGGCTATTGCTGATGTGAATCTCGATGGAAACCTGGATATCATTGGCGTTGGAAACAGCTATGCAGCGGAAACGTCAGGAGGATATTATGATGCCGGTGTGGGGACATGTTTGCTGGGAGACGGACAGGGAATGTTTACGGTGACGAAGATAGCGGAGTCCGGTTTCTTTGCAGATAAAGATGCCAAGGGTCTGGCCATGATAAACACGGTCTCGGGAAGGCCGCTATGGCTGGTGACTAACAACCGAGACAGCTTGCAGGCATTTGAGCAGCAATATGCTGCGGGCGTTGTGATTAAACTTCGGGCGGACGATGTGTCGGTCGACATTACGCTGCCTTCCGGAGCAAAGCAACGCAGGGAAGCCTATTATGGCAACGGATATCTCTCGCAAGGGAGCCGGAATTTCTTATTGCCACTCGGTACGCGCGAATGTATAGTTACGAATGCAAAGGGAGAGAAGCGATCACTGACGTTGATCTGGCAAAACCGGTCACGACATTAAAACAGCGAGAACAAGACCGAAGGTGATAGCCTGGTTTTGTTTTGGCGCAACTTGGCGATCGCGAGATGAATGAGGTTGTATACGGTCTTTACCTTCAGATCCATAATGGTTGCCGCTTCTTCATACGAAAGTTCTTCGTAGTAGATGAGGAAGATGGCTTCCTTTTGTTTGGGTGATAACGTTTCGATGAATTGCCTGATCTTATCACTAACGTCGGCATTAACGCGCTGGGTGATATAATGAGCCGTATGAGATAACGCGAAGTTGAAACTGTCGATGTCCCGCAGCGGCGTCCTGGAAAGCAGTGAAAGTTTGTAAATGATTTTCGTTCGCAGTGATTTATATAAATAGGATTTCACATTCGTTACATCTCCCAGCCGGCTGTGAGAATTCCATATTCCAATAAACAGATCCTGAATGCAGTCCTCCACAAGGCCCGCATCGCGGCTCACTTTCATGCCATAATTGTAGAGGCTCTTCAGGTATTTCGTGTAGAAAAAGGCAAGTGCGTTTTTGTCACCGGCTTTGAGATTTGACCAAACTTCCGCCTCGCGCCGGGAGGCAAAATCGTGACTTGGATCGTGTATGTTGGCGAGGGTGTGGCTCAAGCAGATGCAGAGAATATATCAAATATTAAAAATCGTTTTCGAATTCGCAAACGCTTGCGCTTAAAATCGGCGATATCCACCACGCGACGGCTATTTGAAAAAAAACTTGAAGGCAGGCAGGGAAAAACTTCTGAAAGTATGCTCTTAGCAAGTATTCAAAGTACCTCAACGCACAGCCTTGTCAACAGATTATACAAAATATCAGGTAGAGGATTTCGTGGCCGATCCATTCTTCATCAAATGGGTGAAGTCTCCGGAGCAGGAACACCTTGCTTTTTGGAATGCCTTCATGTCGAAGCATCCATCGTGTACAGCAAACATCGATGAGGCCCGTCAAATTATTTTGCAGCTTGACTTCAGGGAGGATACGCTTCCCGAAGGAAAGTTCGTGGAATTGTGGGATGGCATAAACCGCGGGAACGCGACGCCGGATCTTACAGCGCATCCTTTAGCCTCACCGGGACGAAGCTTACACCTGGTTTATAAGGTTGCCGCGACTTTGCTGCTGCTCGTGATGGCAGGAGCTACCTACTATCGCTACTTTCTTACGGTTTCGATAAGAACCACCTACGGTGAATCACGGGCGCTTTTCCTTCCCGACAGCACGAAAGTAACGCTTAACTCAAATTCAGAATTGCGTTACACGCCTGGCGATTTCACCAGACACCATAGAGTGGTTTTCATAAAAGGGGAGGGGTTCTTTGCCGTTACTCACCAGGCGGATCAAAGCAATTTCATTGTGCAAACCGATGAATTGGATGTTGAAGTGCTGGGCACAAAATTCAACGTCAACAGCCGGCGGGGCAAAACACGGGTGGTACTGCAGGAAGGCAAGGTTAAACTTGACATGAGTGGCGCGCCCATGGTAATGACACCGGGTGAACTGGTGGAATTCGCGGGTAGCCACGAAACAACCGTGAAGAAGAAAGTAGATACCGATAATTATTCGGCGTGGAAGAATAACAGGTTGGTGTTTTCACGCACTTCCTTATTAGAGCTCACACAAGTGTTGGAAGATAACTACGGCTACAAGGTTGTTCTGGATGATCGGGGGCTTGCCGACCGGAAGTTTACCGGTACGTGCTCCAGTGAGAACCTGGACGAGTTATTTGAAAAGCTTTCGATTGTTTTTGAATTGGATATCCGGAAGTCGGCAAACGTGATAACGATTCAAAACAAAAAAGAAAAACCCAAACAGCCTTCACTGCCATGAAGAGCTGCCTGGGATTGTCTAAATAATTACCTATTCCAAAAGTATGAAAAAGTTTTTACAAAGATCTGCACCGTGGCTGTTCTTAGCAATCATGCTGGTAGCCGTCTCTCCGCCTGTTAGTTATGGGCAGTATGCCAGCGCGAAACATCCGGCTGGCCGGGCCTTGGCGCAACCCGCTGCTGATGCGCCTGGAACGGCACTCAAGGAGGTGCTGACGACGCTGGAGAAGTCCTATCACGTCAGTTTTAACTACGACGACGACGTGTTGTATGGCGTTTACGTGAAGGACAAGTTTAATTGGAGCAAGTCCGAAAAACTCGAGAAAGTACTCGCGCGCCTGCTGACGAATTTTCAAATGACGTTTCAGCGAATCGACCGGTACAATTATCTCATCCTGGCGAAGGCCCGGGCAAACCAAAAGGAAAGCGCTGCCTTGAGCGTACCACCCACGATTGGAGATGGTCTGGGTAGCGGCTATGAACCTCGTGCCATGAATTCGCCCGCGTCACTTCGTGTGCCCGTTGACTTAATTATATCGGGAACTGTCACAGCCGATGACGGAGGCGCCCTGCCAGGCGTGAACGTTTTGGTTAAGGGCACGACACGCGGCACAACCACCGACAGCAACGGGAAGTATACTTTGAATATTACAGAGGGTGAAAATGTTCTCGTGTTCTCATTTATCGGTTACAATACCGTGGAGCTGGCCGTCGAGAACCAGTCGACCATCGATGTGGTAATGGAAACTGACATACTGACTTTGAACGAGGTGGTGGTTGTCGGCTACGGGGTGCAGGAACATAAAGACGTGACCGGTGCTGTGGGATCCATTAAAGGTGAAA